>CAYUCH010000205.1:0-5445 GCA_964443295.1 uncultured Desulfobulbia bacterium | reverse complement strand
TTCCTTGTTGAAATAGTCGATCCCGAAACCTTCGAGCCGGTACCCGACGGTGAAGTAGGGGAGATGGTTATTACCACCCTCACCAAAGAGGCTTTTCCTATGATTCGCTACCGAACCAGGGATTTAACAAAGATTTTACCGGAACCCTGTCCTTGCGGTCGTACTTTTAAACGGATGAGTCGTGTACTTGGCCGCAGTGATGACATGCTCATTGTTAAAGGGGTTAACGTTTTCCCAACCCAGATTGAATCAGTTCTCTTTGAAATTGAAGGGACTGAACCCCATTATCAACTCATTGTGGAAAGGGAAGGACGACTGGATAAAATCACCGTTGAAGTGGAAGTTATTGAGTCCATCTTTTTTGATCAGATGAAAAAACAGAAAGAACTAATCGATCGAATTAAAAGACGGCTTGCCACGGAACTCGGTATTGGAGTGGAAGTTAAGCTCGTTGAAGAGAAAACATTGAAACGGTTCAGCGGCAAGGCGAATCGTGTTATTGACAAACGAAACTTGTAAGGTTAAACCTGGCACCGCATCATCTTCGAGTTTCGCAGGTGGCCACCGGAAATGCTCTTGTGGTGCTCACTTGCATGTGTATTGATCTCAATTACGGTTCTGCGCTGCGCTGCTCGATCTTACTTTTTGTTATTATAATATGTAATTCATAATTTTAAATCTGAGACCCGGAGGGGTTACGATGGCTATTTCTAAAAAGATGATTGATTTTGCTGAGCGTTCTTCATGGATCCGCAAAATGTTTGAAGAGGGAGCAAAGCTCAAAGCCCAATTCGGTGCTGAGAATATTTTTGATTTCAGTTTAGGTAATCCAGATTTAACCCCACCGGCTGAATTTGAAACTGTTTTAAAAGAGATTGTGGCCAATGAAAAACCTGGTGTGCATGCCTATATGCCCAATGGTGGATATCCTGCGGTTCGGGAAAAAGTTGCCGCCCAGATATCCATTGAACAAGGTGTTGAAGTAAGTGGAGATGACATTCTCATGACCTGCGGCGCAGCAGGTGCTTTGAATGTTGTCATGAAAGCTGTACTTGATCCTGGCGATGAGGTCATTATCCTGGCACCGTTTTTTGTCGAATATAATTTTTACGTGGATAACCATGGTGGTGTAACAAAAATTGTTTCGACAGATGAACATTTCAACCTGGACCTTGCCGCCATTGAGGCTGCGATTACCGATAAAACCAAAGCTCTAATTATAAACAGCCCAAACAATCCCACAGGACAGATTTATCCCAAAGAAGACATGGCGGCCTTGGGGGAATTACTCAGTAAGGCAGGCAAAGAACATGATAGTACCATTTATCTTGTTTCCGATGAGCCCTATCGTAAAATAATTTACGATGGACACGACGTTCCTTCCATATTTCAGGCCTATACGAATTCAATCGTGGTTTCTTCTTATTCTAAGGACCTGTCACTTCCTGGAGAACGGATCGGCTATATAATCGTTCACCCGGAAATTGAAGAGAAGGCTCTTATGCTTGGGGCAATGACCCTGGCCAACCGAATTTTAGGATTTGTGAATGCTCCTGCTCTTATGCAACGAGTGGTTGCCGAATTACAAGGTGTCACGGTTGATTGTTCCATTTACACCAAAAGACGAGAGAAGTTTGCCGCTATTTTGGAAAAACATGGCTATGAGTTTGAGATGCCGAAAGGGGCATTTTACTTCTTCCCCAAATCGCCATTGGAAAGTGATGTTGATTTTGTTGCGCTATTACAGGAAGAAAAGATACTTGCTGTGCCCGGGCGTGGTTTTGGTGCACCTGGTTTTTTCAGGCTGGCCTATTGTGTTGAAGATGCGGTGATTGAAAGAGCAGACGATGCTTTTGGTCGGGCAATGGCCAAAGCGAAACAACAAGCAAGCTGATTCGTTTATGTATTATTTTTTTTCAACAACTCAACATGGTATGTGCATGATGAGTCACCATTTTCTCTGCATGGCGCCGAATCGTCGTGTCTGACGATGATTCGGCTTTCATCTGGGGCAAATTTCCGGGCTATTCCTTCTATTATTCCTCTGTCAAACTCGCAAGGATAGGGGTTTTCGCATACTAAGGAAATGGAGCCGTCTGCAGACTTGTTGAAATTGTAGTTACCTATTGCCCCTCCTCTATGGTTCATATGATAGGCTACATCGATGGATCGCAATGCATTTTCAAGTGAATCAATATCAGGTGGGAAATGGGCAGAATCCGGTATTTTCTTGCCGATGGAATATAGGGCGTACGGTCCGATTTCCATGTAAATTTTTCTAAAGGCGTCTAACCATGCTTGCTGGGAATACCACTCTTCTGGTATTGGATGATGAATGCCATTCTCTGCCAGTATCTCAAGCGCTTTTTCTTCAAAATATTCCATTCCTTTGATAATGCTGAGCACCGCTTTTCCACATACATCCACATTTTTTTCAAAGGCTTGAAATTGTGCCATGTGATCCTCCTTCATTCAATATACAAAACCACAGTGGGTATGAGTCAATATGAAAGATTGTTTTTAAGGCGCTGTCAACATCATTTGGTAAACAGCGTCTCCATTAAAAGTGAATGGGGCGCCTCGAAACCATTCTGTATTTACATCAGCAACTACTTGACTCGATGCAACATGTATTGCCCTCACCTGCAGGGACACCTTGTTTTTAGTTTGCCATAATATAGGTCAGAGATATAGAAATTATTTCAGCCCTCTTATTTTCACCTATGGCGAGCAGTTCAATATCAGTGGCGAATAGAATATTTTTTTGGATATTGTTTTGCTGATACTGGCAGGTTTAAAGCAACACTTGACTGAAAAAGTGCTGTATCCCGTATTCTGCGATGCTCATTCGTGGATCGGGTTCCTCATTATTCTTTGTGGTGCTAGTTCAAGATACGTTTGTGGATGATGGTGTGATGCTGTTGAATCTCTTATAGAGAAAAAAGAGCCAACCAGATAAAATGAAAAAGTATATCACAAGAATGAAAATAAAGAGTTGGTTGTCAAGCCGTGGTGGATTTAATTGGTTTGCCAAATAGATCAATTGAGAAACGGCAATTAAAAATACATTGGTGACAATCCCAAAAAAGAAGAGCCAGTCTGACATTGTTTTGATGCTTTGCTCCTTTCTTTCTGGAGCCAACCAATAGTTTTTTTTGGGAAAACTGATATATCGTACAGGGACTTTTTCAAAAATAAATGTGACGGAGAGAAAGAGAGCAGAGTTGAAGCTAAGAATTGCCGATGAAACCAGGCCATTTGAATTTCGTGACATCCAGCCATTGGGGATACCATTACTGCCAAAATGATTGGCAACAGAATCTGGAAGATTGAAGAAATAATACACCTGTGCTGCTATACCAATCACAAGTGTTATGTACAGCCCTCTTTTCATCTTTCTTTCTCTTCAATAAAGTCGGCGAACAACCTGTCTTCGTATTGAATTGTTTGCACTCTATATATAGGCTTATGGCCTAATCTCTATTGGAGTGCCATAATTTACAGCATGCCAGATCTCTTCTATCTCACTATTGGTCACAGCGATACAGCCATCCGTCCAATTGAAAAATTGCATGAACCAGGAAAACCAGCCAAATCCGTTAAGTTGGCCATGGATCATAATGTCTCCTCCAGGACTGACGTTCAGCTCTTCAGCTCGTTTTATATCCTCTGCGTTGGGATACGAAATATGAATAGATTTATATGCTACGGAGTTTTTGTTTTTATAATCAAGCCAATAATTACCTTCTGGAGTTCGTTCATCTCCTTCCTGTTGCTTATGTCCTTCTGGGTTTGCTCCAAACACAACATGGAATTCTTTAAAATTGTCACCATTTCTCTGGAGATATAGCTTAGATTTCGATTTTAAGACTAAAACCTTGTCTGCCTTAATATTTTGGGCCAAATCATTGTCACATTTATTGTGATTAGAGCCAGTAGTTGATGAACAGCCAATGCAGTGTATTACTATGATGAATAGAATTATGGATATTATTTTTTTCATAATTTGCCGCATATGGCTAACTTTGAGCATGACTATTTCTTCATGGGCAATCATTAAGTAAAAGTCATTAATTAATAACTGACTAATTTAAATCCAACTCCGTAACTCGTTACCTTTTTGTAATAACATGCCAAGTCACTATTATAACCATGTGAAGCCCAGACCATGACTGGCATGTTGTCAATTTCGAGCACCCACTCAAGTCTATATGTGTGGTATTTGAATGTGTCTGTAATACCTGTTGTATAATGCAGGGTAAATTGATTGCTTCTAAAGGCCTTATTAAAATCATAATCAGCTTTGTATTTAAGTTTTAGTTGAATACCATCCACACTTTTGCGAGGTTTTCCTTCTGGATCACTTTCCATGCCATTATATTCTTCCTGGCGTCCCTGCAGCAAACCATATTCCACAAAGTAGCGTAACTTTAATTGGGTGGTAAAAATATGATTTTTTTTGGTAAAGGGTGTCCAGTTTTTTTTCCATGCTAAACCGATGTAGTCCCAACCTCGACTGATATAATCATCGGCAAATTCAGGATGATCCTCTGTTTCGTCATAATACGTACGTCTCTCTGCATATACTTCTGAGGATGTAATACTTTGTCCATTTGATTCATGCCCATAGCCAATATCGATATAGTTGTCATTTTTGGATTTTCTGTCTAACCAATATCGACCAAATAACTCTGGATTAAATCTTTTGCCGATAACTGGGGAGGAGTCCCTGGTTTCAATATACTGGCCAAATCGTCCAGTGAATGCAAAATAGAAATGCGGAATAAAACCCAAATAGGGTGGTAAGGGTTGATTCTCATGAAAAATGGGATATTTCAAAGATATTTTAAAATCTAAAAAGAGTTCATCGTCGTTATCTTTTGTATACCCTAAAGTATTCGCTTCATGACTTTGAAGCCGTTTCCAAGGTATGCTAACTGAATTATTGTCGGCTCCTTCGGAGGATAGAGATAAGCTTGGCACAAAGAACAGAATAAAAAGCAATATTGTAAGCAAGTAAAAACAGTTTTTACATTTCATTGTCTTTTCCTTTAGTTGAAGTTGCATATGTTTTGGTGGGAATAGGGGAACCACTGTTCACGACAGGTTAGGACTGTTGAGCTAAAAAGCACGCATTGGGTATTGCAAGTATTGCCAATGCCCAATGCGTGGTCTTCGTATTTGATTGTTTGATAAAATGAATAATTTTTTAGATGGTCTATTATCCCTCCAGCAGAGTTATTCTCTCACTTCTTATTGTCGATGGCGGGAGACTGTGTATCAGGCACCGGTTTAAAACCAAATGCTTCAGCCAGTTCATTGAGACCGCCCATTATGCTCAGTGTGAGATAAAATTCATCAATACCAGCACCTGAGTTGGAATGGAGGCCAAATGCGTATTCCACTGATCTCGGCCACCTATTCCACGCGAAGCCGGCCACCCAT
>CAYUCH010000204.1:0-5586 GCA_964443295.1 uncultured Desulfobulbia bacterium | reverse complement strand
TTTAACAACTCGTTTTTTAGCCACCGCAATTATATGGCATATCGCTGCGGTCGTTTTTTCTTTCTGGGCTTTCATGTATTTCTCCTTAGCTTATGAGGGCCTTAATTAGTTAATTCGTAAAATTCGTATCATGGGGTATTTTTTTTCCACTTCCAATTATGGTTATCAGTAATGGTAACCAATTGATTTTTATATTATTTCGCTAAATTAGTTAAAATAGTGGTATTTGTGCGGTATTTAGTGGTCATTTTTTTAACCTCCTTAACGAATTAGACGAAGTTACGAATTAGGTTCACCTGCCGCTAATGAATATAAAGTTTTAGGGGCACCGCCGGTTGACACCTTTTCCATTCCCACCTTCCCGGATGCTATTAATTCTGCCAGCCATACCTGGAGTTTATCTTTGTATATATTGTTATTGAAAAGTTGGTGGAGTTCAGTTGTGGACTTGGCCCCAGTCCCAAGAGCATCCAAGATAAGATCGGTAGGGGGATTCTCAGCCTTTCCATGAAATATGTAGAAGGCTGAATCCCGACAGTATTGCCACATTGCCAATGCTGCTTCGAGGTGGGAGCGGCGGATCATTTTATCCTTGTCCAGCAGGCAATAAATCATAGCCAGACGGAGGGCCTGGGCCTCACCGCGATTGATAACACATCCTGCTAGGCCGGGATGATCCTTGGTCAGATTACTGTATACCTCCCCCCATAGGTCTTTGGCTGAATCATCTAGTTCCAGTTTGGAAATATTTTTTGAGTGATCAAGAATATCCTGCAACTCAGCCTGAAATGGTTTCAAGTCAGTAATTGGCATAGGTTCAGGGAACGGAATTTCTTTTTGACGTTTAGCACATACCCACAAGATCCGATTGGAAAAGCCATTAAATGAGTCGGACTTCTGGAGTTTGTTGAGCAGCTCAATGATAGTTACATGGCTTAACCAACAGACATGAGCCCCTGTTGCCTTAATCTTTGATGTCTTGGTAAGCGGGTCTAGGTTCCCGTTGTCCCATGCACACCTCAGTATCACCGATAAGGTGTTGCCTTCACGTTGTATGCAGGTCAGCGCACTGGAAAATTCCTCGTCAAGAATAAAAAATCGTTTGTCATCAACACCTGGGTCACTGACAATAAAATGCCCTTCTTTTGAATCGGTTGTTTTTTTCCACTCCCTTGTTTCATCGCGAACGCTGTAAATGATACCCTCACCAGAACTAAAAGGCCCTGGTGAAGTTCTGGCGCCGTTTTGTAATGACTCGAAGAGACGGTCAACAGGCTTTGCACTTGTGCCTTTGCGGGCCTTGGAACTATTGCCAACAACCACACTGACAATCCTTGAGTAATGCTTGGTATCACCGACCATTAGGACAATGCCATTGCCAACCTCCGCAGCAAATCTTACTAAAGAGGTCATTAAAACTGCTGCAGGATCAGCTTCACTATTAAGGCAGGCTAAGTTGACAAAACGTTTTAAAAAACCATGCAGGGCTTTATCATTAAGAATTGGCCAAGGATTTTGGCATTCAGTGTTAGATTCTGCATTACCAGGGGACGGGGTATACTGTCTCAACTCATTTTTGTTCGAAGGGGAATATTCTTTCCACGCTCGATCAAGCTTGCCCCACGCCTCCTCAACAGGCATATAATCATTGGCTGGCTGCTCACATTTCGACCAAATGACCTTCATCAACTCCCGGGCCATGTCGTAGGGAATGCTCCGCTCCCTCATGGAGCATGCATACCTGAACAACTTATCGTCGCGCCCCCCAGCTGCGATCTTCTCAGGGATTTTGCTAAACTCAGAGGGCTCAGTGGCCAACGCAGCCTGAGCCAAGCTCGGACGCTGATTATCTGTGACCGTCAATGGATTCACCCGAGGGTCGTCTCTGAACGGCAGCTGCACCACAATATTCAACGGCAACGTGGCGATCTCCCGATCATCAGTCAGCACATATGTCCCAGCGTTGCAACTCTTGCCTTTCTCCGTCGTTGATCCAGGCCCCAGCACGTAACCACCATTTCCACGAATATCTATCCCCGGCCAATTATTCGCCACAGACTTCACCCACCGACCGGGATGTTTGTAATAAAGATGGACGCCGCCGGATGGCGTTTTGACGGTTCGGGTTTTTGGAAGGCCCATATCCATAAGCATTTTGAGTGACCGCTGGGCATCGGTCGATCCAGGTTTCGGATCCACATCTATTATAATGATACGATCTTGGCAAGCAACGCCGGGGTTACAATCCTTGAAATAGTCCTGGGACCACTTGAACCGGATCTCTTTGGGATCATCGGAGGCCAGCTTATATGATTTCTTCTCAGCAGGGTGCTTCGATATGTGATTAATCGGGAAAATCAAATAGCCTTGTTCAGCTAGTTGCGCAGCAATATCAATTTTTGCAGGGACTGTTGCCATTAATTTTCCCCCAGTGACTCATGTGTTTGATGGGCCATTTTCTAACTCCGAGCGTTTACGATTGAGTTTTTCAGAAGATCCTCAACCACTTCAGTCGGGATTAAGATTTTTCTGCCAATTTTGATATGTTTGATTCTTCGTTCGAAAATCATCCTGCGCCACCAGGAAATGCTCATATTTGTTTGTTCAGCGGCCTCGGTCACTGTCAAAGGTTTCGGGTCATTCATTGTGTGCCTCCATGGTTTAATTTGACTGTTATGTTGCATTGTGTTGTGTAAAATACTACGGTCTTCGTCGCATTGTCAAGCAGGAACATGGTGAACTATTGACAAAAGTATGCGGCGCAGGTAGAGTGCTCTTTAGTCCACAATATCGTTAATTAATGGTGAGGAATCAGTGTGCAGAGTGAAAAAATAGAAAGGCTAAAGTGGTTTCTTGATTTTTGTTACCTGGAGTTGGGCAATTTGGAGCCAAGGGATTTAGACAAAATCAATGCGGAATTAAATAATAACTATATCGATGGGATTAAATGGTTCCCGGAGGATCCAGAAGAAGGAAAGCGGGAGATTAAAGCATATCTGGATCTTTATGAAGATGCTCCCTTGGTTGAAAAACTTAAGAAATTTCAAGCACAAATTAAAGACATTTTTATTCCATTTTTGAACGGCGAGTCTTTGGATATAATTGAAATAAATTTAAGAATAGCCCCCCCCACCCCCAGGCATATAGCACAAGATAAAATTAGTGTAATGTGCTGGTCCACAACCAAAGAGAATGATTTTGTTCTTCATCTATACAGGGCACTTGCCGGTGCATCATTCGACATTTTTCAGAAATGCCCAGAGTGTGATAGATGGTTTATACATATCAACAAACGAAAGAAAATATATTGTTCTAACAATTGCGCCGCACGTGTTGGGGCTAGAAATCGACGAATAAAAATGAGGGAGAAAAATCCCCTCAAATATGAGGAGGAACTTAGGAAGGGGGCAAAACGTGCTCGGAAGACTTATGAAAAAAATATCAAAAAAAATACCCCCAACGCCAAAATAACTCGCAAGCCATATAAATATATAACCGAGGAGGATTAATTATGGGACTTTTAGCGGAATGCCCGAAGTGTAAAATCCGAAGCGGACTGAAAAAAGTTAAATGTAAATGTGGTTTTGCCATAAAGAAGGCTGCCCACAAAGTTTACTGGATTGAATATTATTTGGATGGCAGGCGAAAGAGGGAGCGCATTGGCCCCTCAAAATCTGCTGCAGAAAATAAACTTCGAAATGTTCTTAAGGCCCGAACAGAAGAAAAATATATTGATGTGGATAAAGCGGCAAAAATAAAACTTGAGGAATTATGCAGCTGGTACATTTCTTTGCCTGAGGTTAAAGCCAACAAGACTTATGACAGGATCAAACAATTAATAGAGAACTTGAAACGCCATTTGGGGGCAACAACAAAAATCCGTGATATTACAGCGGGAAAGATGGAATCCTACCAACAGAAGCGCCTTTTGGAAAAGTCTCCTGTACACCCTGAAAAAAACATAAGGCCGGCAACCGTCAATAGAGAATTATCCTGCATGAAGACCATTTTAAATAGGGCTGTGCGGCATGGGAAATTAGATGTCAATCTCATTTCTAAGGTCAAAAAACTTCCTGAAAACAATATCCGTATGCGTGTTTTGAGTCTGGAAGAATTTGAAAACCTGCTGGCTGCCTGCTCGCCTCATCTTCACCCTGTTGTTCTCACTGCTTATTATACCGGCATGAGAAGAGCGGAAATTCTAAACCTCACCTGGGACGAGGTGGATTTGAAGAGTGGCTTTATTCGCCTGGGAGCTGATCGAACCAAAACCAAAGTTGCCAGGTCTGTTCCATTGCATCCTCGGGTAAAGAAAATGCTTGGGGGCTTACCTCGTGGGTTGCACACCAGCCGAGTGTTTCTATTGAAAGGCAAGCCCTTTGACGATATTAAACGTTCTTATCCCACTGCATGCAAAAAGGCCGGTATTGAGGATTTCACCTTCCATGATCTTCGTCACTGCGCAATCAACAACCTGCGCCAGGCAGGAAACGATTACTTTCGTATCATGGCAGTATCCGGCCATAAAACTATGAGTGTTTTTAAGAGATACAACCTGGTTACCGAGGAGGAGCTAAGCAATGTGAAGTGGCATGATAGGGCCGCCACCTTGGAGAAAACCAAAACCACAGCGACTCGTAGCAACTAAAAGACAATGCCTAAAAAAAGGAAATCAAAAAAGGGTGCGTATGAATCCTACTGCATAAGGATAGAAAGTTGGGAGCTTCCTTATTCCTTTGGCATAAACAGGCTTAAGGATTTCTGGCCAGGTCCGTATCAAGAACATTTTGATCTTGAGATTGCAGGGATGTTTTTATACCCAAGCAAATTAAGTGGTAAAAATATTAGAGTAAACATTTGGGGTGAACGTGAATTAACCGATGCATTAGAAAGGCATGATAAATATCCGGATTTAGAACCAAAATGTATTGGCAGTATTAGTGCTAGAGGTAAACACAGAGATTTTATGGGATCAGTTTCGGCGGATACCCTCCCTCTTGTTTCTCAAATGCTTACCCTTGGAAAATACAAATACCTTAGCTTGCACGGTTTTGCCTCTATTATGGCAGTGCTAGAATTCATTCGATTAAATTTTCGGAATCTATTGACCCCGATGACTGGGACATTGATCCTTCATTGCTTGTATAATCCCAAAATTGGCGGCATAGACACCTATATGGACACTAAAGAAAAAAGGGATTAACCGATAAACGGCTAATCCCTTTGAATTCATGGCACGCCTGGAGGGATTCGAACCCCCGGCCTACGGATTCGAAGTCCGGCGCTCTATCCAGCTGAGCTACAGGCGCGTAGGTGAAAACTAAAACTATCCACATAAGATAATAGGTTGCAGAGCAGTGGTCAACGGTTGATTACTACATTAGTGAATGCGGACAATGTTTTTCTGTCGAGCCAGGTTATGTTCAGTTTCAAATGCCACGAAACCGTTGTGAAAGTAGGGCTATCAACACGTCCGAAAGAACCTGGGTGAATGCGGACAATTATTTCCTTTATGTATATTTTTCGCTATACTAAGAGCTGGTCGGGAAAATTCGGACAGGTCGTTAAGTGAAAATGTTGTTCCAA
>CAYUCH010000203.1:0-5645 GCA_964443295.1 uncultured Desulfobulbia bacterium | reverse complement strand
ACTATATTGGCGCCCTTTGCCCACCCAGTGCTGTCTTTCTCATTGCTTTTCTACTTACTAAACCAAAATATTGGTGGTATTTTTTCTGGCTGTAGTGTCCGCTGAACTTGCTGTGGAAATTCCTGCTGGAATTTCGATTCCCATTTCACTCTCATTTGTGGCTGCCGACTCCACGGGAGCCATTATTGCTGCTTTTCTCCTGCGCCGCTATTTCAATGGTACACCAAAACTGAACTCCCTGAAAAATTTAGTGTATTTTTTCTTCGTGGCAGCCTGTATAGCTCCATTTATCAGTGCCTTCCCCGGGGCTTTCGTAACAATGATTGAAGAGGGAGGAATTTCATACGCCCTTGCTTTCCGATCTTGGTTTTTAGGCGATGCTTTTACTCACTTCCTTATCACACCGGTTCTTCTTCTCAGGCTGACCCAAGAAATTCGATGGCAAATTGACGGACACTTACTGGACGGCTTTCTTCTTGCAACTGGCCTTGCATGTGTAACATATTACGTTTTTGTGGGAGAATTTGACAACTCCCTCCCTGCTGGCATCATGGTTCTACTGCCCATGCCGTTTCTCATTTGGACAGCTGTGCGTTTTGGATTACGTGGTACATTTACAGCCTCCCTATTTATCTCCATCGTAGCAATCAGCATGGCCTCCCAGGTTCATGGACCTTTGGTTGTTGAATCCACTGCCAATAGTGTTTTCCATATACAGATTTTTCTCCTTGTTGCCTTTTTCCCCGTTCTAATGCTTGCTATTTTGATAGAAGAACTCGGTAATACCAAACCAATAAGGCACTGCAAGAAAGTGAACGTATATCCCGGACAATTTTTGACCAGACCATTCAATTATGTGGATTGCTACGCCCTGACGGCACCCTTTTGGCTGCCAACAAAACCTCATTGGCTTTTGGAAATCTGTCAGAAGAAGAGGTTATTGGTAAATATTTTTGGGACTGCCCCTGGTGGACACACTCCAGTGAACTCCAGGCAAGATTACGCCAGGCAATACATGATGCTGTCAGTACAGGACATTTGACCAGATTTCTGGCATCTCACCCTGTCAAGGATGGAACCACGCATTATATGGATGTTTCCATTAAGCCTATTAAAGATGAACATGGAAATATTGAGCTGCTCATTCCTGAAGGACGTGACATCACAGACCGGATACTCACCGAACAACAAATTCAACAAAATGAAGCCAGACAAAGCCATCTTCTCAATTCTTTGCCCATGGCCTTTTATGTTGCTCAACCTTTTGGAGATTATGGCGGTACCTGGGTAAGCAACCAGATCGAAAAGATCGCCGGGTTTACCAAAAAACAATTTATGGAAGATATCAGCCTCTGGGCCAGACGGCTGCACCTTGAGGACCGTGAACATACCCTGCAAGCCTTTGACTCCATTACAGAAAAAGAGATGATATCCGTTGAGTACCGATGGCAGGCACAAAACGGCTCATACCTTTGGATTATGGACCTGGCAGTTTTAATACGGAATGAAGACGATACTCCGAAAGAGATAGTAGGTACCTGGATTGATATCACCGATCGTAAGCTGATGGAGCAGGAAAAAGAAAAACTTGAAAGTCAATTGCGCCAGACCATGAAACTGGAGGCCATTGGTTCGTTGGCAGGCGGCATCGCCCACGATTTCAACAATATTCTTTCGGCAATCATCGGTTATACCGAACTTGGTAAATTAGATCTTCCGGAAGACAGCCCAGCCATAACAAGTTTGGACAGTGTATTGGCCGCGAGTATGCGGGCCAAAAAATTAGTTCAACATATCCTTACTTTTAGCCGCGCAGAGCACCATAATCCCAAACCGGTACGTGTCAGTAAAATAATAAAGGAAACCAATTCTCTGTTGCGGGCTTTATTACCGACCACTATTGATTTGCGCTCTTCGATTCTGGACTCTGATGCCGTTGTACTTGCAGACGAAACCCAATTACAACAACTACTCATCAACCTTTGCACAAATTCCAGCCACGCATTAAATGGCAAAGAAGGGGCTTTTATAGAACTGCGACTTGAAAAAACTATTCTGGATATCCACCAGGTTAAACCTGGCTTCAAGCTGTCACCCGGTCCTTGTCTCCATCTATCGGTGATTGATAACGGAAAAGGGATGAGCAGCAAAACCATGGAACGTATCTTTGATCCGTTTTTCACCACAAAAGAGGTTAACGAAGGAACTGGCATGGGACTTTCAATAGTTCATGGAATCGTGCAGAGTCACGGGGCAATGATCGACGTTGAAAGTACCCCGGATATCGGCACCAGGGTGAATGTGTATTTTAACTTGATCTCTGAGTTGACAGATGATACCAAAGCGAAACAACCAGAGGATAAAGTCAAACTACTCAAAGGGGAAGGAAGAATTCTTTTTATTGACGACGAGGACCTTCTTGTTGGGCTTGGAGAAAAAATACTTACTCATCTTGGTTATGAAGTAACCGTTTCCACGGACAGTGCAGAAGCATTCAAGCTCTTCCAGGAGGATCCTGACTTTTTTGATTTGATCATCACAGATCAGACAATGCCTAAAATTCCAGGCACCGAATTGGCCAAGAGGATCCTTGATATTCGGCCAGACATGCCGATAGTCCTCTGCACCGGGCACAGTTCAATGGTCTCCGAGGACCAGGCTGAGGCTCTTGGTATCCGGGCATTCCTCATGAAACCTGTATCAAGAAACACGCTGGCAAAAACCGTGCACCAAATCCTGGTCTCTCATTAACAACATATTTGTTATCTCTCTTAATGATCATTTCTTATACAGGTGACCTGCGAATATTTTGCAACACCATTACCAATAAGCCTATACAACTAGGGTGCATCTTTAAACTTACCTGGTCAATGATCCTCTAAATTTTCATGAGGATAGTGAAAATTTTCAAATTGAAGTCCAGCACGCTGAAATTTCATTCAGTTTCCCTATATTTTATATAATTACATTTAATTTCGCCCAACAATTTAGTCATTGAGTTCCAGTGGTTATTAAAAAGGAATAACATCTAATTAATGTTTGCACAGGAAGCCAGGGTTAGTCAAATTGTCAATGGTAACTATAAGCAATGAAAATGAAAATGGACTTGGAACAAACCCTGACTTTTCACCTTTTTCAAAAAGTGGCATTTCTCCAGTTTATAAATTAATTCAATTTTTCTTTCTATCACACACCTATTTTTGCTACGATTTTAGAATATTTAAAATACTTCTTTGCGAGCCAGCAGTTGAAACTGACACACATTTCAGGACCGTTTCCTTAACTGGCAAAGACCTTCCTGTGCTGCTCAGCTCAATTGCTCACTGTATAAATTTAAAACGTCTAAGACAGGAGGACCGTGATGAGTGAAGAGAGCAAATGCCCGGTAACAGGGCGAACGAGCAAACAAGTGGCTGGCGGTGGTACCTCAAACCGAGATTGGTGGCCGGAACAATTAAACCTTCACATTCTTCACCAGCACTCAAACAAGTCCGATCCCATGGGAGAGGAATTCAATTACGCCGAGGAATTCAAGAAACTCGACTATGAAGCCCTGAAGAAGGACCTCTATGCACTGATGACCGATTCCCAGGAGTGGTGGCCGGCTGACTATGGACATTATGGGGGACTTTTCATCCGGATGGCCTGGCACAGCGCCGGTACCTACCGAATGGGCGACGGCCGCGGCGGAGCTGGTTCTGGCAACCAGCGTTTGGCACCGATAAACAGTTGGCCGGATAATGTAAATCTTGACAAGGCTCGTCGGTTACTTTGGCCTATCAAACAAAAATACGGCCGCAAAATCTCCTGGGCAGATCTTATGATTCTGGCCGGCAACTGCGCGTTGGAGTCCATGGGATTTAAGACCTTTGGCTTTGGCGGCGGCCGCGAGGACATCTGGGAGCCTGAGCAGGACATCTATTGGGGCAGCGAGGACACCTGGCTGGGCGACAACCGTTACTCCGGTGATCGAGATCTTGAAAATCCGTTGGCAGCCGTGCAGATGGGCCTAATCTACGTAAATCCAGAAGGACCGAACGGTGAACCCGACGCAGTTGCCTCGGGCCAAGATGTTCGCGACACCTTTGCCCGTATGGCTATGAATGATGAAGAGACCGTTGCATTGGTCGCAGGCGGTCACACCTTTGGCAAATGCCATGGTGCCGGAGACGCGGCAAATGTTGGTCCAGAGCCTGAAGGTGCATCCATTGTTCAACAAGGCTTTGGCTGGAAAAGCAACTATAAAAGCGGTCTGGGCGATGATACCATCAGTAGCGGTCTCGAAGGTGCCTGGACCCCGAAACCCACCCAATGGGATAATGGTTACTTCGACATACTGTTCAAATATGATTGGAATCTGGTGAAAAGCCCTGCCGGCGCCAACCAATGGGTTCCGGTGGATCCGGATGAAGATGATCTCGCACCTGCTGCCCATGATCCGTCGAAAAAAGTTACCACCATGATGACCACTGCGGACCTCTCTTTGAGAATGGATTCCAATTACAGGCCCATTGCCAAACGGTTTCAGGAAAATCCTGACGAGTTCGCAGACGCCTTTGCCCGGGCCTGGTTCAAGCTGACCCACCGCGATATGGGCCCACGATCACGCTATCTTGGTGCGGAGGTTCCTGATGAAGAACTGATCTGGCAGGATCCCGTTCCTAAAGCTGAACATGAACTGATCGATGATCAGGACATCGCAGACCTCAAGGGTAAAATCCTTGCCTCGGGCCTCTCTGTCTCCCAACTGGTCTCCACCGCCTGGGCCTCTGCTTCCACTTTCCGTGGTTCCGACAAGCGCGGCGGTGCCAACGGGGCGCGTATCCGGCTGGCACCGCAAAAAGATTGGGAAGTAAACCAACCAGAACAACTTGCAACCGTGCTGCAGAAACTTGAGGGAATTCAGCAGGAGTTCAATAACGCCCAGTCCGGTGGGAAAAAGGTATCGATAGCCGACCTGATTGTTCTTGGTGGATGCGCAGGTGTTGAGCAGGCTGCAAAGAATGCCGGCCATGATGTCACAGTTCCCTTCACACCTGGACGTACAGATGCAACGGCGGACCAGACCGATGAATTATCATTTATTGTACTCAAACCCTCTGCCGACGGATTCCGTAACTACCAGAGAGCCAAATTCACTGTCACTACAGAGGAGATGCTTGTTGATCAAGCGCAACTGTTGACCCTGACCGCTCCTGAGATGACGGTTCTTGTTGGCGGTATGCGCGTTTTGAATGCCAATTTCGGTCAATCACCACACGGCATTTTCACCAAACATCCGGAGTTACTCACCAATGATTTCTTCGTGAATTTGCTGGACATGGGCACGGCGTGGAAAGCGACCTCTGAGGAAGAAGATGTTTTTGAGGGACGAGATCGCGAGAGCGGTGAACTCAAATGGACCGGCACCCGTGTCGACCTCATCTTCGGCTCCAACTCCCAACTTCGGGCCTTGGCTGAAGTATACGGTTGTGAAGACTCTCAGGAGAAATTTATGAACGACTTTATCGCAGCATGGAACAAGGTCATGAACCTCGACCGTTTCGACCTCGATTAAGTCAGCATAAACATCTTCACATAATAAGGGACCGACTAGAATGGCGCTAGTTTATGCTATTTTTTTTCACAAGAACCACCTGATAATA
>CAYUCH010000202.1:0-5683 GCA_964443295.1 uncultured Desulfobulbia bacterium | reverse complement strand
CTTCAAGTGGGTTCGGTCTTGTACAAATCCGCGTAGCGGTTCAGTTCTCTATTGAAGTATAACTGCCAAGCTAGTCAAACAGTCTCGATATTTCTGCTTTTCTAGAGAGATCAGGTTTTGTATTTTACCACTCCAGGTCATCGGGGATCGGGAACTCGGCGTATGGATCATCCTTGGCCAGTTTCTGCGGTTCGTTCAGGACAAGGAGCGCAGCACTCTCACGTTTGGCTATCTTGCGCGCCACCTCGGCCGGCACAACCTCATATTGCTCTTTGTGTTTGACGATGGCCAGCTTTCCCTTGGAGAGCTGGTCGCAGATCGATTTAGTGACGTATATTTTTTTGATCTTATTGTGGTCGGCAAAATTATAGGCCAGGTCACCATCGTCGATCTTAACTTTGGAAGACTCGATCATTTGGCCGATCTGGGAAGCGATTTCTTTTTGTTCGGTTTGTTGTTGTCGCTGGCGGTTCAGTTCCTGAGCCTGCTCCTTCTGGGCGGCTTGTTTTTCCAAAGCCTTTTGTTTGCTGTCTGAGAGCGCTTCTTCCTTGCCTCGTTGTTTCTTCTTTTTCTTATACTTTTCATGCTTGGTCTTACTGACTTGTTTTTTATTGACCAGGCCGGCCTGCAGCAATTGTGCGCTGAGGGAGTTGCCCATGGGAGCCTCCTGTGTTTATAGCAATCGAAATATTTTAAAGAATTAGTTGATGTCGTCCTGGTTCTTTCAACATCAAGATAAGGACACTATACCCGAGGAGGTGTCCGTTGAAAAAAAAATTTTTCGGGGAATGGGGTAGGATTAGCCTGAGTGGGTTTTGTCCCTTATTATACGTTAATCCGCTTTTATATTGTACTCAGTACCTGCAATTCCGGTGGGGTTAAAATGACTTTTGTGTCGGCTGGTATGGACTTTGTTAACCAGACGTTACCACCAACTATAGAGCGGGCTCCTATGGTGGTTTCACCACCGAGTATTGTAGAGCCGGCATACACAGTTACATCATCTTCCAAAGTTGGATGCCTCTTGCTGGTACGGTCCAGACTGCCCGTTTTGTCACGCTTTAACGATAAGGCTCCCAGTGTCACACCTTGATAAAGTTTGACGCGATTTCCAATGATGGCAGTTTGCCCAATAACAACCCCAGTACCGTGATCGATGAAAAAGGATTCGCCGATGGAAGCGCCGGGATGAATATCAATTCCGGTGACTGAGTGGGCGTGTTCGCTGATAATCCGAGGTAGAATGGGGACCTGTAGTTCATAAAGTCGATGGGCCACGCGGTGGGCTAAAACAGCATAGGTTCCTGGATAACTGAATATGATCTCATCATAACTCGCCGCAGCAGGATCGCCGTCAAAAGCCGCTTTGACATCGGTGGCAAGCTTTGCCCGAAGTGTGGGTAGAACTTGTATGAACTCATAGGCGTTTTTTTGCCCAAGTTCCTCGCAGTGTTGGCAGGATTGACCTTGCCTGAGACATTCGTGGCGAATACTCATAGTGATTTCATGGGCAAGAAGGTCATAGAGGTTGGAGATTTCCTGACCTAATCGATACTGTAAGCTCACCCAGTCAATTCCTTTGGTCTTAAAATAACCAGGAAATAGGATGCCCTGACAGTAGCTAAGAATTTCTATGGCCTTTGTCTTTGAAGGCATAGGTGTTGCATCAACATGTTCAAAGCATGTTTTGTCAGAACAGGAGGCAACAACCTGTCTTACAACTCCGGGGAGTTGCTCACGGTAGGATATTGTGTTGAATGCCTTGGCCATGGCATTGTCTTTTTGAAGTAACCTTCCAAATACACGATTACGCCCAGTGACAACAAGCTTTCTGTTGGAAAAGATATGCACGGTTTGGTACCTCCTCACACTATTGGGGAAGAATGCTGATTATGGAAAGTACGTCACCTCCACATACACTTCCGTGACCCGTAATTGGGGACTGCCTGCGGTATTGCGTTGCACAGCGATTTGCAGGTTGTTGATATCGTCCAGATCGAGAGTGCCGTTATCCGAATCCAGGGTGTAGGTGGCAGATGACACGTCAACAAACTCGAGGTCAGTATTGTAGGTGCCTGTGTCGATAAATGTTGAGCCATGCCAGATGGTGCCTGTTCCTGTTCGATAACCGAAATCGATTTCCCCGGTTACTGCAGCGGGATCTGGACCGCCGCCGTCGAGATAGATAACTGAAACATGGATGGTTAGATCCTGGATGGTGATGCCGGAGAGACCGGGATCATCCATGTCCACATAGAATATCTGGCCCCAATTGGCGCAGCATCTCATGGCAAAACTGAGTCGACCGTCATCGGAGTCCAGGACATCGGCCTAATCCCCTGCTGCAACTGAAAAATTATATTGTCCTTCAATGCCAATCTGGGCGACAAAGGTTCCATCCGAGGCAACTCCGGAGGGGTGCAGAATCATGGTTTGCGCAACCGCTGCAGCAGCGGTGGTAAATGACCAGGATGCCGGAGCCATCGGATTGCCTGAAATATCACTGGCTCGAACTGTCACAGTTATGGTTTCTTCGCCACTGAAGTCTATATCCGGATTGACCGTCACACTGTAACCAGAGGGAGAGCCGGTTTTTGACACCATGGTGAAATCTTCATCGGTGAAGAGTTGTTCATACCCGAAATCACCGGTGATATCGACTTCAAGAGTATTCCAGTTCACGCCGCTACCTGCATCGGTAAGTGTAAAAGAAAGATTGGAGAATGTGTCAACACCCAGGGCTCCATTTGCAGGAGACTGGTTGTAGATGATCGGTGCTGTTGTATCAGCTGCGGGATTGCCGTATTCGATCTCTGCGAAAATTTCAGTAACCTGGGCAGTGACCGTTGAATTCTCACAACAGTCATCGGCATTGAGCAGAACGGTGACACGGAGATTGTCCAAATCCATAAGGTCAAGATCACCCCCATCCGGATCGCGTGTGCCACCGACCTGTAATGCCACAAAGCCCTCGGCGCCGGTGAGGTCATAGATCACACTGCATTCTTGGTTGGTGCCGCCGGTGTCGTAGCAGACCTGCGCATAGGACATGGGGCCGCCAAGGGTGACAACGTCCACATCAACAACAGCACGAACGGTCAGTTGTTCGATGATGTAGCCACTCAGGCCGGCCGGATCGTCCATGGTTACGGCAAAGTCAGCTGGGTACAATATGTGTCCGCCGGAGGCGTCATAGACCGAGACGCATTCAGCATAGGTGGTGGCACCATCGTCACTATCCATGATATCGGCCCAGTCTCCACCCACCGGAGTACAGGTGTTTGCGGTATCCAGGCCGGATGGATGGATGATCATTTGAGAGGCAATAGCCTGGGTGATAACCACCGGCGTAGTGTCCATGGCCATATCGTTTTTATCATAAATTGATGAGGCAGTTGCAGCGGCCAGAGTGTCAGTACCAATGTCATCAACACTGTCAAGGGGAAGGTCCAGGGTGATAGTGGCACTGTTAGCACCAGCCAGGTGATTGACTCCAGTAATTCCCCTAGAATCATCCAAATCAGTGAAGGAGAAGTCAGGATTTGTCAGATCATCGACGGCGCCTAAATTTGAGTAAACACCTTCAGAAAAATTAACCGTCAAAGTGTCGCTGCCTACATCACCTTGGACTCGGGTAATCCATGGAGGGGAGTTGTCGTAGGGAACACGATCATAGGAGCTGTCAAAGCCACAACTGCCATGGCAATTATTGCAGAGAGAGATGTTCTGTCTCCAAATAGTGCCGGTACTGTTTGGTAGTGAAACATCACCTGGGGTGGGATAGTTGAAGCAGTCAAAGGTGACGCCTGGTTTGTTGTAGAGGACTTCCAAGCCCGGTGCCCTGTCCACCAGTCTGCCATCTCGAACCATGTTCATCTGGCTGGAGCCATGCACGTTATGGCAGGTTATGCATGTGGCCCGGGAGTCAACGCCGTGGGAGGAGTCCCAGTCGGATTGAAAGGTTGGGCCGTAGCCACAGGCGAACATAATGCTCAGGTGGTAATTATGAGCATTTACTCCGGTTGAGTCATTTCTGAAATTGGTATTTGTGTTGGTAGGATCGCTATATGGTTCCATGTCATGACAACTGAGGCAGAGCCTGAATTCTGTGGCATTCACTCCGGTATCGGTACAGTCACCGATTCGAGGCACCGAGAGTGGCAGTTGACCGTCCACTGAAACCAGTCGATAACCATGCTGGTAATCGTTATCTGCGCCAATGGTGGCGTCATATGAGTAAGTGCGGGGCACCCCATCTATATGCTTCATGGAGCCATCATGGCAATAGCGACAGGAAAGACCGGCTCCCGGGGTAGTGCCGCCGCTGGCAGGATAGGTCTCGGTGGGCGATAGACCATGACCTGTTTTATAATAGCCAAATCCAGTGCCGAAATTGGTACTGGCGCCTTCGTCACCCACAACCATGGGAGCTGTTACGCCCTGGATTGTAGAAGGCGTTTCGTCATGGCATGAAGCACACCATTTTTCAAAACCAGTCTTCAGATTTCCATCAGTGTAATACACGCCGTTACGCCAGTTATAGGCCAAGTTTCCGTTATTGCCAAATTTTGAACCGAGAGTGGGGGCGTTGACCCCGTCGTATGATCCGGCCGGACTATGACAGGAGTCGCAAACATCTGTTTCTGAAAGGTCTACACTGCCGTCGGAATTACTATCCAGAGAGGCGCTGTAAATAAAATTTGGAAAATTATTAGTGTCGTGACACGTGTCGCAATCAACATTGGGGCCGCGTAGATCATCGGCATCATTCTCCGTATGGGTGGAATGACTGTGACTGGTTCCAGTGCCCTGGCTGAACTGACCAGGTGAATATTCATAGCCGGGATCATGCCCATGGCAGGAATCACAACCGGTGCCGGCCCCACCACTATGCCCGCCGAATCCTGATGAATGGGAGTGACAGCTTGTGCATTGTTGGCCATCGTTATGGGACTGCTGCGGTCCTGAGCCATCATTACGATGATGGCTGACCTGGGTATGGCAGACCTGGCATATGCCATCGTATGTCTCATCGCCATCGGCAAGTGAATTGATCCCGCTGGCATTAAAAAGCCGTACATCACGTTCACCGCTATTGGGTGTATTGATCACGCTGCGGATGAGTTTGCCGTAGACCACAGCAAAATTGGTGTTACCATTTCCCACTTCATCGAGGTCAATAGGTCCCTGAACAGTGATAGTGTCAGAGGTGTTTCCAGAAATTTTGTAATTATATCCGTCTTCAGATAAGTCGGGGATCAGGATCATGTCGGTAAACTGGTTGGATGACCAGCCGGCGCCGGACATGGTCAAAGTAGAGGTGCTGATGCCATCGAAATCGGAAGTTCCGGAGGCCACAAAGCCCTCGGCGCCGTATGTCCTGTATTGTTCCTGGAAATGAGGCATATGGCAGGTAGCACAAGAAAGAGACCATGTGCCATATTGGGTTGAAGTGTTGTCACTGGAATGGGTCAATACCGCGGTGGCGACATTGCCATCATGACATGTAAGGCAGGCTGAATCCGAATCAGCGTCTGGATTGAAAATGTTCCATATGGTGTGACAATCCCAGCAAGAGATGTTGATGGCAGAGTTATGTGGGTAGTCCGGACCAAAGCCAGATGCCAGGGAGTTATAGTCAAATCTGGTGTTTCAGAAAAATTCATTTAAGCGACGTTCTTGT
>CAYUCH010000201.1:0-5718 GCA_964443295.1 uncultured Desulfobulbia bacterium | reverse complement strand
ATCAGTGGCCGGAATCAAATGGAATGGGTGGTCGGGATCGTCTGGAATTCGCATGGATGGCTGATGAGCTCGTCCTCAAGCTTTTTGTAGTAATTCATACGACTTCCCCCACCGCACAGGAACATGGGCATGTCAGAATAATCGTCATTAGAACTAAAATAATTCTTCGCATTCTGTAGTGTTTTACCCAAGACCTGCTTCTTAACCCTATTGGTGAAAAATAGAGAGTCGGGGCATTTTTCATGGTTATCAAATGAAAATTCTATTCCATCAAAATAATCGTTAATGTTTTCTGGGATTCCTTGAGTAGCATTGGTTGGGACTTGCATCATGGACAATTTGTTATAAATGTCCTGTGCGACATCTTCTTTTTTAAAGGAAGCCTCAAGCCATTGAATTCGATTATTATGCAGGTTGGAAACTCCGTTAAATTCAACAAAATTTGTGAAGAATTCAAAGGATAGTTTTTTACCTCTCACCCGTTCTACATAAAATACTGATGAGTCAACAGTCCCAGCCCCAACATCGACCATCAAAAAAATATTTTTTGCGTCGGGGTCAAATTGTGTTGATGTTAAAAAACCGTAGATCTGCGCTGAAAGTTCTGGAACAACATCAAAATCGATTGCATTCAATTCAGGTCGTTCACTGATCTCTTTGAAAGAATTCTGGTCAATCTGAGCGCATACATCCTCAACCAAACCATGGGGGATAATCTTTTCTTTTGTCCGAGAAAGCCACCAGGCAGCAGCAGCCAGTTTCTCGAATCGCTCAACAAGTTCTTTGTTGTCATAACTTTCAGCAGGGAGCCCAAGAGTCAGCTTCCAAAGAATATGTGTATTTTGATATATATCAGCCTTTTCAGTAAACAACCATGCTCGGGCATGCCTGATGATAAGGGCAAGAAAAGCAGCTGAATCTGCAAAAATCTCCTGGGAACAGGATTTGTTAATTAATTGTAATTTTAGATTTCTAAAAGGAATACCGATCTCCAACAAAGAATACCCCTCATTATCTTTCCAGACAAGGCTTGGCAATAGGAAGGAAGTCAGACCTGTTTCTTGTGAAAAAGGAACAGCAAAAGCCTTCCCCAAAGCACTATCCCCTATTACCACTTTGACACTTGCTGTGCCGAAATCAAGACCAATAACCACCTCACGCTCATCATCAATTCGACTGTTTGCTATCTGTTCAGCTGCTCCATCACTTGCGGGAACAATGTGCTTTTTGGGCTGGGGTTTTGACACCAATGCCGGATTGGGGGTAACAGGATCTTTAACTGTAATTTTGCAACAGGGCTTAGCCTGTGCTGGAGCGGTAGGAGAGTTAGAGTTTTTATTTGGCTTGCTTTTTACTGTCTTTTTAGGGGGCATTGCCGAACGCACAGACTCGCCTACAACCTTACCGAATTGATGATGCATATATTTTTTTTCGGCTGTTTTTTGGGTTTTGATTTTCACTTGATACTTCCCGCTTTGCTTAGGCGAGCTGGATTTCTTGCTTTCCTGGCCTGGTATATTTTTCAGGGAATTCTTGGACACCTTATTATCAACAAATTTAGCAGGACTTACTCCTTCTTTTTGCATTTCCTGGGCAAATTGCAATTCGCTGTTTTCTAAGTGAGCAAGCTCTTTAGGAGGAGTTTCTCCGGTCGACGATCTATCCCTGCGGTGAGGATCACTTTTTTTCTTTTGGGTTGAGCCCGTAGAAGAAGGCAGTAAACTGCGAAACTTCCTCAATGCGGATTTAAAAGCATTCTTCATGGATTCCCCCCATTACTTGCCTTTCTGCCAGTTTTTTTCAATAGACTCGAATTACACCACCGGAAACATTGCTTTCGCTGGATTTCACAACTTGTTTATTTTGTAAAAATGCAATTTTCTCATCAATCCTCTGATTCAATTTGTTGAGTTTTCCTTTTACTGCTGGGATTAGCTTGATCTTCTTTATATCGCCACTTGCTTCAGCCAAATTAATGCGTTCAAGAAATTTATATTTTTGAGTATTTCTATGGCGCTCAAGCATATTAATCATTAGATGAATACGATCATTATTCTCTCGTTGAAGATCTCCCGCATAGACACCAAACCCCTTCTCCAGTTCTTCCAAACATTCATCATACATTTCAGCTGTGTCCGAGTGATTTAGGCGAGATGAAGCTCCATGCCAATCCTGCCCTCTCATAGCAGTTGTATTGACCAAAGTTTCTGCCAACACCTTATCAAGCCATTCCTTAGAATCAATTGATTTAATAGCATATTCCATTCGTTCAATATCTTTTGCCCCAGAGACAGTCCATCGAGAAATAGCATATACGTATATCCCTTTTGCAATATCCGGAAGGTGTATATGACTAACTTCTGCAGCAGTGACAGGGAAATACCCTCCAGCCTTTCCTTTTTCCCGCAACATCTCACTAACAAACCGGACAAGAGGGTGATATTGAGAAATAACCTCCACCCCATATTGCTTTACACCGATTTGGTTTTCAAACAGTATCATCGGTATTGTTGCTGCCAGAATTTGCGTTTTGCCAAGGAGTTGATGGGTTTCAAGAAACCTCTGGATCTGAATTTTGGCCTCAATTGAAAACTCAACATGGAACAGAAGTTTTTCCCCTTCTTTTTGTAAAAAACGGCTCCCTTCATAATTTTGAACGATAAAATCACAAATATACCGGAAAAGATCCTCACCGGTTATGTATCTGCCTATCTCACGGGCAGCCTTAACCTGATTCTGGATATAGTCCCCATGGGCTATGAGTTGAGTAGCATCTTGCTCCAATGATTCACTGGTACGATTTATGGTTTCAACAGCAACGGCAGTCTGATCAATACGGTTTGATTCCTCTTCTTCGGTGAGCTTGTGTACCAACAGAAAATAGCCTAACTCTCGAATTTGATCTCCGAGGATGGCCTCTATACTCCCTAAAGCCTGCTCAAAAATATTTAAACGGTTGAGTAATCTTTCATAAATTCGATCATCGATAGAGTCTGCGTAAAGGAAGTTCCAAATCAGAATTCGTTCAGCTTCCTGCCCTATACGATCTATACGACCGATCCGTTGCTCAATTCGCATTGGATTCCAGGGAAGATCATAATTAATCACCAAACTCGAAAATTGGAGATCAACACCTTCCGCAGCTACTTCTGACGAAAGAAGGATGTTGGGACCACCCGCTTCAGAGAATTTTCCAATCGCCTCATGCTTATCCATCCCGCCTTGAACAACTATCGAGGCCATCCCGTCCTCCTCCAACCTTTCTCGCAGATAGGCAAGAGTTGCTCGATAAAATGAAAACAATACGACCTTTTTACCTGGATTTTCTATCCAATAAGATCGCAATGAATCACGGAGTTTGGCATACTTTGTATCATTCCTTTTCAGTTCTTTATAATCACCAATTTCTTCGGTAATTTTGACCAGGATTGTCAATAATGTCCCAAGATCTGGCGCCTTATCTTTAAAACCTTCTTCTCCAGAAGATCCAAAAGCCTCGTAAACAGTCTCTTTAATATCTTCTTGCGAGACAGGTTTCATCTTATTAAGCCATGCTCTACAGGAGGCAGCCATACAGCTGGCCATTTGTCGTTGCGGGATGGTCAGCATAAAACCGGTGCTGATTTCCATTCCCTCACAGAATTCTCGCACTCCATTGGTTACTGCGAGATAAAAAGCTTCTTCTACCGGGGACATCGATGCCTTTATTGCCACAGGGCAACGCACAACTCGCATTTCCTGTACATCTCGTTTGCGTGTCCTGGTTATTACTTTTGTCAATGGATTAATACGATCTAACCGATCAGCAACTAATGATCTGCCTTCTGGGCTTTGTAATTCCTTCTCTGATGGCGGCTGATTGATGAGGTGGTTGAGCTGGGAATTATCTTTAAAAACTCTTTGCTCAACAGACTCCCGAAGAGCTTTTACAAAATCTTTTTGTTTTATAGCATTACGCAACAGTCGATCACGAAGCTCAACCACAGGTGCATTCGCTTCCAGAGTTTCACCAAATGAGTTAGAAAACGGAAAGGCATCTTCATCAAGTATATTCAGGAGATGAAAAAGATCATCACTACGAAGCTGAATGGGTGTCGCGGAAAGAAGGACAAGACTCTCACAAACGGGCCTAAGCAATCTCCCTAATTTATGAGTCTGGGTTAAAGGATTCCTAAAATAATGCGCCTCATCAACTATGATCATATCGAACAGAGGTTCGTCAAATACCTTGCTGTCCAAGTAACGGGCAAATTTAGCGGCAGCATTGTTCGATTTTGCCTCATCATCCCAATTTTTTGGAGGTCGCATTCCTTGCTGGCTGGCAATGAGAGCAAATTCTTCCTGCCCCCAACTCTCACTCTTTTGCACTTTCCGTAATAAATCTTTGGCATCACAGATATCCGCTTTAATACCAAAACGATTACTCAATTCATCCTGCCATTTTTCTCGAAGCATAGCAGGGCAGAGTACTAATAATCTGCGAGCATCCACACGAGCACGAAGCTCTGTCCATATCAACCCCGCTTCAATGGTCTTACCAAGGCCCACCTCATCAGCAATTAATATGCCCCGGCAAGGCGAGTCAAGGAATTGAATCACGGGTTTAAACTGATAGGCGAAAAATTGGGTATTGGTAGTATTTAGACTGTAAATAAGATTAGCGAGCTTGCCGTTTAAGCGATAGTAAGTAATTGCACCCCGCAGGTCATTTACATTGCCATAACGACCTTTCTCAATAAGGGTATAGGGACGAAGAGCTTCTCCCTCCACCTTCTCAAGAGATCCTTCAAGGATAAAATCCTCATCGCCGTCAAGAAAACGAACCAGCACTCGCCGCCTTTTGGGCGGTCCATCATATTCATCGGTAAAGATGCCGACTCTTGATGGATTTGCTCTTAGTCTGACCTTATCGCCCGCTTTCATACTATTAACTCAGCCCAGTCACTTTTTTTAATGCCTTGCCGAATTTGGGATAATTAACCTTCACCCCGTCATCGAGGTCGATTTCGATTTTCTGGGTGGCAAGAGGGTAAAGGGTGTCACGCTCATAGTCATCCAGTTCGACTATGGTTTTCTTGAGTTTTTCTATTTCTTTCAGGGCCTTTGTTTTTTCAGCCTGGGAGGCGGAAGCGCTGATACTGATAGCCTCCAGGTGTTCGCGTCGGGAAATAAGTTTGGTGCGAAATTCGCGCAGGTAGTCGTTCAGGACGATAGAGACGGTGTCAGGGCGGTATCGGTGCATATAGACAAGGGCGTTGAAGCTGCCTTTGGGACTTGAAAAGAGCCAGTAGATGGGGCGTTTTTTGTAGGTTTTCAGGTGGTCTCTATAGAAATCCTTGAGAAAATATTTGCGTAGATCTTTACCGATAGCCTCTTCAAGAAATTTAAGGTTTTCCTCGTAATGTTCCTCTCCAAAAGTGACTTTCAGGAACTTGCGAAACCGTCCGGCAATATCGTCAATGAACCATTCACCATCAAGGATAGGGATAACGTTATCATCATCAGGCTCAAAGGTTGGTTTTGGGATTTGTAAAAGATAGTCTTCTACTGTTTCGCCTTGGTTGGCAAGGATGAGACCTGGTTTATCCAGAGTGTAACGACCAAACATGCACCCGACACTGTAACTGACAAATTCTTTCATAGTGTCTGCAAGTAACAGCACTTCTTGCGTATTCCACTGATCTCGGCCACCTATTCCACGCGAAGCCGGCCACCCAT
>CAYUCH010000200.1:0-5776 GCA_964443295.1 uncultured Desulfobulbia bacterium | reverse complement strand
ACGTCATTTATTTTTACAATTCTCCCTCAAACACCACTTTCGATCATAACTCCCCACATCGTTACCGAATGAAAGTGTATGGACTAATCCACTTGGAGAATTATAGGAAAAATCAGCTAATTCCTGACTGGACGAAGCGTCGGATGCTTCACCATTTACAGTATCAAGCCGGCCAGTATTGGGGTGATAAACATACTCAACTTCATAATTGTCAGGATATGTGGTTGTATGCACTTGTCCAGAATCATAATACGAATATTCCGTTGTATAAGAAGAACCATCAATTGACTTAGTTAAACTCGTTAAACGCCCCATTTCGTCATAGGAATTATAGGTTGTAGTCACATTGCCATGACTAACCTCAGAAAGTTGACCTCTTTTTAAAAAGTCAGGATCATCTCCATTGGCATAAATATAACTCACATCACTGGTTGCACGACCAGCAACATTGGTTGTATAGGTTTTAGATCGCAGACGATTTAAATTGTCATACACCATAACAATTTCTTGCCCCATTGCATCAAGCTGCTTTAGCAGGTTACCATTGCCATCATATTGGGTGTAAAACCATTCCCCCATGTCAGGATCTTTCATAGAGGTTTTACGGCCCAAAGAATCATAAGTAATCTCAGTAATGTTACTACCTGTCGCATCAATAACCTTTTCCAATTCACCGGTTATCTTGTATTGATATTGGGTAGTCGGTGCTGTACTCGTAGCTGGATGTTCAAAGACCTTCACTAGCCTTCCACGGGTATCATGCAACTCGGCCTTCTTCTTGGAATCTGGATCAGTAACTGTGGTCTTGATTCCTTGCTCCTCAATGGCATATGCATAGGAAATGGTTCCAGTATTAGTATAAACCTGAGTGGCCCTCCCCCTATTATCGAAAAAGGTTGTGGTCGCTGGTATATCTGATCCTGTCCCAACTTTAAGATAGCTTCTTGAATAATTCTGTGGGTTCTCTGAGGTACAAACATCACTCCAACTTGAAGTGGTTCCAGAATAAGGGAAAGGCCCCTGGGTCCATTCTGTTCGTCCACCTGGATAAACAGAAAAATCATTTTGAACTGCAATCAGACCACCATCTTCATCAAAACTTTCAGTCTGGATCCCACGACCAAGACCATCATAATAGTCAATGCTGATCATAGCCCCATTGGCACCGGCCGTGGTTGTTCGAACTGAATTGGTGCAAAGATTATATTCCTTGGTCATCCAACCGCCATCTGGATAATCAACCCTAATTAACCGACCAAATTGATCATAATCACTTATGTTGATTTCTCCATTTTCGTTGGTAGCTTGTCTAAATACACCGAATTTATAATCAAGATGTGCTTCATTATAGACCATGGTATGACTGTACGGTTTCGTCTCTTTTGTCAAAAATGTGTGAGTTGTGGTGTCATATTCAAATTCAGCTTGATTACCATTGGCATCTTTCATCCAGTCCATATTGCCATAGAAATCATAGTGCATGGTTATTTTAGGATTACTGGGTTGCCCCTCAATTATGTTATCCAACCATGACTCCTTAGTTACTACCAATCCGGTGCTGTCATTTACATACCCATAGGTGGTTTGGCGCACCATGGTGCCGCTAACCTCATCAACTCCAGCATAGGTGGTATTCGACTTTATACGCCAATCCCAACCGCCTTCGTCTTCATCTATATTTACAAACTCATTTACTGTAGTTAGATCTCCAAGGCCGGAATCTTGCTTCCGTGATCTTTTTAAATACCAGTATGTGGAATTTGGCTCATATGTGTTAGTAACGGTTGAAACAATCGATGCGGCTCCATCAAAGGTTGTGTTTACCGCCTCCTCCAGGTAAACAAACCTGCTGCTATCTCCTAGATCTGTACTGGTTTTCCAGGAATTAGATGTATGTGTATATAGGGGCACCGGTGGTGCATTATTAAAGGTGCCAAGAGTTATCGCTGCAGGTGAGTTGCCACCGGTATACACATCTTTCGCCATCCCCTTCAGATAGTAGTTATCACGATATTCTCCATAATTTGTCTTTACATAAGTGTTGTCAGGATTTGTTTGGAATACTTGTTCAAAACCTAAAAATTCACGGTTTACAAAATCATATTTACCACCCTTATAATGATAGGTGGTTGTGAGAGGAACATTGGCATCGGATCCAACCAAATTCTCTGTCTTTATTTTGGAAACCGTCTGCAAAACAAATGGTAATTTAGTATCAAAACTACTGGATGTGGGAGCGTATGTGATGGTGGTTTTGGCGCCCTGTCCGTTTTCAATGGTAGTTAATAAATCGGGGAATAATCCAGTGGCATTGAATGTTTTAATTGAAGGCATATATACGCCATTGGGTCCGAGCTCACCATGACGACCTTGATAAAAGGCCCAAATATCAGTCAGCCCATCCCCATCAATGTCAGAAAACAGGGCACTACCATATTGGTCAACGGGCAGGGTTAGTGGATTGGAGGCCTGCCAGCTTGGTTCAGTAAAAGTGGAGTCACCGAACTGGCCTGTAGAAAGTGAAATCCTGAACTCCTTTTCTTCGCAGGCACCGCAGTCTTGAACATTGATCAAATCAATAAAACCGTCTCCATTTAGATCTGCAAAGTGAGCGTCTCCATCAGGCATTTGATATTGATAGGTACTACTAAATTTTCCACCGCCTAACGAGACACGATATTCTAATTCATGGGTCCCATTATTGAATTCAATTATATCTGCTAGACCGTCACCGCTCAGGTCAATTAGAGCTGAGCTCCAATTACCTCCGGACTGACACGAGGGAGATTGAGAGCCAGTCCTAAACGTGCCGTCACCATTGGACAAATGAACCTGAAAATATCCACTACCTTTACTTAAAAAATCAGCGAGCCCATCGCCATTTATATCGCCTACTTTATTACTTTCTATGTCACCTTCAACGGGGTAATCAGGATCAAAGACTGTGTACTCAACGTGACCACGTAATTCTTGAAGGGGGTAATCAATAGGAATAATAGAGGCAAACATACATATGTAGTTATTAGCAAATGTTCCGAACTGGTCAATTAAACCATCACCATCTAGGTCGGCAAACTGCACTTCAATGTCGTAATGTTTTGACCTTGCATAATTGTTACCTGCCGTTTTATTGGGATCCAGTATTCTAGGCCTATATCTTTCCCCCAGTGAATTTGGCGCACTTGCAGAACCATATCGTATGGTAAAAGCAGGATGGTATGATTGTGCATAATTGTATTTTTGGATGAGATCATCAAAACCATCGTTATTGACATCCATAAGAGATATTTTTATTACGGACGGAAATTCACTTATGTCGGACATTTGTTCATGCCGATCCCACTGAACACCGTCATTCTCATCTAACCAAAACCAATAATTATAGTAATTATCGCCCGCAACCAAATCTTGGCGGCCGTCACCATTGATATCTCCGGTTGCAACATCTGTCATAGACCGACTTGAGCCATCTCCCTCAATTGTTCTACGCTTGAAACTCTCATTCTCAGGAAAAGATATTCCACCACTTTGATAGCCAAAGGTCATAGGAGGTAGGGCTTTGTTTTCAGCACCATACTGGGTAATCTTATTCAACCTGGATCGACCAGTAGTGAAAGCCCTTGACACCTCCCCTTCATTCTCATATCCAAATTCATACCTACGAACTTGTTCTGTGCCTGATAAAATGTGAATCTCTGATAACAAGTGATTAGTCGAATAAGACATTTGGGGCACAAAGGAAGTAAAATAATCAGGACGATCTGAAAATTCATAATTACTCGTTGTGTAGTCGTAGAATGGAAAGAAACGAACAGAATAATGCGGTGCAAGGTCCTCAACTCCATCCACTTCATGGCCAGAGTATTTGATCTCAGTTGGGTGTATTGTTACCACGCTGGCATAATTATATTTCCAGTAGGATAGTGTTATAGTATTTCCATTGGTATCTACAATTTTATCAAGACACCATTTGAATATCTGCTTCTCCTCTCCAATATTGACAATGCCTTCCAACCTTGAGTTGGAATCTCTTCCATAATAAAACTTGGTACCGTCTGAAGATGTGACTACAAAATAAAAACCACCTGTTGTCTCAAAATCATCATCCAACTCTTTTTTAAATTTAGTAAAAGCACCTTCAATTTTGGCACCAAAATGGTTGGCCCCCCAATCATCCTCCTTGGAAACCAGCTCAACTTTACCGCCATCCTTGATTGCTATATAATCATCTGCTGTGTAATCAACTCCATGTTTTGTCGAACGCTGGATTGCCCCTATGTCAAGTGACCATCCCATACCAACCCAGCTATTGGGATTAAAGCTGTTATAGTTGAGCGACAAATTTGGAGTTGCCTTGCCACGTCCTGGCGGAACCACAATGGGTACGCTGTAAGTGGCTGAACCGGTAAAGGTTAAGTTGTCGGGTTGAACACTACTTGTGCCAACAAGGCCAATTTGTTCAGCACTTGAAGGAACACTAAACCCAGCCAAAATGACCAAAACCACCAAAACCGTGAAAGAGAATGTGTGAAGTTGTTTTTTCAATGTACTCATCAATCTTTTCCTTTTTTTTGTAAGACTATAAACCCAGGATACAGATTAAATTTTTCTCCAAACCCAGAGGGGCTAAATATATTGCGCGTTTTCTAAAAATCACCCTGTGGCCCAGCATAATAAGGGAAAATAAAATCAGTCCCCTGATGTTCTGTGCTCTTTTCTAACCCGGGAGACAGATCGTAGAACATAAAAACCGTCCGGCTAAATTTCGCTGAGACGAAATAAAAATCAGTCCCCTTCTTTTGCTGGCCAAGGGGGGCTGAACTTGTTCTGTCTCCCAACTTTAATTCAAATGAAAAACAAAGAGGTTACTTCGATGCCGTGTTCAAAGACTTCAAAGAAAGTTCTCTCATTTTGCTAGTTAGCATTTTATACAAAGTGTTTTAGTAAAAATAATATTGGCACTATTATTAAATTTAAAAATGCATTTTAAAATACCGCATTATTAGAGATATTTAATAGACTAATGCGTCAAATATCGTGTCGATTGCGACAAAATCGTTTTTTTTCCGCTCAACACAGTGTTTTAACAATGATCAGTTAACCGTCAGCTGTCATCGTTCAGAGAAACAGGCTAATAGGCTGAAGGGTTGACGATTTTCACCTTTTTCAAGCTTTCGCCTGAAGGGGTGGCGATGCTTACCTTCCAACCAACTAACCTATTTTCCTTTTCTCATTGATCTTCGTTAAATCAATTTATCAAATCAAACCGCTTAAGTATTTAAGAAAAACCCTAATCAGGCTGTGCTTAACGCCCTGTTATATTTTACAGCTTGACCTCTCTATTTATGCAAGTTCCAGACCAAAACCTATCTAACAGATTAATTAATAAGAATTATTTTTTATTTTTGCGAAATCTCAATGAGTTAGCCAGGAAAACAAGAACCATTCCTTACGAATCCATTAGACAGGCACACTGCCATATTGTGACCGGATTCCTGGAATGCGGAGTGGTGTTTCCGGCAAGCCGAAAAGGAATACAGTGCAAAGTGAAAAGTGCAAAACAGGTGAATGGAAAATGGAAATTACAAAAAAATGTAGCGTTTGGGACTGAATTATTTCTGGATCGAGAGACAGATTCAATTGTCGCTGAGACGAAATAAAAATCTGTCCCCTTCAGTCTAGAATGCAAAGTCCAAAATGACGTAATCCGGAAAATAACCCCTTTGGTGCGAATTCCAGACGATCCCGACCACCCATTCCATTTGATTCCGGCCAC
>CAYUCH010000199.1:0-5893 GCA_964443295.1 uncultured Desulfobulbia bacterium | reverse complement strand
CATTCCACTTAAAGGAAGGTAGATCCTGTCCAAACAAACCAGGCCACCTCTTACACCCGCTCTATAAATCTAGAACGTGATATTGATTCGTCGGCAATTGTTAAGGCCTATATCCCTACAAGCCGGTCTCTACTTACCCTCCGCAGTATTGCCAAAACATTTAATGAAGAAGATATGCCCCGTTCATGGGCCTTGATCGGGCCTTATGGTTCAGGAAAATCTTCTTTTGCCGTTTATCTTGCCCACCTTTTTGATAATCCCAGTTACGAAGCGACAAATGAAGCTTTAGAAATATGCTTAGAAGCGGATAAAGACCTATGCAAAGACTTTTTCCAACATACAGAAAAAACTAAGGGCTTCCTGCCTGTATTACTTACCGGCACGCCAGAGCCACTCGGTAATCGTTTTGTGGCAAGTCTGCGAGATGCAGCCATTCGTTTTTGGAAAACCTCGCCCGGCCCTTCTCCTGCAATTGTAGGCAAGTTGACAGAAGCGGCCACCCAAAAAGATATTACAATCCATAAAATAATGACCTTTGTTGAAGAACTCCGTACTGCTGTGGAGGCCCAAAAAGGCAAAGGGCTGTTAATAGTCTTTGATGAGCTTGGCAAATTTTTGGAATATGAGGCTCGCCACTATGGGGCCAATGACATCTATCTGCTCCAAGCCTTGGCTGAAATGGCAGCCACTGGCAGAAAGGCAAATATCTATGTCTTCACTCTTATGCATCAAGGCTTTGAACAATATGCCCGTGCCCTTGGTGAAGATCTTCGCAACGAATGGTCGAAAGTCCAGGGGCGTTTTGAGAATATCCCCTTTTTGGAAACAACTGAGCAAACACTCCGTATTATCAGCAAAGCTTTTGATAATAATCTGCCAAGCCCCGACAAGAAAGCAATTGCAACAACATGTATAAAAATGGCATCTGCATTGGCCAAAGAAAAGGCTTTGCCTGGGAATCTAGATAAGGAAACAGCTGCTCATCTCTTTAGTCAGTGCTACCCTCTCCACCCTGTAACAGTCTTGATACTGCCCATCCTCTGTCAGAAAATGGCCCAGAATGAGCGCACCCTGTTTAGTTATCTCGGAAGCAAAGAGCAGCATGGACTGCAAGATAGTCTTGCCCAATTGCAGAAAGTTGGTGACTGGGTAATGCCGTGGCAGGTGTATGAGTATTTTATTCTCAACCAGCCAGCCGTTCTTACTGATCCCACTACTCATCGGCGCTGGGCAGAAGTGGTCACTGCCATTGAGCGCCTTGGTGATGCCCCGCCTAAGCAGATCGAACTACTCAAGACCATAGGCCTGCTCAATATTATTGGCGCCCAAGGGGGCTTTAAGGCCTCAAGGAATATTGTCAGCCTTTGTACGACCAGCAAGAAGGCCGCCACCATTGTTGCCAATGCCCTTATTGAAAGCTCTGTGCTCCAGTTTCGCAAATTCAGCAATGAGTATAGGGTGTGGCAGGGCAGCGATTTTGACCTTGATGCAGCAGTGCATGATGAGCTTGGTCAGATAGGTAGGTTTGATTTGCCTGCGGCAATAAATAACCGTAAACCACTTCAACCCATAGTTGCAAGGCGACACACTATCAAGACAGGCGCTTTGCGCTATTTCAGTCCCTTTTTTGTTGATCTCAACTCATATCATAAAGAGTCAAAACAAGCAGATCGACAACGCATCATTCTCTGTTTGGCAGAATCTACAACAGATCTTGAGACAGCCAGCCAAAAACTGATTCCTTATTTTGGAAAACTTGATCTGGTCGCTCTCTATCCCAATGGTTCACAACTCCGTGAGGCAGTTGCAGAGGTTCTCGCCTTGCACCGGGTTGAGCAAAATTATGCTGAACTCCAAGCTGATCCCATTGCCCAGCGTGAGTTTAAAGATCGATTGGCAGCGGCACAGCGTCTTGAGGACGAGTTGCTTCTTAGTCTTGTAGAAAATCCAGAGGATGCTCAGTGGTTCTGGCAAGCCGAAGTTGTTGGTGTCTCCAGTAAGCGTGATTTGCAAGAAGAGCTCTCAACAATTCTTGATAAAATCTATGACAAGTCACCACGAGTTCATAATGAACTCATCAATCGGGATAAACCATCAGCCCAGGCCGTAGCAGCTCGTAATAAACTCGTAGTGGCCATGGTTCACCATGATGACAAGCCTGATCTAGGCATTGAAAAATTTCCCGCAGAAAAGGGTATCTATCGCTCCTTTTTGCATGCCACGGGCTTGCATCGTGAAGTAGATGAGGGGAAATGGCAACTTTTGCCGGCTAAGCAAGATAACCCTTATAATTTGTATCCTGTCTGGCAAAGGATTGATGAGTTTTTAGAAACCACCCAGGAAACTCCCCGCTCTTTTGCAGAGCTAAACGAGGTTTTGCAAGCGCCTCCTTATGGCGTAAAGGCCGGGGTTTTACCTTTACTCTATCTTAGTGTCTTTCTCTGTAATCAAGAGGAACTAGCACTGTATGAGGACAAGGTCTATACCCCATACATAAGTGACCAGCATATTGAGCGGTTCATGAAACGGCCGGACTATTTTACAGTTCAACGTATTCGTATGCATGGCATTCGTGCTTCCCTGTTTCAACAATACGTCAAGGTTCTCTATGGCGATAGTACAAAGAAAAAGGCCACGCTACTTGCCATTGCAAAACCGCTTGCCCAGTTTATGGCAAAGCTGCCGGACTACTCCAAGCATACAAATCGCCTTTCTAGTGCCAGTCAAAAAGCAAGAAAAGCTTTTGAGCTTGCCAAATCTCCCATGGATCTTCTTTTTGTCAGATTGCCTAAAGCTTGTGGTTATCCTGCCATTGATCCTGACGAGTCAGACGATAAAAAGATAGAAGGCTTTGCGGCTGCCCTTGTCGAGGTTATTCGAGAACTGCGCGATGCCTATGACAAGATGATCGCAGACTTCCAGGCCCTTATGGCCCAGGCCCTCTTTCCTGATATTAAAAAAGATATAAACCTGCGGACTTTGCGGCAAAAGGCATGCGCCCGTTATGAGGATCTGAGCCAATACACTGTAGACACGAAAGGCTTGCGGCCCTTTATCGAACACCTGGCAGATGAAAAAGGCAAGGATGAACTTTGGCGTAGTAGGTTGTTGCTTTTCCTTGGTGGCCGCGCCTCAGATAAATGGCTCGATGTCGACCGTGACGGCGCAGTGAAAAGACTTGAAGAGTTATCGCGCCGCCTCATTGATCTTCGTGTTTTGCAGGATCACTATTTAAAAACAAAATCTCAATTTGATGATGGCTTTGAGGTGATTCGTTTGCGTTCAATGCGGCACGGGAAAACAGACCATGATGAAATTGTTAGGATCAATGGCTCGACAAAAAAATATATTCAGGGTAGAAAAGATGAATTCCAAAGTCTCTTGAACGAGTTAGATAGTGATGAATCTCGCCTAGCGTTACTTGCAGATTTAGTTGATGAGTTCCTAGTCAAGAAGGAAGTAACAAAGAAAGAGGCTTCCAAGTTAGATATTGAGGCGATCAATGAATAAGGCGGGAAACGTCCGGCATGTTTGCGGTATTTCAGGGGGTAAAGATAGTGCGGCTCTCGCCATTTACCTCAAACAGCAGGATCGGGTGCCAGAGATGGAATATTATTTTTCGGACACCGGCTGTGAACTGCCCGAAACCTACGATTTTATTGATCGACTTGAAGCCTATCTTGGTAAAGAAATAACTCGTATTGGTAGCAACGCACCTTTTGAGCACCATCTTTTTGTGCTGGGAAATCCAGAAGAAAATTGGCTCCCCTCCCCTAGGTATCGATGGTGCACTGTGAAGATGAAACTTGAACCGTTTGAAGAATTTATTGGCGCTGATGAGGCATATAGCTATATAGCCATCCGGGCTGATGAGCACAGAGAAGGGTATGTATCAACTAAAGCCAATATTCATCCAACCTTCCCCTTTATCCATGATGAGATCACTCGAAAGGATGTCTTTCGAATTCTTGAAGAAACTGTGGGTGTCCCAGAGTATTACAAATGGCGTAGCCGTTCTGGCTGTTATTTCTGTTTTTTCCAGCGACAAGAAGAATGGCTTGGCCTTTATGACAACCACCCAGATCTATTTCAAAAAGCTATGGAATTTGAAAAATTTGATTCTCATACAGGAGAGGGTTTCTCTTGGATTGAAGGCATGAGTTTAGGTGATTTACTTGAACGTCGTGACGAGATTGTTGATATTGCCACTAAACGGCGTGAGGCCAACGATAATCGGAGTTGGCAGGAAAAGATGCTTGAAGAAGGTGACAATGCAGACCAGGGATGTTTGATTTGTAGCTTATAAGGTTCTGAAGATATGAGTAGATTGACAAAGGGCCTTATAAGTCTAGGCGAACCAGAGCTTCAAGAATTAGCAGGGAGGTTGACGGTGAACCTTCTTGCTAAAATTGATGAAAGAATAATTAATAAATCAAATTTAATAACACTTATACTAGAAAGCTATGGGAACGAAATTCTTTTTGAAGAAAGGATACGGAATAATGCATTATTAACTTTAAATAAAAATGAAGCAGAAGAACTGCTATTCAATATCACAGGAAGCAAGGCTGAAGATCCCTGGAGTAGTTTGATCAAACAAAATTACTCCTACACATCTAAACCTTCAATAGCTATACATGATTTTTTTGAAATTCCCCTCCCTGAACAAGAAGAAAAATCAACAACAAGATCTTCGATAGTTAATATCCTTCCTCATTATGGACTATATAATTATCAGCAAGTTGTCGTTAACAAAGCATTAAACAAAATTTTCTCTGATACCCCTAGGGTTTTAGTACATATGCCGACAGGGGCCGGAAAAACACGATCCGCAATGTCGATAATCGCACAATTTCTCTTAAGGTTAGAGCCTGGTGTTGTAGTAATTTGGCTTGCACACTCAGAAGAACTTTGTGATCAAGCTTCTGACGAGTTTGAGAAATGCTGGTCATATATCGGAAATAGAGAGGTTACTCTAGGCCGTTTATACTCAGAATATGAATTGGATTTAGCAAATTTTAAAGATGGTGTAATCGTTGCAGGTTTGGCAAAAATCTATTCGCGCAGTTTTTCTCAACAATCTGAATTTTTAAATTTCAAAAAGTATGTAAAATTTGTTGTGATGGATGAAGCGCATCAAGCCATTGCACATACATACAAACATTTACTAGAGATGCTGGCTCCTGAAGGTGGATCAGCGTTGTTAGGATTGTCAGCCACGCCTGGTAGATCTTGGGTAGATATGGATCGGGATAAAGAGTTAGCAGACTTTTTTGTAGGGAATAAAATCAGCTTAGAAATACCTGGCTACAACAATCCAATATTGTTCCTCCAAGAAAAAGGCTACTTGGCAAAACCAGAGTATATACAAATCCCTTACAATCCTCAGTTAGATCTTTCAGATACAGAGCTAGAAAATATTGCCTCTGGTTTTGATATTTCTTTAGAAGCAATTCAAAAATTGGGAGAGGATGAGCAGCGAAATTTAATTATTCTTAAAGAAATAATATTTGAAGCCAATAAAGGTTCCAAAATAATTGTTTTTGCATGCTCTGTTAACCATGCCCATTTATTAGCTGATGTACTTTTGTTGAAAGGGATTCAAGCGAAAGCAGTTTCAACAAGAACTGGCCCGTTAATAAGGCGAAAATCAATTGAGGAGTTTAAAAAGACCGGGGAAAATTCAATCCAGGTTTTAGTTAATTTTGGGATATTGACCACAGGTTTTGATGCCCCAAAAACGAATGTTGCGGTTATTGCTCGCCCCACACAATCGGTAGTTCTTTACAGTCAAATGATTGGCAGAGCAATGAGAGGATCAGCCGTAGGTGGCAATGAAAGAGTTATAGTCAAATCTGGTGTTTCAGAAAAATTCATTTAAGCGACGTTCTTG
>CAYUCH010000198.1:0-5947 GCA_964443295.1 uncultured Desulfobulbia bacterium | reverse complement strand
TAGGAGGACATTATGTCTATTTCCCGTGAGACCTTTGATCCAGACAAGAATTACAAAATGGTGCGTTACCACCAGGATCGTGACCTACTTGATTCTGAGCTTAACGAACAGCAGGCCATCATTGCCCATGAGCAACGCCAATTGGCAGACATGCTCTTTAAGGAAGGGGCGGTAATCAGTGGCCTTGGTGTGTCGGTGACTGATAATGTTGTCACTATTGCTGAGGGAGTCATCTATATTGATGGTCACTTGGAAAAAGTGCCCGGTGCGGTACTCACCTACGACCCGGCCAAGACCAGTGGTGTCGATTATATTTATATTGAGCTCCTAAAGTATAATTATTCCCATAATCAGGATGCTGCCCTGATCAACCCTGCTACTGGTGAGCCCACTGCTGAACGGCAGAAATGGGTGTTGATTCTGAAAGATTACGACACCAGCGTTGACTCTCTGCCCAATAATGTCACGGAGCGTAAGACATTGCCGATCTATAAATTTGATCGGACCACTGGTGATGTCATGGCTACCATCCAGGAAAAATCTAATATGCGCCTGCAGGATCTTCTGGGCACGATTCCGGGCAGTCGCATCACTGTTTCATCCATCACCGAGGATCAGCTTTCTTTTGCTGCAGCTGAGGGACTGAACTCTCTGTTGCAGAACCTTGCTGAGCGTACTTTTGATCAAGCTGGGTCATATCTGGTTAAAGGCTTGGATAGTTTCATCGGTGACAATGACGGCGACAATGTTGAGATCATTGCCAATGCCGGGCGAGCTTATATCCAGGGTTATCGATTGCAAAAGGATCTGCCCACCACTATCTCCATGCCAAAATCTGTGGCCACCAAGTCAGTGCGGGGTGAGCAAAAGACCTATGGCATGAATACCAGGCGTTATCCTCTTAACTCTACCCCTCTCAAAGAGACCACCCAGGTGGAGGCCATTGTTGAGATGGTCTCCAATATTACCCGAGGGTCAGTGGGTGGCGGTGAGGATCTCCTCCAGCCCAACCCGGTAGTTGATATTCTCGAAGTAAGCCAGGGAGCCACGGTCTTTCAACCGGGCACGGACTGGCAGCAGTCAGGCAATTATGTGGATTGGTTGGGGACTGGAGAGGAGCCTGCTATCGGTACCACCTATACGGTACGCTGGACTTATACCAAGCAGATGGAGAAAGGTACGGATTATAGCGACGGTGGCTGGTTTGGGGAGCCTGGCCATCCTGTTCCTGCTGAATATTTCTATCTGGTCACCGCCCTGGATGCCAGCGGTGAAACAGAATATGAATCCAGCCGGGTGGTCTCAAGGGAAACTCTTGCCGGAGAGCTCAATAAGCTTTCCTGGCTTCCGGTGAATAGCGCCACTGGTTATCGAATCTATCGTGGTACCCAGAATACAGCCCTTACGGACTTTGAGTTATTGAAAGAACTGGGTGCCGGTGAGACCTCCTATGTAGATGACGGGGTAGATGAGATTAGCGGTGGTAATCCACCATCCTCGAATACCAGTGGAGTTACCATGTCCAGCACTCAGATGGCCTTGGGGGCACTGTCGATTATTAACTTTGGTCGTACTTCCATGGGTGATGAGCCGGTGGATGGTTCCAACTGCTCCATCGACTACGACTATTACCTGGGCCGGAAGGATGTGGTTTACGCCACCACCACCGAGATCAAACGACTAGAAGGGGCACCGGCCGACTTTCCAAAACTACCTGTAGTGCCAGAGGGAACCCTGGGTCTCTGTTCGGTGGATTGCCCGCCCAACTCTGTGAATATGCATATCGTCAATTTTGGCCTTACTCGTATTACCATGGACCAGATTCATGAGATTATCGAGGATGTGGAGGACCTGAAATATAACGATGCCCAGTTCCAAATGAATAATGACCTGCAGAACCGAGATGCCCAGACCAAGAAAGGAATCTACTCGGATGATTTTTCCAATGATTCCCAATCCGATCTCTACCATGAGGATTGGAGTGCCCGCATCGATGGTATCCAACAGTTTGTTGCTCCGGATCGGTCAGCTGAGCCCCATATCCTTGAGGTAGATCAAGGGGCAAGTAATGCCCTGTTCAAGGGTAGCCTGGCTCTCTTACCAGCCACGGAGGAAGTACTTATTGAACAGACTGACTGGTCAGAAGAAAAGAACATCAACCCCTATGCAGTCTTTGAGAAACCAGATGCAGCAGTGGAGATAACTCCCAATATCGGCAGAAGGGGCCAGACCGGCATTGCAGTCACCGGCTCCAATTTCACACCTAGCAGTAGTAATGTCACCATCCGCTGTGATGGCCAGGTGGTGGCCTCTAATGTCACCACTGATAACGCTGGCCGGGTGACGGCCTCCTTCAATATCCCTTCCAATGTTCGTAATGGTAGTCGAGTAGTGGAGGTGACCGATGGCACCTATTCAGCCGAAACAAACCTGCAGGTTAATGATCCTCTGGTGATTACCAGAATTCAGCGTGTCATTGTCAATCGAACCATCGTTCGTCGCCAAACTATTGTCCAGCGAGTGCCACCCCGAATAGTCCGTATCCCAGTGGTGCGTACAGTCTGGCGCTGGCGTTGGCGATTCCGTCGTCGTGATCCACTGGCCCAGACATTTAGTTTCACCAGAAATAGGGTGGTCTCAGCCGTGGGAGTCTATTTCACCCAAAAGGATGCCACCATTCCAGTCACCGTACAGATTCGTGGTGTTACTACCGGTCTGCCCAATGAGGTGGTCATGGCTGAAAAGGTGATTTCTCCTGATGAGATCACCACAGGGATAGAAACCAAGATCGACTTTGATGATCCATTTTATGCTGACGCCAACACCAGCTATGCTGTGGTGCTGCTTACCAACTCCACCAATTTCAAGGTGCGCATCGCCACCTTGGGGCAAATGGGTCAAAATGGCGTTATCACTCGCCAAACCTATGCCGCCGGAGCTCTGTTGGAATCCTCCAACGCCGAGACCTGGACCCCACTAAATGGTTCAGATATGACCATGAAGATCTATGGGTATGATTTTGAAAATAACGGCGAGATCCGCTTTCAACCCATAACCGGTATCCAGTTCAGTGAGTTAAATATCGATGAATACTCCTCCCTGCCGGAAGGCACCGCAATAAGCTGGGAATATTCAACTGACGGTGGTTCAATCTGGGATGCTATAGTTCCAGCTGAGGAGGAGAACCTGCCCAACCTGGCAAGTGAGGTCACAGTCCGCGCCGTATTTATTGGCACGGAAATCAACGACTCCCCAGCCCTCAACTTCAAGGATGTCAACCTCATCGGCTACCTCAATAACCCGACAGGCACCTATCTCTCCCGGGAGAATGAATTAACCCAGGGTGTGGAGTCATCCAAGGTCTATGCCCAGATGCACATACCCTCCGGCACCTCCATAAATTGGTTTGCCACCAACGATGCCGGTGTCACCTGGGAGCCCATGTCAATTGATACCACTCGGGAGATTGACCATGAATGGACCGAGTACACCCTGACCAGAATATTTGCAGACAGTTCTGAAAACAAGGTGCGTTACAAGGCCGAGTTGACTGGTAATAACTTGGTCTATCCCCGGGTTCATTCCCTTGGCGCAACCCTAAGCTGATGGAGGAAATATGATCGTCAAAAAACAGGGTGGAATGACAGAGTTCATCCCATCCCCCCAGGAAAAAAGAGATGGATTGATTAGAGATCATATATTAGCACTGCTGAAAAATATCCACCGTAGGCTTACAGCATTGGAACAAAAAAGTGGCTTGCTATTGGAAGAGGGGGAAGTTTTTGAAACCTTGTGTGATCAGATAGAGATAGCCGAATTTGCCAATATTCAATTGAACATTGAATTGTATAATGCTGATAATGAGTAAATAAACAGATATGTTCTAACCTAACAAGAGAACCCTGGTATGCATTCAGCTATATCGGGGTTCTCTTGTTTCTAGTCGCCAGATTTCGACTCTACTTGGGTAAAATCGTCTTTAATCTATGATTGTTAGGACAATATTGTAATATTTGGCTGTTGAAAGAGGTTAAATCGTGTTAGTGTTTCACAAAAGGTAATTAACCGTTGGTATTTGTTGTCATTTTAGGAAGCGAACATGGAAGACAGGTGGCTGAAGGTCAGCGAAATTTGTGAATATTTAAATGTCAGTAACGAAACAGTTTATAAATGGATTGAACAGCGTGGTATGCCCGGCCACCGCGTTGGTCGGCGCTGGATGTTTAAGCAGATGGAGGTTGATGATTGGGTCCGTTCAGGCGGAGCTGCTGAAGCCGATAAGCAGCTTCCTAAAGTTGAATCGGAGGGGTGAATTGTTATGAAATCTTCAAAGAAAAATAAACCCCTCCAAGTATTGGCAGATTTTACTTCTGGTAAAAGCTATGCAACGCATCGCTATTGCCTGGATGTAAATAGGCCCCCAGAGCCTCTTTATTCTGATGAAAAACCATTTGTGTTTGAGAAATATGGGGAAACCCAGCACCATAAGCAATCGATTTGTCTTACCTCAATTATGGGTCGGGTTAACTCACCCCTTTTTTCTTTCTTTCTGGACGGCTCACGGAGAACTTATAAAGTTGACGATATTGCTTATGGTTCTCGAATCTATCCAATTATTGCAGGTCAAGTTGGCGTTTCTTGTTGTGTTCGCCACAGCCCCGATGATTTTAAAAGCCTCCGTACTGAAAACAGAGTGCTTTTGGCTGTACCTATAAGTGCGAATCCTGACGGTGGAGGCATGGAAGCTCCATTCTTTAATGACTTGAAGGATGAAATAAACTCAAATTCTTCTTTAAAGAAATTTGGAGTTAAGATTGATCGGGTAATTGCATATCCGGAGAAAGAAGGGTTGGAATACGGGAACTTGGCCATTGCTGCTCTTCACGAAGAAATGTTGGACATGGAAAAGGAGTTTGTTGATTGGCTTGTTCAAGAGCAGCGTAAACTTGGCCCTGGTCACCGTTTGATAAAAGATGGGTCTGTTGATTATCAGAAATCATCAAGGGGCTCATATCGGGATTTATCCCGGCTGAAAAGTAATTACAAATGTGTTGTTGGGGTATCAAAAAAATTTAACCCTGAAAAATGTGTGGATTATAAAGGGCAATCAAAGGCTTCGCTAATAGCGCAGTTACCGCTTTATCACAGAACCCCGGCGTTTAAATTTCGTTCTTCGCGGGCAGGTGGTGACCAGGGAGCTGTTCATCTTGCGGCTTGGTATATAAGAATTAGGGATCTTAAGCATACAGTTAGCCCTTTTGATGGAGTTATTAAAGCCGAACGAATTCTTGTCACTGATAATGAGATTGAAAATGGCCTAGATAGCGAGGAGGTTGATTTGATTTCAGCGAATTTGGCTTGTGAAAGAAACCCAACCTGTTATGGCAGAGATTTACGCTGGGCTAACCATCTTTACCCGATCTATTTGACCGAGTTAAGTATGAAAAATAGACGGATGAGTGATCATGCTATTTTTCATATGCTATGAGTAGAGGAACTAAATGAAAACTATTGGAAAAATTGCCGCACTAGAAAATCGCCCGACTACCATTGATGAATTCTTTTTTTGGACTAGCCAAGATCGAATATTAGACCCCTTTGATGTCGTTGTGGTTGAACACCTTAATAAGACGACTACCTTTGGCGTGGTGGAAGAAATCAATCATATAACAGATGCCCCTGGGTATATGGGCTCCTATATCTCTAATGATTTCGGAGATGTTGATATTTCTCCTCCTACCCGACGTATTGGTATGAATTATGTCAAGGCAAAGGTTGTAGGCAATACTGGAGATATTTATATTCCTGTGCGCGATGGTAGCCCTGTTAGGCTTGCCAGTAAAGAGCAGGTTGAGCAAGCATTAGGGCTAGCAAATATAAAAAATGCTGTTCCCTGCGTATTCCACTGATCTCGGCCACCTATTCCACGCGAAGCCGGCCACCCATT
>CAYUCH010000197.1:0-5954 GCA_964443295.1 uncultured Desulfobulbia bacterium | reverse complement strand
GACATTCCACTTAAAGGAAGGTAGATCCTGTCCAAACAAACCAGGCCACCTCTCTCCTTGCTCCCTATGGTATCAATGTCAAGGAAACTGAATATGGAATTACCCTCTCGTGGACGTCAAGACAGTACGACCAAATGAAATAATAGGCGGACGTTTCCGTCGCGTGGATCATTTCATAAGAATTGTTTCATTTTCCAGCCTGAAAACCGTTGGACCCACCATATCTTTTTCAAGAACCACCTGGTCCTCGCCAATCCTGACACGGTTGCCCAGATAAGCCTCTTTGTTAATTTTAATATGGGCATGCTCAAGAAGTTCGTTTATCTTTCGATCCACCTTCTTCTCTTTGGTATACAACTCACTTCTTTTTTTAATCAGGTTATTCATATTGACAAGTAGTTTGACCAGCATCTCTTTTTTGGGAGATGGTGTTTTCTCTATGAGCTTCTTCATCAAGCCCATATCAACTGAACTTAAGTTCAGAGATCTCATTATTTTCATTATGGTCTCTGTACAATCCTGAATTTCAACTTTGGCCTTTTTTAAAGTGCTGGACAACTCGATATCCCTCTGAATGGCCACCATAGTGTTAGTATTGGCTGCAGACCCCAGGGTGGACATGCTGATGCCTTTTGTGGCACACACCACACCTCCAACCACCTTACCTCCGGCTTGGGATGATGGGTCTTTAATGATAACCTCACCACCAGACCGAATAATTCCATTAAAGCTGTAACTGCCAATTACCACATCGCCTTTAACCATTATTTCGGCATCTTGAACAAAGCCTGCCTGCAGCGACCCCATGACTACTACTTTCGTATCTGCACCAATGATACCTTTTTCAACTTTGAGATTTCCCTTCACAACCACTTGGGCGCCATTTTCAATGGTGCCGCCAATTATTGCATTGCCATCAGCAGACACTTTAAAGCCTGGCAATACAGATTCTGTAACAGAAAGCCCTGTGACGACCTCAATATTTCCAGTTGAATAATCGACATCACCATTAACAACAAAAACGTCGGTCAATGTCAGCACATTGTTACTAAAACCGACATTGCCACAGATCTTGGCGAAAAAATCAATACGACCGCCAGATTCTTTCTTAAGAACCGGGCCAATTACGCTGAGATCAACCTTTTTACCTTCTTTCTGCGGAATCTTGTCTCCCAAAACTGTAAAACCAGGTTCACCTATGGTTGGGAGAAATTTGACAGCCAGAAGATCGCCTTCAAATACACTGGACACCATATTCCGTTCCCGCAGGTCTATGGTGTCATCCGCTTTAACTTCACCTGCTTTTTTTTCCGTATCTATGGCCAAAACAATTTTAGCATCCCTGCCATCAAAAGGTGCCGACCCGGAAGCAATTTTAATCAACGGTTTCGGAACCCTGTTTTCCTTCAATGCAACGCATAATTTTTCAATTAAAACAGGGGCAATGGCATCTTCAACGACTCCAATATTTTTCAGAGAAATTTTGAAATCCTCAAGAGACGGCGTGATGGGAACAACATGGGGAGGACAATTGACAAAATAGGCTGCCATTCCATCGGTCGTTACTTTAATGGGCGAGATAACAGAGAGTTCATTATTCTTAATACAGAGATAGCCAAATATGGTGGCCTCATATTGATCACCCTTAATACTCTTTTTTACATTTTCTCCTGGCTCCAGTTCTGGGCCTTTGAAATCAACTATTTTGCCGAAAATATCATAGCCCGGCGAAGGAGCCTTGTGTTCTTCAACAATCGCCACCACTTCACCAGGTTTGACCGGTCTGACTTTTGTATTCAGTACCGCATTTTCTGTCGGTAGCTCTTGATTTCTAGAAATTTCTAAGAGACCATCGAATGAGAGTGACTGTCCATCAACCGACCATCTCTTGTTTGCCCCAAAACGATCAACAGGCGCAATAAATGGGAATGAGAGACCTTCTTCAGGGACAGGCAGTTTCCCCCTTGCAACGATAATCTTGCCGGTCCAGCTCCCTTCTTGTTTTAAGTTGGAAACGATCTGGGAGATGGAATCATGAATGATCCCCTTGGTGATCCCCTCTTTCTTCAGGCAGGAAACAATAATATCAGTGGAAAAGGAATGGGCTTTGCTTCCTACAAGGAGAGCAATCATTCCATCCGGAGAACAGGACAATTTCAAATTGTATTGGGAAAACGATTTCCCACTGTTGCTTTGAGACGCACTGCTTTTGGCAGGAGTTGATACAGTCTTGAGGGCTGATTCCTGGACTAACGAAGTGAGGTCAATTTCCTCACCTTCATCGTTTTCAGCTTCGTCTTCAATATCATCCACCCCTCCCATTACTTTCATGAACTCATCTTCCAGGGAGAGGATATCTTTTTTATCAGCAGTTTTCTTTGCCACCGAGTCTACCTTTAGGCCAATTCGTCCAACAAACTATCTAGATTAGTTCCCATTTCCGGGATGCTGTCAGCCATTTCTGCATCCTTGGCAGCCATGGCAGCTTGTTCACAAAAAACAGTAAGTGTTCTCTCCTGCTCCTGGTTGAAACCTTCCTGAGATACACTGCTCACCAGCAAGACACCATAGGTCTTATTCTCCGTTTTAATGGGTAAGGCTGAAACATAGGCATCCTGCATCTCTGCGCCTGTGCTGAATATTGCATTCAGCAATCCACTTTTTGGTGTTTTTTCTGCAACCACATCATTGGTTACCCAAAGTATATTCTCTTCATTCAAATGAATATCATCCGGCGTCACCACTTTCTGTTGCAAGTCTCCGTTATCATTCTCGGCTATATAGATTGCTGTCCATTGTGGAGTGATGACATCGGAAATAACTTCCGCCACCAGATCCAAACTCTCTTGCAAAGGATGGATGGTCACAAGGTGCTGCTGGATTCGATCCCGCCCTTTCAGCTCTTTTACTTTTTGACGGAGTTCCTTGGTCCGTTCATCCACCTTTTCTTCCAGGTGTTTATTGATCTCTGCAAGGATCTTGTTTTTTTCATGGAGCTCGTTTGTTAAACGTTTATTCTCCTCAACCAGCCTAAAACGGTCCACGGCCTCCCTGACCGTCAGAATCAAATCCTCATCATTCCATGGTTTAAGGATATACCTGTATATGCCTCCAAGATTAATGGCATCAACGGCAGCATTTATGTCGGCATATCCAGTTAAAACCATCCGAATACTTTGCGGCACTTTCTCCTTGGCCTTTTCCAAGAATTCGGCGCCGCTCATTTCCGGCATCCGTTGATCGGAGACAATAACTGTGGGCGTAATACCGCTGTCTATGAGCTCCAGGGCTTTCTGTCCACCCAGGGCTGTATGCACATCATAGTCTTCATCAAGAAAAAGCCGATTCAGAGTTTTCAGAATATTAGCTTCATCATCAACAAAGAGGACAATTGGCGTTTCCATAAGTTACCTATGCATTCGACTCGTTATTCAGGGGGATTCTCACTGTAAAAGTAGTTCCTATGCCGACTTCACTCTCAACTTCTATGTCACCTTTGTGATCTTTTTTCACAATGTCATAGACAATGCTGAGTCCCAAGCCAGTCCCTTTACCTACATCTTTGGTTGTAAAGAAGGGCTCAAAGAGTTTGTTCAAATTTTCTTCGGGAATACCTTGACCGGTATCGGAAATCGACACAAAAGCATTATCTTTATCGGCCCAGGATTTAATCGTGATCTCTCCCTGCTTTTCAATGGCATGGACACCGTTGACCAGAAGATTCATAAACACCTGGTTCAATTTGTTTGGAAAGCATTTCACCAACGGCAAATCCCCATACTCCTTGATGACTTTGGCCTTATATTTGACCTCATTCCACACGACACTGAGAGTGGACTCAAGACATTCACTGAGATCAGCCTCTTGGAATTCTGCCTGGTCTACCCTGGAAAAATTCTTCAAGGACTGAACGATCTCGGATATCCGCCGAGTGCCATCAATAGACTCTTCCAGCAGATCCTTTGTATCTTCGATGAGGAAATCAAGTTTCAATTTCTTTCTGAGTTTGACAATCTCCTCTTTAGACGAATCTCGCTCGATGGAATTAACAAAATCAGTCTGCGCTGCGATAAACTCATCATATCGATTAAAATACTTTCCAAGTGTACCCAGGTTACTGGAGATAAATCCAACCGGATTATTAATCTCATGGGCTACACCGGCGGCCAATTGACCAATGGAAGCCATTTTTTCTTTCTGAAGGAGTTGGGCCTGGGTTTCTTTCAATTCATTAAAAGCCTCTTTGAGCTCAGTACTTTGTTTCTCAATTTCATCTTTTGAAGCAGCAAGAGATATCGTCAAATCATGAAGCTCTTTGGTTTTTGCTTTTACCCGAGAAAATGTGACATAGGCTATAACCACAGAGAGCACCACACCTGCAAAAGCAAAGAGAAAGAGGAGTACTTTACTTTTAGTGGCCGTCTTCCTCATATTATCCAAAGAAGCCTGCAGATCCACTTTTTCCATATGGTTTTCCAACTGGTTCGCACTTCTTACAATGCTGTCATATTTCTTCTGCAAGTTTTTCAATTTTTCCTTGAATTCAATCCGTATCTCCATCTCATTTTCATGGGCAAGGGCGCGAATTCCGGCATGGTATACGCCGAGTCTTTCCAGGTCGGCATCTGCCTTTGCCAACCAGTCTTCCAATTGGTCATATTTGTTCTCTCTGAGAAGCTTGTCCAATTGGGCAGCATAGTCATGGAAGTTTTTGTGTAATGGATGGACTTCTTCCAGAATAATTTCAGAAATTTCTTCATTACCGATGAGATTCTCGTTGTACCATTTATAAAAACCACAGGTCTTGTAATCCAAGGCTCCCACAAGCATCCTTCGCTCTTCAGCTGACTTCCGCAAGGCCCTGACATATCGTATATGCCCCAACTCCCTTTCGGTCAGCACTTCTTCCAAAGATCTGTATTCTCCACCATACTCGGTGGTATAATTAAGCATTTCCCGTTTCAAGGGAAAAAACTCAGCCAGAGAATCATAGTACTGGTCGGCGATCAGGAGAAATTCCTTGGCCAGTTCCTCCCCCTTTTCAGAAAGACTTGCTTCGAGTAATTCTTCTTTTATATCAGTGAAACCTTTCTGCAATTCGTTCAATTTTTCATGGAGAGGGAGGAGTTCGGTCACCGCAGTTTCAATTTCTTTTGGAAGCTGGCCCGACTCTGTCAGATTAATAACTGCTTTACCTACCAGTTTTGAGGTTACATTTTCAGACCAAAGAAGATCCACCGCGCCAAGACTTTTATTGAGAGAAAACCAGGCAACCCTCCAAAGGAGGCTGATGATGATCGTCACGGCAGCAAAAGACCAGGCAAGACCTTTTTGTTGAAGGGCACTCTTGTCGTCATTCATTCAACCACCAAAAAAAAATAGATTAATTAAAATCCTGTTACATCATGATAAAAACGGCATGAAAAGGTGCCGTAGTTCTTCAAGCTTATCCTTAATGACATAGGGCATTGCCCTGGCGTACATATCCAGAAATATCACGGCATTCAACGAAGAATCAGATTCTGTGGCTGCCCTCAAACGCTCGGCCAGAGTGGTATTGACGATCTGAATATTGCTATAAATTTCACCCAGACCATCCAGTGAGAAATCTGCCGCAGTATCCGGGTCATGTCTAAAATATTGAGCCAAAAGATACATTGATGTGGCCCTGAACATGGTTTCCTCTTCCGAGGCAAATGGTAAATGAAACCTGGCCATGGGCTTAAAAAATTTCATATGTGGGCAACCACTTGTCGCAAAGATAAGGCCCATCAAAGAACCAATACCACGCTGAATTGTAGTTTCCTGAGTAATCGTCCGTTCAGCGGTAATCACCTCGGCATGGACTTTATCGAACGAGGTCATACCATCAAAGCTGGTGACAACGTCGGTGATATTAGCAGCCACAGGACAATGGGAAGTGTCAGTCAAAGTCAGGGTGCAGTGCTTGCATT
>CAYUCH010000196.1:0-6084 GCA_964443295.1 uncultured Desulfobulbia bacterium | reverse complement strand
ACCAGTGATAGAAACCAAGATGCCTGGTTTATCGGGTACACGCCATCGATGGTGAGTGGTGTGTGGCTTGGATTTGACCGGAAAAAAACTCTCGGAAGAAAAGAAACCGGCGGCCGGGCGGCGGCCCCGGTCTGGCGTGATTTTATGGGACGAATAAAACATCGGCTCAGCAAAGATGATTTTACAATCCCCACAGGAATACGCATTATTCCCATGGATATTGAGACTGGTTTACCTCGGGAAATAGATGGGGCTGAAAAAGTTTCCTGGGAAGCATTCCGGGAAGAAGACATTGAACGGTTGAAAAAAGAGAGAACAGAAATTACCACGCCGAGTGACCTTTGATTCCTGAACAGAAGGGACCAAGGAGCCGAGGGGTCAAGTGATGGATAAAGTTGTTTTAAAAACCTCCTTGAATCCTTGAATCCAAAAAAATCTTCATACAAAACGTGCCAATCTTTCAGTCTAAGCCCATACCATTAATCCGGCTTATGAGGTAAGCCATCCAGCTGATCTACACCAAAATGAACCAAAGTAAATTGCTCCTTGAGAGTGCTGTTAAACTCATCAAGGTTTTTATCGTCTCCTCGTCCCATTAGCCGTATCGCCACGCGCTTCATACCCTCGGGAGCATCCTCAAAAGAAGTGAGAATACTGATAATACGCATATCATGTTCCCGCAGAATACCAGTAAGTTTCGTCACCGAGCCGGGCTCATCAGCCAAATCAAAAACATACCTGATGGTGCCATCTTTAATACCAGTAGCATGGATAAAGCTAAGGAGGACGTCTGTTTCACTTAATAAGCCGATCAACTCACCGGCCCGATTTTTCACTACCAGTCCGGATATTCTATTATCCAGCATGACCAAGGCCGCTTTTTCTAGAGCATCGTCACCATAAAGGAAAATTGGCTCCGGTGTCATGACATCCTTCACTTTCATTTCCGAGAGAAAATAATACAGCTCATGAATATCCTGGGAGGTAGATTTTGAAGGTGAGGCATCTTTCACATCACGGTCTGTGACAATACCCGTCACTTCACCTCGAGCCACTACAGGAAGACGTCGTATATTATTTTCTTTCATTATTCTGGTGACCCGCATGAGGGATGCATCCTCCTCAACGGTTAACGGATTTTTTGCCATCCAGTCTTGTATCAGCATGGGTTTGTAATCCCTCCAAAAGCAGTCTCAAATTGTACTTGTTGTATTATGATTTATTCTTTTATACCAACTAAATGTAAAATAACGCAACAACATCGAACTCTTCTAGGACATATGTTTACAAGGAGGTGGGATGACGAGGAATGGGGAATATTTTTGACTCCTCCCTCCTCTCCTCTTTGCCGGATAAGTTCGGGTCATAGATCTCCACCCGGTCACGACCGTTTTCCTTGGCCGCATAGAGAGCTTTATCGGCGCGTAGCAGTATATTGTCAATACTTTCCTGGCCGTATACCATGGTAACACCAACACTCACCGTGACCGGCACAAAACAGTCCATTTCAGAATGATAAAAATTTTTCATCTTAACACTGGATCGTACACGTTCCGCCACAGCCTTGGCGCCGGCTAAATTAGTGGAAGGAAGAACAATGAGAAATTCCTCACCGCCATATCGTCCCATCGAGTCAACAGCTCTCAACACTTTTTCCTTCATAATCCGCACCATTTCTTTTAGAACATAATCCCCAAAAAGATGGCCGTAATTATCATTTATGGACTTAAAATGATCAAAATCCACCAGCATGACTGAACATTGAGAGTTGTATCGGAAACTTCGAGGCACTTCTATTTTTATCTGCTCGAATATCTTTCGACGGTTGAAACACTTGGTCAGTGAATCATGATCCGAGATAAATCGGAGATTCTCATTGAGTTGATCCAACCTGTCTGTTTTTTCAAAGAGAATATCCTGCCTTGTTGTCAATATGGTCTCATAGAAAAAGGTCACTCCAGTAACAATGGAAAGCGATAAAATAAAGACAACTACGAATTGATCGTTATGGGGTAAAGGAAAAACAAGAAATTTTGAAGCAAGAAAACTGCTGATAACTGCCCCGATAAAAACAATGGCCCAAATAGAACCTGCTTTTTTTCCTCGCAGAAAATAGCTCATTATAGGAAATGAATAGAGCCACAATATGCCGGTATTTTGATATCCACCTACAAAAAAGAGATAGATAAACAGGGTAAGGAGAAGAGATAAAGCAAAATCTCCCGCCAGAGAAAAATTACTCCGCTTCTTTAAAATTATTAAATTAATGACCAGAAGAATACCGACAATACCATCCAGAATGCCGGTAAAAAAATTACCATAAAAGACATTCACTGCACAATAGAGTAGCAGAGTGGCAGAACCGATAATAGTGAAAGCAGTTACAACCTGCTTTTTTGTTTGCAGATCGAACTGTTGAAGTTCTTTCTTTGTTTTTGTTAAATCTTGTTCCATTCCAGTACGAATCCCTTCTCCCCCGAGCGATGTACATCAATACTATATTGGCATATTTTACCACTTTAGCCAACAAATTAAACTCTTGTCATTTCAGGATGTTACAATCGGCAAAATAAAATTAAAGCTTCCCATACCCATGTATTTACAACAACAAGCATTTTTTACATATTACAAAAAGTGTTACCATGAAGCTAAATCATCCCCCAAATACAAAATTAATGCGCCATGGCTTTTTTGAATTGATCGTTGTACTGGACATTCATCATTCTATTTCATTAAATAATTGTTGACACTCCCAACCAGCATACTAGATTCACTGCTTTGTTGTTTATCCCACCTAATAAAGATTAATAATTAAGAAATAGATCATGCGCCAGGCTCCACTCAGTGAAAAAGCAATAACTACTTTGCTGGACTCCCTTGCCCAGCAGGAAGCATACGCATTTTTCGAGACCACTAAGATAACTGACGATGAACATCTTTCCTGGCTTTTCAAAGAGCCTGTGGACCATCTCCGTTGCACGGCCAACGACACTCCCGAATCATTTCTCAACAAGGCCCAGGAGGCACTGGACAAGGGCTTTTACCTGGCCGGCTGGTTTTCGTACGAATTTGGATATTTGCTGGAACCGGTTCTTGCCCGTGCATTGAATTTTTCGCCGGATACAATTCTGGCGGAATTAGGCGTTTTCCCTACTCCCCACGTTTACAACCATGACACCAATACATTTAACCAGGTTGGCCCCTGGCCATCCTCAGAAATCAAAACTGGAGAAGCAAGTAAGGGCTATTCCATAGATAATCTATCATTAAGCGAAACACGAAGCGATTATCTTGAAAAAATTGGCCTAATTAAGGCTTTTATCGAAGCGGGCGATACATATCAAATCAATTACACATTAAAATACGTATTCGACTTCCATGGTTCTACAGAATCACTGTATCAAGCATTACGCAGAAGTCAGTCTGTTTCTTACGCTGCTCTCATCCGTCATGGAAATAATCGAATTCTCTCGTTTTCTCCGGAACTCTTTTTCCGCAAAGAAAAGAACCATTGCCAAGTACGTCCCATGAAAGGGACTGTGCATCGTGGAAAAACGCCGGAAGAAGACAATAGATTGGCAGGCTTTCTTGGCCAGGATCCCAAAAACCGCAGCGAAAACATCATGATTGTCGACTTGCTTCGAAACGATTTAGGTCGAATCAGTTTACCGGGCCAGGTAACCACACCGACCCTCTTCTCTGTGGAGAATTATGAAACTGTTCATCAGATGACCTCAACAGTTGAAGCAAATCTTCGTCCAGATACCAGCCTGTTGGAATTCTGTCGCGCCCTCCTGCCCTGTGGTTCTGTTACCGGTGCCCCCAAAATTAGAACCATGGAAATAATCCGGGAATTGGAAAAACAACCTCGGGGTGTATACACCGGTGGGATTGGCTTTTTCACTCCTTCAGGTGACGCAACTTTCAATGTACCCATCCGCACTGTTGTGCTTGACGAGGGCAAAGGAGAAATGGGGATTGGTTCCGGAGTGGTATATGATTCCGATCCGGAAGGAGAATGGCAGGAATGTCGGTTAAAGGGAAATTTTCTGGTTCATCCAGTCCCGAAGTTTGAGCTCATCGAAACTCTACTGTTACTGCCTGAAAAAGGATTTTGGTTGCTCGATTACCACTTACAACGACTCTACAATTCAGCTGCCCATCTCTGCTTTTCTGTTGACAAAGATGCTGTCCAGCGAGAATTGGAAGCAGTGCAAAAAGAATTCCAGCAAGGACATAAAGCTACTCAAGGCTCGCCAGCCCGTAGGGTTCGTCTTCTCCTATCGAAAAGTGGATCGTTTGACATACAATCAACTCCCTGCGATCCTCCCAATACCTTGATTTTTGCAGAATTTATTACCCCAAAGACTAATCAACATTCTCCCAGGGTAGTCCTCTCAGGCCAAAAAGTTGATACGAGTTGGCAATATCTGTATCATAAAACCACCCAAAGAGAACTCTATAATAACGAATTTAAAATTGCCCAGCAGAACGGTTTTTTCGAGGTCATCTTTGAGAATGAAAAGGGAGAAATAACCGAAGGAAGCTTTACCAATATTTTTATCAAGAACGGCGATACGCTCTCCACCCCACCAGTTGCCAGTGGCCTTTTACCAGGTGTTTTCAGGCAATACCTCTTTGCATCTTACCCGGATAAAATACAAGAGGCAGTCCTCACCCGTGAAGACATAGAAAAAGCTGACTGCCTCTATGTTGGCAACTCCGTGAGAGGATTGGTTAAAGTAGAGTTGAACCTATAAATTTCCCCATGTAAGTCGGAATTCATTCCAACGAATGACATTCCCTTTGTCTATTTAGCCCCATCCTATCCAGCAGATTCTTACTTTCCTTGCTTTTGTTCCATAACTCATTTAACCTGTGAAACACTTCACCCAAAAATGGGACAGGCAGATTGCACCAAACGTTAAATTTGAGAGGTACCATATGAATCTATACAATGAAACATTTCTTCAAAGCCTAGATAATGATCCTAAAGTTGCATTACACAGCATCTGCAAACGTTTTACTGACGCAAGAGGTAAGGGAAAAACAGGGCTGACAGAGCATATAGAAGCTTACGCTCTAATAGAGACATACACATCAGCCAATGAAATAGAATTGGCTATTCCTCAACTGCCTACAGACCGAGATCAGCGCTTAGGGATTATTGCAAATTTTATAAATAAAACTAAAAAGGATCTAAATTCATATATTCAGTCTGAAGAAGAACAAAGGCTACTCCAAAACTTCCGCGGCGTGTTTACTGCCCACATTGGTAAGGCATTTGTTTATGAGTTTTCTGATGGTGATCTAACAAAAATTCAAAAATTACTAAATGAACTTCGAAGCCTTGTATCAAAATCAAATATTTTTACTGAGAAACATCGCAGAAGATTGCTCAAGAGAATTGAGAGGCTACAGCAAGAGCTCCATAAAAAGCAATCAGACCTGGATCATTTTTGGGGGCTTGTTGGAGACGCAGGTGTTGCAGTGGGAAAATTCGGCATTGACTCCAAACCCTTCGTAGACAGAATTAGAGAAATCACAGATATTGTTTGGCGTACTCAAGCACGAGCAGAAGAATTGCCTAGTGACTCAAAACCGGCACTTCTTGACAGCGACAAAGACATTTAACAATCGCATTTTGGTCAGCACCGATTTTGGTTTCGATATTTCTTACACCGTTTGGAATGCGGGCTGTTAGCCTTATAAAAAAATAAAAGGGAGTTAAAATGAGTCCACGAAAACCTGTATGGCATACTGACGCGGATAATATTGACCCTTCATCTATTGAAGATTTTGTTTATCGAAGCGACTCTGTGGATGATTTTATTTTAAAAGGAAATAAGCAGTTTATCGTTGCATCAAAAGGAATTGGCAAAACATTACTACTAAAATATAAAAGATTCCTTATCAATGAAAAATATGTATCTGGAGGGGACAAAGGTTGTATTTTTATTCCTCAGCAGAAGCCATACTTAGATTTTGTTTCTGATTTTGGTACAGGGAGTGAGACTCATGATAATATAATGAGAGGTGGCCTGGTTTGTTTGGACAGGATCTACCTTCCTTTAAGTGGAATGT
>CAYUCH010000195.1:0-6101 GCA_964443295.1 uncultured Desulfobulbia bacterium | reverse complement strand
TTGGAACAACATTTTCACTTAACGACCTGTCCGAATTTTCCCGACCAGCTCTATGCTCAGGATGAGAAAAAATCTGTCACAATAAGAAGTCCAGCTGAACAAGAAGCAACATCATCAGTTGTGATGAGTGGTTATAAACCAAAGATTGAGCCAGAACAACCAGAGTTTGAGACAGAGAAACCCGAACCTGAATTTGAAAATACTATTGAAACCATGGCTGTGAAAAGTGAAGAGCTTCCTCATCCAGCCCGGGTTTCAACACCAATGCCAGACCAAGATTCAGGCCCATCTGCTCCAGGTTTACTCGATACAATGGCAGCGAGCATTTTACAATTTTTCACATCCGGAAATCTCATACTGAAAATCGGTCTGTTTATTCTCTTTTTCGGGGTTGCCTTTTTATTAAAATATGCAGCGGAGCGTAGCCTGGTTCCTATTGAATTTCGTTTGTCGGCAGTTGCTCTTGGTGGGCTGGCACTGCTTATAATTGGTTGGCGTCTTCGACACAAGAAGATGGTCTATGGCCTTATATTGCAGGGCGGCGGATTTGGTATTCTTTACCTGACCGTATTCGCAGCGGCTAAATTTTATCAACTCCTTCCATATACTTTGGCACTTGTCATCATGATCGGACTCGTTTCCCTGACTGGTATTTTGTCAGTATTTCAGGAAGGGAAGTGGCTTGCCATCTCAGGCATTGTTGGTGGCTTTCTCGCTCCAGTATTAATGTCTACTGGTAGTGGCAGCCATGTGGCTCTTTTTTCATATTATGCATTGCTCAATCTGGGTATCTTCGGTATTGCCTGGTTCAAAGCCTGGCGTATATTAAATCTGGTGGGCTTTGTATTTACCTTTGGTATTGCCAGCCTTTGGGGGAGCAAATATTATCAGCCCGCATATTTCAACTCTGTTGAACCATTTTTAATCTTGTTTTTTATCCTCTATGTTGCCGTACCAATTCTTTTTGCCAGTAGGCTCCCTCTTAACCTTAAAGGATATGTTGATAGTCCTATTGTGTTTGGCATGCCTATTATTGCTTTTGGTCTACAGTATGGCTTGGTTCGAGGTTTTGAATATGGCTTGGCCATAAGCGCACTTGCTCTTGGATTATTTTATATGCTAATCGCCATGTTTCTTTGGCGAAGACGTGAAGAGGGAATGCGGATGTTGACCGAAATTTTCCTCTCTTTTGGGGTGATTTTCGGTAGTCTGGCAATTCCTCTTGCCCTTGACGGGCGTTGGACAACTGCCGCTTGGGCCATGGAAGGAGCTGGTCTCGTATGGATCGGAGTCAAACAGCAAAGGTTGAAGGCAAGACTTTTCGGTCTTTTACTTCAAATTGGGGCAAGTATTTCTTTTCTGCTTTCTCTTGACACACAGACCGGTAACGTACCGGTGGTGAATGGTTTTTTTCTTGGTTGCCTGGTTATAAGTATGGCTGCGATGGTATCAAGCTATTTGCTGAACAAGCATCAGAAAAATATCCAACCTTGGGAGGCTCAATTTTGTATGCCGTTTATGGCATGGAGCTTGTTGTGGTGGTTTGGTGGAGGGATAAGAGAAATTGACCGATTTGTTCCTTCAATCGACCAGGTTAACAGTATTCTGATATTTATCGCTTTGAGCGCCTGGGCAATGGGGTATGTATCACGTAGACTACAATGGCGGCAGCTTGGTTTTTCTCCCCTTGGTTTGCTACCGGTAATTATCTTGTTCAGTTTGGATAAGGCATTGAATTTAGAACAGGGGCATTTGTTCGCGCGTTGGGGAGTAGTGGTCTGGATACTTACCCTTGGTGTCCAATACGAGCTCTTAAAAAAAATCGAGAATATATGGCCTGAAAAGATTGTTCCTTTGTATCATCAGATAACCCTCTGGCTTATTTTGTTTATTGCTACCCGTGAGGCTGCATGGTGGGTACATCATTTGGTTGGTCCTGGAATTTGGGTATTCATAACCTGGGGTATAATACCGAGCCTTGGTCTCTTAACGCTTCTTTTTAAAGGTATAGAATTAAATTGGCCTGTAAAACGATTTTTAAAAGCCTATTTAGAGATTGGTACGGCGGTACCGGTCTTGTTTTTGCTCATCTGGTGTGTTGCCACAAATTTGCGAGCTGGTAATCCGACACCAATTCCATATTTCCCAATTTTTAATCCCCTTGAAATATCACAGATATTTGTTTTGGTCGTACTTCTACGTTGGTCTTGGCAGAGTCGTGCATGGCTTGTTTCACAAGAGCCGGTTCTCATGCCTCAATTTATCTATTATTGTCTGGCAATCATTTCCTTCCTTTGGCTCAATGCTGCTGTTGGTCGCGGAGTGCATTTTTGGACCCATGTTCCATACACCACCACAGATCTTTTTCAATCAAATCTATTTCAGGCGGCCATCTCTATCTTGTGGAGCCTTATCGCTTTAACTTCAATGGTTTGGTCGGCAAGGAAATTAAGCCGACATATTTGGCTTTGTGGAGCAATACTGTTGACTGGTTTAGTGTTAAAATTGTTTGTTGTTGATCTTTCAGGATCAGGTTCCGTTGGCAGGATAGTATCTTTTATTGGGGTTGGTATTTTAATGCTTATTATTGGATATTTTTCACCCCTCCCTCCTAAAAAAGAGGAAGTGACTTCATGAGATATTTTTTCCTATTCGTTTTTATTCTATTGGCCGTGTGTGAGGTTCAGGCCAGGGGCCTTAGCAAAGATGATTTTGCCTATGGTTTTGAATTGAAACTGGATGGAGACGGGGCAATTTATAAAGTGATTTTGCCAAAAGAAGTATATTCTTCGATTGCCTTTTCCGATCTTGTGGATCTACGTGTTTTTAACGGAGCCAACGAGCTTGTTCCTCATTCCCTTCATATGCGTGAACAGGATGAAAGCGAAACTCCACCCTCAAAAGATTTGCCTCTTTTCCCTTTGTTTAAGAAAAAAGGCAAGGAATCTTCAGCAACCATAAATATGCGCATTGATCAAAAAGGTGATGGGACGATTATTAATCTCACCACAGCGGAGGGATTGAAAAAAGGATGATAAGGAAATATACGGCTATATTTTAGACGCTTCAGAACTAGCTGAAAATCCAAAAGAGCTGCGGATTAAGTGGGAGAGTGAAGAGAAACATTTTTTTAGAACTGTGACTTTAAAATCAAGTGATGACTTGGCAACATGGAAAACTGTGGCGGCCGAGGTTGTATTGGCTCGGCTTCAGTATGGAGATCAATGGATTAAAAAAGATACCATTCCTTTGTCCGATGAAAGAGGGAAATATCTTCGTCTAACGTGGCCGGTCGGGACGGAAAGCATCAATGTAAAAGATATTTCGGCAATATATGCAGATCCTTTTTCAAAAGAAAATAGATACTGGGTGGACCTTATCGGGAAAAGGAATTTTGATACAGAGGATGAAACTACTGTTGTCTATGAATACAAGCACGACGCATTTATGGAAGTTAACGCCTTGCAAGTTCAGTTTGCTCAGCAAAATACCATTATCAAAGCAAACATAAAGTCAAAGGCTGAAGAAAATCAGAAATGGCGTTTTCAGAGCAGGGAAGGTTCTTATTATAAGTTTGCCACAAATGATACTGTATTCGAGAATCCAATTGCTCAAATCCCTTCAACGCGAGATGCATTGTGGCGTATGGAGATAGTTGAAGGAGGATGGGAGAATTCCCAAAATGCACCTAGTCTGCAACTTGGCTGGATCCCCCATGAAGTGTATTTTGTCGCCAGGGGCGAGCCGCCATACATCTTGGCTTTTGGGAACGCTCGTCTACCTCAAAAATATAAGAAGTACTCTAAGGGACTATTAGATAATGCTATAGCCAATGAAAAAATGGGAATTATACATCATGCCTCTCCTGATAGAAAAATAGTTTTAGGAGGGCCGGAAATGCTTGTTCCATTGCCTCCAGCACTGCCTTGGAAGAAGTGGGTACTTTGGGGAATTTTGGGGGTAGGTGTACTTGTAATTGCGCGCATGGCTGTGATTCTGCACAGGCAGATGAAAGTAGAGAAGGAGGAGTAGTTTTACATGTATTTATTTTTGTAAGGGCAACTTGATAGTAAATTTGCAACCCTGATCAACAGATGACTCCACGGCAATGGTCCCCTGGTGTTTTTCGGTAATGATAAAATACGAAACAGCTAAGCCCAGGCCTGTACCGGATCCCACTGGTTTGGTGGTGAAAAATGGTTCGAAGATTCGTTTGGAAGTATCTTCGTCCATGCCAGGACCATTATCTTCAATTTCAATGACTGCCCAGTCATCTTCCTGCTTTGTCCTTAGAATAATTTTTTCTTCTTTGGCATTTTCTTGGTTTTCCAGTTCATAGGCGGAATTTTTCAATAAGTTGAATATAACCTGTGATATTTCACTTTTCTCGCATACCACGTTAGGCACGTCTTCATCGTATTCTCTTAAGATTTCAATACATTGAAGGTCGTGTTTTTCTTTGAGCTCATAATCGTTCATTACTAGCTCGACAGCTCTGTCCAAAAGATTTGGCAGGCTTATAGGCATTTTTTCAGATGAAGCTGGCTTGCTGAAACTGAGCATATCTGCAACTATGCGGGCTGCTCTTTCTCCCCCATCTTTAATCATCTCAAGAAATCGAAGTATGGAGCGATTTTCCAGGTAGGACTGAACTTTTATGAGGTCAACGTCATACTCATTGGCAGTATTGACGTTTTTTTCAATCGTCGGTGTAAGGCGTCGTTCAATACTTTGCACTCCCCCGAGCACTGCCGCCAGAGGATTATTGATTTCGTGGGCCATACCTGCTGCCAGTCCTCCCACTGAAATCATTTTCTCAGAGTGAATAAGCATTTCTTCAAAGCCGACTCTATCTGTTACATCATCCACTCTGATTACTGCTCCTTCTCCGACACCAGTAATCAGAGGGTATACCATCAGGTCAAAATAATGCGTAATTTCAGCAAATTGCCTGGTAAGCCGTTCACTTTTAAAGGGTTGCCGTTGATCCATGGATTGTTGAAGTCGCTCCATTTGATCTGCGAACTGGGGCAGGGCCTCTGGAAATGATTTGCCGTCAACCTCATCAAGGCTCATGCCGGTGAATTCCTGGGCCGCTTTATTCCACTGGGTGACATTGCATTCTTTATCAACGCCTACAAGAATAGATGGCATGGAGTTAATTATTTCGCTCAAAAAGTCACGCAGTCGCTGCATTTCATTCTGGGCTTGTTTCCTTTCATCGATTTCATTCTGCATTGCAATTGCATGGGCAGCAATCTGTTGTCGCTGTTGATCCATTTCAATAAATACCTGTACCTTGCCCCTGAGAATTCTTTTGTTTACAGGCTTGAAAAGGTAATCAACCGCACCGGATTCGTATCCTTTGAAAACATGTTCCTGGTCCATATCAATAGCAGTTACAAAAATTATGGGGATATATCTTGTTTTCTCTATGGAGCGGAGCATTTCAGCTGTTTCAAAACCATCCATTTCTGGCATTTGCACATCAAGCAGAATGAGAGCGAAATCTTGCTTAGCACAAATTCGCAATGCTTCTTGGCCCGAAGATACCTTCACTACATCAATATCCATATCTTCCACGACCATCTCCATGGCTAGAAGATTTTCTGGTTTGTCATCAACAATCAGTAAGGATGATTTATTCATTGCATTTTTTTCCGGTATATTCTTTCAGCTTTATTGAAATAGTCGAACTCCTTCTCACATGAAGAGAATTGAAGGCTTTCTTTAGTCCCAAGGCATAATATGCCATTGCGACACAGACTTTTATGAAATAAATCCAGCACTTGGTTTTTTAACTTTTTCTTAAAATAGATCATTACATTTCGACAGAGTATGAGTTGCATTTCATTAAAAACTTCGTCTGTGGATAAATTATGAGTCGCGAAGACGATGTTTTCTTTAAGGTGAGAAGCGATTATGGCTTTCTTATATCCGGTTGAATAATATTCCGATAGGGAAAATTGACCACCACTATCCTGATAATTAATCGAATATTTTTTAATGAGTTCTATGGGGTAAATTCCCTCCCTGGCAGTCTCAACGGAGTTATGATCGAAAGTGGTGTTTGAGGGAGAATTGTAAAAATAAATGACGTA
>CAYUCH010000194.1:0-6102 GCA_964443295.1 uncultured Desulfobulbia bacterium | reverse complement strand
TACGTCATTTATTTTTACAATTCTCCCTCAAACACCACTTTCGATCATAACTCGAGTTGCCGAGGTTGCAGCCCTGACAACCGATTCCATTGATCAGAAGCGGAAAAAGGTGGTCGTCCGGAACGGTAAAGGAGGTAAGGGTCGTGTTGTTTATATCAGTAGTGATGCCCTCAGAGCGCTTACGGATTACCTGAGAATACGGCCTGCATCAAAAGCCAGGCATATTTTTCTTGTAAGAAAAGGAAGATGCCGAGGGAAACCAATATCTGTTCGAGGAATCCAAAAACGGCTTGAGTATTACAGGAGCAAAGCTGGAATATCAGCGTCTTGCCATCATCTTCGGCATACCATGGCAACCCAGATGCTGAACGTTGATGCGGATTTGTCCACTATCCAGGACTTACTTGGCCATAGCAGAATCACCACTACACAACGGTATTGTACGGTTTCAAATATAAAAGTCGAACGGGACTACAACAAGGCTATGGAAAAGGTGATGCAGAAAAACAGGTTGATTTTAGATGTCAGACTACATTGACAAAGGGAAATACAGCATGTATATGAAAACCATAACCATCTAATTTAAAAGAGAAAAAACAGTGTTTGTTACGTACAGCAAGATAATATCTTGACCGTAGGATTTTCCTCTCCAACAGTTTTTTGTGCTTTTCTTGCTTTTGATGCATATCTTGCTTTTGATGCATATCTCATTTAATTTGTAAATTATAAGCCCGAACGATGGGCAAGGAGTTACGAGATTCCTGACTATTAAATATGCCAGGATGTTGCGGAAAAGCAAATTACGGAAATATTTCCGGCTATTCACACCAATATGGTAATATTCGGCAATATTTCCGTATAATAATTGGTTCGGTTGCGAAAGCCTCCAACGATACTGAGCATCTATAAAAACAAAAATCTTTTTGGAGGAAAGGAATGATGTTGTAATGAAAAATCGATTTTATACATTCGTGCTGCTTGCTATATTTCTTGCTTTTGTCGCATCTTGTGGCGGCGGCAGTGATGGTGGCGGCGATTCAGGTTCATCAGGTGATGGAGACGACGGATCTATGGCTGTATGTGATGCTAATAATCGCACTCTCTGCACAGATGCAACATCTTGTTCGTTCGCAGGCGGTTTTTGGTACGACAATTTATGTAACCAAAATGTATGTGATGCTAATAATCTCACTCTCTGCACAGATACAACATCTTGTTCGGGCGCAGGCGGTTTTTGGTACGACAATTTATGTAACCAAAATGAACAAGCAACACCCTTCTTAACGCATGTTTCTACCTATGATCTTCCAGCGAGGTATTACCAAGGGAATTATTTGTTTGATCAATCTAAAATGATTTTTGCTGGAGGGCAAACAGGACTACCTTCTGGTGCCCAACACGATGGGCATCCCGCTTTTAGCGACCAGGTTTTTGTAATTGATTTTGCCACTGAAACCAAAACTAATTACCAAATATCAGCAGAATCTGGACATGCATTTGGTGATACAGTTGGTAACGGAATAGGGAATCAATCTATTGTACAAAAAATCAGTGACGACAAATATTTAATTTATGGTGGCTTTCAATATGTAACAAGTTTGTTTATTCTTGACACTCATCAGGCAACAATCCATGAGTACCATACTGACATTACTTTCACCGATGATACAGGCTTAAATACAACACCTTTTTTTGCAAATTACCAAGCCAGTGCCATACTTGAAAATGGTGATTTTGTTTTTTTTGGATTCAATAATGGTCTTTATGGAATGTCAGCTATTATTATATTCGACTCTAACAGTTTGTCTTTTCAACAATCAAGCACTGCATTGACAATGAGACGCAGTGATATTGATGCATATATGTTACCTGACGGCAGAATTTTACTTGTCGGAGGGTGGGATGGTACAGCGTCAGTATTACCTGACAGTGCGACTCGCCGAACTGAAATATATGATCCTTCTACAGATACAATTGCGAGAATTGCAGACTACCCCGAACCTCGGCATAATGGCCAACACAGATTAGAAGAGCCGACAACCAATGATGCAATATGTGTTGGTGAGTATAAATTTAATCTTTCAGATAATTCATGGGTTAATGGATGTGATATAGCAATTGACACAGCAGACGATGACGAGATCCTAACATATAACAACAGGTTGCCGGATGGCTATGGTGCAATAGAATTTATCGGTCGTACATCAGGTGGTCAGCTAGTGTTTCTTGAACCGGGTTGGAATAATTTACCTTTTAGTGATGAATGTAGTTGCGAACCATATACTGAAGGTGCCAAAGTGCATGTTTTTTCTGAATAATCAAACAGAACAGATATAAATGCTACTGTAAATATTCATTAGGCAAGATTATAGGAATAGTTCTAGTTCAACATTGAAATGTGATATTTTGAGTTGAGCCAGAATTAAGCGCCTGAAATAACCGAACAAATCGTTCAACCAGACCCGCGAGCAGCTGCGTTTTTTCGATGTTTATCAAACGTTGTTGCCCCTGCCAAGTTGGTTGCTAAACTGGTAGGCGGGCTGGTTAACTCGGGCGTTAAAAGTCAAGATAGCTCCTATGTGTAAAGTCAAGATCAACCTTCCAAAATAATTGGTACTACTTGGAATTCAAACCAATCTCCTATCCGTGGTCTTCACTTGTGAAGCCACATTTAAACATTCGAGATCTTCCAAGAACAAAGGGGGGCAATCTCTATTTCGTGGTTATCATGCACCCACATACTGCTTGACGCCGTATCCCTAAATCTCTTTTTAAGGTTTTATTCCTTTTCAGGATGAACTGATAACTCCTGGTGCATACGGTACGTTATCGAGCAATAGTCGTCTCATACGAATTAACAAAGTACGGGCAATAGCCACTATCGCACGCTTTCCACCTGCTCGAACTTTTAATTTGTCGTATTTCTCTCGCATGACTGCCTATTCCAGTGATGCCGGACACGCATTCCAGTCGAAGCCGGACACTCATTCCAGGGGAAGGCGGACAGTCATTCCAGTGATTCCGGACACCCTTGTCGGAGCGTAGCGACGCTTTTATTTGCTTACTTGCTATTGCCTCATTCTGTCAAGTTTGCTTTCTTTTTTCTCATCGATCCTCCTTTTAAATGTATTTTGTGGGCGTTATGAATCAGGCGGTCCAGTATTGCGTCTGCCAGGGTCGGATCTCCGATCTGTTCATGCCAGTTTTCCATTGGCAATTGGCTTGTCACCAACATTGATTTCAAGCCATGCCTGTCTTCCAATATTTCCAGCAAATCATGTCGTTGTTCCTGATTCAGTTTTGCCAAACCATAGTCGTCAAGCACCAACAGATCTGTCTTGGCAAGGTTGGTGAGCATTTTGATATAGCGGCCATCGCCCTTTGCCAGACTCAGGTTTTCAAAGAGACGTGATATCCTTAGATATATTACTGAATATCCTTCACGGCATGCCTTTTGGGCAAAAGCACAGGCCAGATAAGATTTGCCGACACCGGTAGGGCCGGTAATGATAAGATTCTGATGTTTCCTAATCCATTGGCAGTCAGCAAGCCTTGCGATAAGAGATTTGTCCAAGCCACGTGGTTGTTGGAAGTCAATATCTTCAAGGCAGGCATTTTGTCTTAGTTTGGCTTTTCTGAGCCTTGTCTGCAGCCGCCTGGTTTCTCGAACGACAGCTTCCCGTTCAACCAGTAGTCCAAGTCGCTCTTCGAAACTCATGTCGTTGATAGCATCTTTTTCCCACTGTTCTTTAAGTGCTGTAGCCATCCCGGCAAGACGCAGATTTTGCAGTTTTTCAAGTGTTGGGTGATTAAGCATATCTTCCTCCTGTTCACTGAGTTGCCGAGTTTTGATAATATTGAGATCCCCGAATATTTTGGTGCCGGATAGGTGGAGACGGTTCTTTCTCTGGGAGAGGTTTACTGTCCAGGCCATTTTTCAGGATTGACTCGACACTGCGGTAGGATGTGGCGCCGATGACAAGTGCTCTTCCGCAGGCTGCTTCCAGCCGTATATCAGTATAGCTTTTGCCAAGGCGTAAAATGCCAAGCAAGGTGCGATATGCCTGTTGAGGGTGAGGCCGAGAAGAGAGAATGATTTCGGTGAGCCTGGCGGTTTTAGGGCCTATCTTGCCGGCCCAACGGAGAAAACGTTCCGGTGACCATTCCAGGTATTTTTGGTGCCGGGTGGGCATATGTTCTTTTATCGTGGTATGGCGACCTTTCTGAAAGCTCCGCTTGTGTGCCGCAACCCGTTTGTTTTTATAAAAACATTCCACGGTGGCAGAGGTCATGCGAACATCGACTTTCTTCTTTACCAACTGATATGGGACACTGTAATAATGACCGTCCACTTCCAGGTGATAGTCAATATTGACAGTTGCCTTCTTCCATTCTGCAAAAAGATAGGATTCAACCGGTAAAGGCTTCAGCGCAGGACGATCAAGACTTTCAAACATGCTTTTTCGTGAACCGGGCAACTTCTGGAACGGCTTGTTATTGAGCTCTTCCAGTAGTTTTTTGATTTCACCGTTGAGTTCCGCCAAGCTGAAAAAAGTATGATTGCGTAATTTGGCAAGAATCCAGCGTTCAACGATTTGCACCCCTGTTTCCGCCTTGGCTTTGTCTCGGGGTTCACGCACTCTGGCAGGCAGAACGACAGTGTTGTAATGGCCGGCCATGTCCTGATAAGTTGGATTGATATCGGGTTCGTAGTAGCAGGCTTTGCTGACTCCGCTCTTCAGGTTGTCCGGCACCAGCACTTCAGGAACTCCGTGAAAATAATTGAAGCACCGTACATGGGAACCGATCCAATCAGATAAATTTTGACTCCATGTAGCTTCAGAAAATGTGTAATTGCTTGCTCCAAGGACTGATACAAAGATCTGCGCTGTTTTGATCTCTCCAGTGGTTCGATCGACAACTTCCATGGTCTGCCCGGCATAGTCGACAAAAAGTTTTTCGCCAGCCCGGTGATCCTGGCGCATGACCAAATCAACTTTACCAAGCCATCCTGCGTATTGACTGCAAAACCAGCTGTACTGATAACCTTCAGGGTTATTCATTTTGTATTCATGCCAAAGCAAAGCGAGGGTGACCCCTTTCCGTTTCAACTCTTTATGGATTTCCGACCAGTCCGGAACAAAACGCTTTTTAGGGCTCCTGCCTGGGGCAGGTGAAAAAAGTAAATGTTCCAGGACCGTGTCGTCCATATCTTCAGGCAGGGGCCAGGTGAGCCCAGCAGCCTTTGTCCGGAGCAGGTAATCAGAAACAGTACTTTTCCCTATGGAACAACTTATGGAAATGTCTCGAATGCTCTTATGGCATTCGAATTTTAGGCGTAGAATCTCTCGTATTTTTCGCATGGATAACCTCTTTGCGGGCATTTATTCCTCCTTGTTTTTTATGAAAAGGAGGTCGAAATACCACGTTCTGTCTTAAGCAGCTACACTCGCAAAAAGGTGTCCGGCTTCAAATGGAATCACTGTCCGGAATCAAACGGAATGGGTGTCCGGCTTCGAATGGAATCACTGTCCGGAATCAAATGGAATGGGTGTCCGGGATGGACTGGAATATGCACGCATGACACCATCTTTACGAATCAATTGCCAGGATGCCTGTATGAGCATTGCTCGTAATGCATTTTTGCCAATGCATGTTATTCGTCCCATACGGATTTTATCCGCACTGGAGTATTGAGATGGAGTCAGTCCTACATAAGCTGCCAATTGATCTGCCTTTTGAAAACGTCTGATATCTTGTAGCTCCAACAATAATTCCATGACCACCAGTATGCCAACGCCAGGGATGGTAGATAAAATTGCCACTTTTTCTTTATAGCGAGGCGTTTCTGAAAGCTCTTTGATCAAGGCTGTTTGCTCTGCGATCTGGTTGTCCAAAAATTTATACTGCTTCAAAAGCTGATTAAAGCTCTTCTGCATCCAGCGATCTTTAAACCGAATCTGGGAAAGATTTTTCAAGTATATCTGCGTCCATTTCCCGGAAGGATTTGGCAGGTCAATTCCATATAATTGCAGTTCAGCATTTATTCGGAGTTATAGTCAAATCTGGTGTTTCAGAAAAATTCATTTAAGCGACGTTCTT
>CAYUCH010000193.1:0-6163 GCA_964443295.1 uncultured Desulfobulbia bacterium | reverse complement strand
AGGTCGCTGGGATGGAACACAAAACAACAACATGGGCACTGGGCAGGCTGAAACTGCAGAGTAATAGTTTTTCATCGTTGCCAGCTGACCCGCAAATGCTATTGATGTCTCTTGGCAATGTGCTGGCCGGTGTCAGTATTGAAGAAGCGGCAGGTCGTTACCTGCTGAAATTGACTAAATACTTCATTGACACCCCACTACCGTTCGGATTCCACGCCATCAGGAATGAGGACTATTACGGCTACAAGCATAACAGCTATCTACGGAGAAAGGTAAAAATCATAGATCATAACACCCTTGAGCTCTTCGACTCCCTCCGGGTAGGAGAGAAGCCCAAAATCAAGGTGGAAGAAATTGAAGTGCCACGGGGCAATACAGATATCTGCGGTGACCTGAGGCCGATTATCAAGCGCTTTGTAACAGATTATATCCTCCCCACTATCAGGAATGAGGAAAAACCAATCTCATTTCAACTTCCATTTCTTTGTCCCAGCATGATTCTCGTCAGGGGGCTCATTCCTCTGGGTACTTATGAAAGTCTTTTCCAAGTAACCATTTATGATGAGGCTGATATCGAAATTAATTTCCGTTTCACCGGCCAGCTTATGAAAAATGTTATCCAGTGCCATAGCCTGCAGCAGCTTGAGGAGGTGTTCAAACTGCTCATTGCCTATAAGGAGAATGAGGATAGACCATTGATTGACAGGGAAGATCCACAGGAGTGGACAAGGCGCTATTGGCGGAAAGAGATCTGCCTGGTCACGGAAGACAGGGAGTAAAGGAGGAGGTATGGAGCAGATTATATTAAGCAGGAAAGATCTGAAAGAGCTGCTGAAGAACAGCGATTTCCTTATCAAGGTGCAGCGGGCAAGTTCTGAAATCGCCAATTACCTGGATGGCACCTTGTTCACGGCTGCAGGAGACACTCAGGGTAGGTTTGAACATTTCATCGGCTGGTCCATGTACAAGTTCTTTGATGAGTACGGTGATTATTATTTCAAACTTTTTGATCAATTATATGACCATTGTCAGCGTGGAAGCGCAGAAAAAAACGTGCTGAACTCACTTAAAGATTCAGTTCTTGTCATCTGCAGCCTGCGGAGTAAACGGTCGCGGGAGTATTTTAGGAATGAGCAGAGATGCCTGGAGCTAAAAAAGGCATCATTGCATATCGCTACCTTCCTTGAAAATGTTCAACGGACAAACTATCAAGTTCTGGCCAAAGAGTTGGGGCTGAATGCAGTTGAGTGAAAAAGTTTGAGCAAAACTTTTGCTGCCGAGGGTGTCATCATGAATTTGTCTACATTCTTGATTTTGCCATTGCGCCTGTTAGTGCCTGGCCGCACGAAAATGTCGTTGGGGAAAAAAACAGGCAGAGGCAGTGCTTCAGGGCGGTCCGGAACAGCCACGGGAAGACGACCACGGTCGGGAACAATGTCACGAGGTGGGTGGCAGCATGGAGGCCTGGCCTCCTCCTTTCTGGCCTTTGCCTGCTGTGCCTTTCTCCTCCTGTGGCTTGTTGCCTGTATTGAGCCGACAACAATCTTTCAATTTCAATTTGGAGATATAGGCTTACGTCAGGTGGCCGAACATATCGGATTGTCTTTTCCCCATAATGAAAGGGCTTTGTTTTACCGGAATGTTCTGGCCCGGGCTTTATTTACCTCCGAAATTTCTGCGGTGCAGGCGGTGATTATGGTGGTGCTGTTATTTCTACTACTTCGCTTGCTGATTTCAAGTATTGCGGCTATCGGTGCCGGGATCGAGTTGCCAGGGGCATCAGGTGTCCAATTTTTTGCAGAATTTGCGAGTATTTTCCTCCCAGCTTGCGGTCTTCTCTCAACATGCATTGCATTTCTCGGTATGGGAGAGGTGCTCTCTCCTGAGGAAGAACGAGCACTTATCTTTGGGCCAAGCGCCATCGGTGTCTGTGGATTTCTCATGGGAGTAAGTACGTCCAGCCTTGCGGAGTATATCAATGAAAGAAAAAAGAAAGTTTAAACGTCTGAAAATCCAGATTGGGCTCTATCAACTGATGATCGATGTCCTGCTCATGAGTTTTTATTTTACTAATCTTTGATACCCTACTGCCTTCAGTAGCGCAGTTGTGCTTTCCGGTAGCACAACTGCTATTGCTTTCAGACAGGAGCCATTGAAAAGGATTCATGCTGCATGTTCCCTATATGACTGTTGAGCTGTGTTTTCTCGCTTTTTTTCTTGTGAACGGAGTCTTTTTTCTACCCATGGCATATGAATTGCAATATCAGCCGATAATGAAATCATATTGAACGGATACTGACAGGATAGACCGCCGGTCAGACAAAAATGTAAAGAGATACGGCGGCCTTGAGAAGAATTGCCGATAGGTATCAATAAAGTCGCAGCCTTTGGCTCATAATTTTTTTAAATGCTTCCAGTATTAACCAGGCATGAAGGAGGACAATGTGAAAGTGAAAACTATTCAATTCATAGTGATAACAATGGCGGTCCCATTATTGGGTGGATGCGTAATGCGATACTCAAATGATGATCTCGAACAAGGATATATTGTTGAGTGGTGTTCACCGTTACCTTATAGGATTATATCTATTTATAATCTTCATGATCGGTGTGCATCGTCTTCCATCCAGGTCAAGCCGGAGGTTATTAAAAGGTTATTGACTGAAGAGGTGGGTTTTTCTAACTGGCAATATTTGGATAATGTAGTGGATGATTTACACCGAGCCCTTGATGATAGAGGTTGTGCTTATTTAATTTATAATCCTCGAAGTAATGATGAGGGTGTCATCAATATCGATAACCTGGTTGGTTTGCGGGTTTATATTTGCGCCTCCGCCGATCCTGATTACCTGATAGGTAAAAAAGAAATTATTACAAAGGATGGTGAAGGTGGATATCAACATGTCCCTTTCATTGATTATAAATTTCCCAAAAAATTACCAAACTGACCCCGCATTTTAAAGCAAGATTCGCTAAGCTTGTAATTAGTTCGCAATAATAAACAAACTTTTGGGCTGGAGCAGAAAACAGGCCTCGACCATGAGGCCTTGCCCCCCCAAAAAAAACAGAGGAGGAATACTCGTGAGGAATTTTACATCAATCATTTTATTGGCAATTTGCGCTGCAATGATGCTTGGCTGCGCTAAATTTTTACCACCCAAAAGATATACGTCAGAGGGACCCGAAAAATCCTATTATGTAAGTGCATGCAACGGCCTGGCTTTTTTAAACCTCACAATGTTCAAAACAGGCTTTGAAGATTGCGAACCTGTTATGACAGATTCGAATTATTCGGTGAAGCCTGAATTGATAAATGATCTTTTAGTTGAAAAGCTCCATTTTTCAAGAGAATGGAGGTCGCTAGATGCCGCTGTAAATGAGATTTCTATCGCCATTGCAGATCAGGGCTGCGGACACATCTCCTACTTCCCGGGAAGAGATAAGGGTGAGGCGATCAGTCTGGACAACCTTATTGCATTAAGAGTTTATATTTGTTCAGCAAATCCAGATTACCTGACAGTTACAAAGGAGACGATATTGAAAGACCAGAATGGTAACTGGCAACGGCCCCCAATATTAGAGTTTAAATATCCCAAACAACTTGAAGAAGAAAAATGAATAACTCCTGAAACCCAGAGCTGAAGAATGTCGAGCTATATAAAGTCAGCGTCGACAAGGTAATTTGGAGGACGATAATTGGGGGAAGCAGGGTGTTGGCAGCATGTTCAAAACATGCAAAATAGATGGTAATATAGGGCGATAAGCTATGAATGGAGACAAGCAATTTCAGTGTGATTTATGTGAGAATATAAGTGGGGTTAAATGCTTTCACGTCCTGACGCTTTGTCGTCAGCAAACGGAGGCTTTAGGGGGGCCTGGTGAGAAGGAATTAAATTTGGTTCCGAATGGTAAGCCTTACGTCTTTGCCACGATATGCCAACAATGTCTCGATAGGGTCTGGGTGTCTGATCCGATTTTCATTAACGACATGAATGTGTTAGTTGTCAGCCCTCAAATGGATCCTGAAGTCGAGAAATTTTTTGGCAATGCGCTTATCGAATATTCGAGTATTGCTAATTTTTGTAATACAAATTTCGTTTGTAGCGATTGCCTGGTAAAATTGGACAATGAGGTCCACTATGCAATTTATTACAATAAATTTGAGAAGTATCAAGCTATGATAGACTCTCCTCTGTTCATAGGAGAGCTTCTAGGATACATCTGCCAAAGCTGTAAGGATAAGTATGACTTCTCTTCCCTAAATATCACATACTATCAATCCTATTTTATGAAGGATAGACATCATGAGCCGGAGGAATAATAATAGCACCAACAAATGATCTGTTCTCCCTCTTTCTGCAATGTCACCTTGATAATTTCAGAAAAATCCACTGGCAGGGGACATTCATCCTCATTTTAAAGGTACTATTCATAGTCAATGAGAGTTGCCCTGCATAGGGGCCTCGATACCGTGAATGGCAAGATCCTCACTCCGTGAAAGAGCTGCCATTAACAACAGGCATTCCTCGCAGAGGAAAAATCTATACTCGTTGTTCGAGTTTTCGAAAGTTATCATTTTTATCAGGAGCTTTTTGGAAAATTCTCCTTCGTCCTTTATAAATACTGTTTTGGAATTTTCAGTACGTTTACAGACGTAACAATGGATTTTGCCGCTCTCTTTTACATCTTCTGAGCCCATACCTGTGATAATAACTACGGGTTTATTGTCCATTTTCTGCACCTCATTCCCCGAAAAATCTGGTGAATTTGAACTGATCACTGACCTGGTTTGCCTTGGCAAGTCCTTCTTCGCCATGAACCTGTTTGGTTACTTCAGTAGCAAGAATCCTTTGGCCCAGACGATTTTCGGGCTGCCGGCAATGAATCTCCATGATCGATGAAATATCTTTAATGGACAACAAGGTGAAATACTTGAGAAACTGCTCCACGTCCTGGTCGCTGGTTTGAAACCAGAACTGGTAGAACTGGAACGGAGAAGTCTGTTTCGGGTCAAGCCAGACAGCGTTGCCGGCGGTCTTGCCAAATTTTTCTCCACTGCTCCAGGTAAGCAACGGCACTGTCAGACCATAAACCCGCTTTCCAGTTTTTTTGCGGACATAATCAATGCCTGATGTAATGTTTCCGAGTTTGTCATTGACGCCAAGCTGGACGGTGCAGTTGAAGCGTTCATTAAGTTCCAGAAAATCAAAGGCCTGCATGGTCTGATAGGAAAATTCGAGAAAGGAAAGATCCTCCTCAGAGGCAAGTCGGGTTTGAACGCTCTTTTGGGCCAGCATGGTGTTGTGATTAAAGTGAGCGCCTACGTCCCGCAGAGAATCGAGCAAGGTCACCGACTCAATCCAGTCGCTGTTATCAACCATGACGGCCCCTCTGTGATTGTCAAAATTTAAAAAACGGCAAAGTTCTGCCTCCAGACAGGCCACGTTGTGCCTGACTTCTTCAGTCGTTAGTAAAGGGCAAGCTTCAGACTTACCGGATGGATCACCTGCCATGGCGGTCGCACCACCTACCAGCATAATTGGACGATGCCCTGACTGCTGAAAATGGGACATTGCCATGATGGGCAGCAGATGTCCGACATGAAGTTTGTTGCCGGTGGGATCAAAGCTGGTATATACGGTCAGATTTTCACCACGATCTACAGCCTCAGCAAGTCCTTCGGTCTTTTTTTCAATAAAGCCACGCTGTTCCAGAATTTCCAAAATATTCATGATTGGCTACTCCTTCCGGTTTTACTTATTAAAAGGACCAGACCTTTTCCTGAATTCTATTGCTTTGCCTGGAGTCAGGCTATCCACTTGCCCCCCAGTATCATTTTCTGGTGATCAATAATTGCATGTCATATGCCAAAACGCAGGAAGGGAGTTCGTTAGTGGTCCACCTTGGATAAACTGCTGAAATCTCAATGGGATATGTGGCTGGTGGGGATGGCTGTAAAATTTGTTGTGGTCAGTCTTTCCGCAGGGGAAATAGCAGACCTGCTACTGGAAGGTGCTGCTATATCAGAAGCAATAGCAGGAACCTGGGTTCATTAGACCAAAGCTGAATATTTGTTAGTAAAAGAAGCGCCAACCTACCATTACCTTTAATTGCGTATTCCACTGATCTCGGCCACCTATTCCACGCGAAGCCGGCCACCCAT
>CAYUCH010000192.1:0-6164 GCA_964443295.1 uncultured Desulfobulbia bacterium | reverse complement strand
TCTGTGATGTACTGGATGTGGTGGTGTTCTTTTTCTTCTTTTTGTGCGAGCTCATCGGGAATCGTGTCCAGGTTTTCCATAGCTGCATCAAGCGACGCCTCTGTGGTGCCTTCCAGGCCCTGGGTCTCATCGTCTTCTACCAATTCCAGATCATTGGGAATTGTGTCCATGTCATCTGTGGGAGTATTATCTGGCGATAGATCAGGTTTGGCCTCCGGGCGTTGGGCCTCATGGTCTTTTTTCAATTCCGGTTCACTAGGAAGCTCGTTTATTTCATCCGTGGGGGTATTATCTAACGACGCATCAGGGATGAACTCCAGGTCCTGGCTTTCACCGTCTTCTGCTTTTTCAGAGTGGTCCCTGAGGAGATCGCCCATTACATCAATAGGGGGGGGCAGACGCCTCAGTTGTACCTTCCAGGCCCTGATTTTTACCGGCCTCTTCCTTTTTTGAGAGCTCACCGAGAAGATCGCCCATTGCATCCATGGCTGCATCAAACGATGCCTCAGTTGTGCCTTCCAGGCTCTGGGTCTCATCGTCTTCTACAAAATCTAGCTCTTCTTCCAGCTCGTTGGGGAGCGTGTCCTTTTTATCCATGGCTGCATCATTCGTTGTTTGCTGCTCGGCTATCCACCAATAGCATTATACTGTGAATATAGTAGTAATAAAAATGAGCATTTTATATCTACCAATGACGCTTACCTTTGTGCAAGAAAATCAATCCTTATTGATTGACGCGAATTTTACAGTCACCAGTCTTTTTCCACTACTGAGCAGGCGACTCAACACCGCGCTGTAGAACAACGGTGGCCAGACTGATTACTGCTACGCCCGGCAGGACGATCATTGGTGGCATTTCCTGGCCAAATCCCCAATCAATCACCAGCACAAAGGCGGGATAGAAATAGCTGTATGCCATGACTCGAGTGGGACCCAGGTGGAGGGTGGCTATATGGGTGAGGTAAAAAGTGAGGATGGTGGAAAAGAGCGCCAGGTAGATAATTCCAGCCCATACTGAGGCCTCAACCCCCTGCCAATGAACCGTTGCCAGGCTGGAAAAGGCGAGCAGGAAGAGCCAGCCCATGCCGGTGGCCAATACCCAGAAAGTCATGACCACCATTGACTCCTGCTTATGCAGCCGTTTTACCAGCGGTGGATAGGCGGCCATCATAAAACAGCCAACTAGAAAAAGCAGATCACCATAATTCAGTTCCAGGGCCAGAAGGCGTTGCAGGTCACCCTGGAAAATTACCCACAGTGCGCCAAGCATTCCAAAGCCAACAGCCAGGATTCGATATCGCCCCAGTCGTTCCTTGAGAAATAGAGCACTATAGATACCCGAGATCCCTGGTACCAGGGTAAAAATGACACTGGTGTTGAAGGCACTGGTGTAGCGCAGGGACTCAAACATGCACCAGAAGAAGCCCACCGTGCTGGCGCTGATCACGCTGTATCCTAAAAGTTGTCGGCCCTCAGGTAATGTCAAGCCATACCGCCAGATGACCATTGGGGCCAAACAGAGGGTGGCCACACCATAACGGACCAGAAGGAGGACGGACGGCTCAAGCCCATGGGTTATAGCAGCACCAACGGTAAAGGAGCTGGAGACCACGATGGTGGCCAACACCATCAGGCTGTGTAAAATCCACATTGGCAGAGGTTTTCCGGTAAGGATGTGGGGGCTGGTTTTTAACATGGTGGAGACAATAACCGACCAACAGAGGTTGGCAAGGGGAATTTTGGGGCGAAAAAAAGTAAACCGTCTTATAGTGTCCGCCCGGTCATGAACACTACACCCTTCTTGAGCGGGAATTTAAACCGTATAACTAATAGACCAGGGCGCGGCACCACCTTGGAGTTCCAGCATTGCGAGACTCGTTATGATTCACTTGACACATATTAACAAACAGCATGGCAGCCAGGTCCTTTTCAGCAATGCCAGCCTTCAGATATTGCCCGGTGTGCGTACCGGTTTGGTTGGCCCCAACGGTGCCGGCAAAAGTACGATATTTCGCCTGATCACAGGCGAGGAGGAGGCGGATAGCGGTGAAATATCATGCTCCAAGAAAACAGTGATTGGTTATTTCTCCCAAGAGGTTGGAGAGATGGCCGGTCGCTCCGCGCTTGAAGAAACTATGTCGGCAATGTCACAGGTCATGGCCTTGGCCAAGGAGATCAAGGAGATGGAGGCTGCCATGGCCCAGCCCATGTCCGACGATGAGTTGGCCACCCTGCTTGAGCGGTACGGAAATGCCCAGGAGGAGTTTGAACACCGGGGCGGTTATGACCTGGAAACCAGGGCCCAGACAGTGCTCACCGGACTTGGTATCGGGCCGGATGATTACAATCGACCGGTGGAATCCTTCAGTGGTGGTTGGAAGATGCGCATCGCCTTGGCCAAGATCTTAACTATTAATCCCGATGTCCTGCTCCTGGATGAGCCCACCAACCATCTGGACATGGAATCCATTATCTGGCTTGAGGAGTGGCTCAAAAACGAGTTTAAGGGTGCAGTACTCATGACCAGCCATGACCGAACCTTTATGAACTCCATTGTCAGCCGGATTATCGAGGTGGCCAATAAGACCGTTACTACCTATGGCGGCAATTACGACTACTACTTGACAGAGAGGGAGATCCGTCGAAAGAATTTGCTTGCCAGTTATCGTCGCCAACAGGAGATGTTGGCAAAAGAGGAAGAGTTCATCGCCAAATTTGCTTCCCGTGTATCCCATGCTGCTCAGGTGCAGTCGCGCATTAAGAAGTTGGAAAAGATCGAACGCATCGTGTTGCCTCCTGAGCAGAGGGTTATGCGTTTTGAATTTGCCGAGCCTCCCCGCAGCGGAGAAGATGTAGTGGCAATGGCGGAACTTGGCAAGACCTGGACTTTAGAAGATGACAGCAAGAAAAAGGTGTTCAGCGGGGTTTCCGGCATGATCCGACGACAGGAAAAGATTGCTGTGGTCGGGGTGAATGGTGCAGGTAAATCCACCTTTTTAAAAGTCCTGGCCAGCATGACCGAACCCACCAGCGGTAGCGTCACCCTGGGTGCTAACGTGGAGGTTGGTTATTTCAGCCAACATTCCATGGATATCCTGGATGGAGACAGAACAGTATTCGACACCTTGCAGGAGGCCATGCCCCTGGAAAATATCGGTACGATCAGAAACCTGTGTGCCGCCTTTCTTTTCCAGGGTGATGATGTTGATAAACGTATCTTCCAGCTCTCTGGTGGCGAAAAAAGTCGCGTTGTGTTGGCCACCCTCCTGGCCCGTCCCCTCAACTTTCTGATTCTGGATGAGCCCACCAACCATCTGGACATGCAATCCCGCGAGATTTTGCTTGAGGCGCTTAAAAAATTCACCGGTACTGTAATCTTGGTGAGCCACGATCGCCATTTCCTTCGATCCCTGGTGGATCATGTCATGGAAATCGACCACGGCAAGATGCACCTGTATGGTGGCGACTATGATTACTACCTGCAGAAATCAGCAGCCTTGAAGGATGAGTAGCGAGAAAAGAGGCTCTATCATTCGAACTGCTTCTTCATGTCTTCTTCCATCTGGCGAACTCTCTCGTCTTCACGGCTCTTGAGATCACGGGCTTTTTCAATGGGAACACGAAGGTGGTCGACCATTTCTTGGCCTGCTTCCTCAGTCATCTGCTCAATAGATTCTGTTTCTAATCCACTTTCATTCTTCCCTGAAAGAACGTTATAAACAACACCACCTATGAACAACAGCACAATAAGATACAACAGCATTTTCATTATAAAACCACCTTTTGTCCTCTCTTGATCAATACCTTGTTAAGCTATGTTTTTTACTCGCCCAACGGCACCGCTTTCCAAACGGACTTTGATGCCATGGGGATGTGTTGGGGATTTTGTCAGGATGTCTTTGACAATTCCTTCGGTGAGTTTTCCAGATCGTTGATCCTGTTTCAAGACGATGAAGACTCGAAGGCCTGGTTTTATATCGCTTCGGTTTAGACGAGACATGGTTGCTCTGTATTTTTCTCAGAAATTTGTTTGTTCAGTGTCCAGAAGTCATAAATTATTCCAACGAGAAACAAACCTCCGGTGAGCAGATAAATCAGGCCGGTCAGCCACTTGCCGAGATAAAACCGATGCACACCAAAAATCCCCAGAAAGGTAAGTAGTAGCCAGGCAACATTATAATCAATAACCCCTGCTGTGTATGTGATATCCGCATCTCTATCCATGGATGGGATTAAAAACAGATCAACAATCCAGCCGATGAAAAAGAGACCCAAAGTGAAAAAATAGAGAGTGCCGCTTTTGGGCCGGCCATAATAAAACCGGTGTGACCCGATAAATCCGAAAATCCAGAGCAGATATCCCATTATTGGACTATGTGTATTCATCTTTGGTCCATTAATTTTCATTGCTTCACTTCCCCCTGGATCAGCAGCAGTAACTGGTCAAATGTATCAATGAAGTAATGTGGAGTGGTCTGTCCCGGGCTGTTGGGGTTTTCTGCGTTTACCCCATATTGTAAACCCTGTTCGGTAAGGGCTTTGTACTTTTTCATTTTACCAGCATATTTTGCACTTGGGCGCTCTTTCTCCGAGAGCAGGCCCAGACTCACCAGGATTTTGTTCGCCTTAACGGCAGAAATACCAGCTTGATGCATTTTCAGCAGGTTTGTGATTGAATCTGTTTTGTCCACAACGTCCTCATATGATTCCACAAGGTTTGATGAAATCGTAAACGAACTTATTTTCTGGCATGATATCATCAAGGGGAGGTTTTCCAAGTCGTTTCTTACAATGAGTCCAATTCTTTAAAATTACATTATGGCAGCACCCGTCATGGTTATATGTGCTAAAAGCCAATAACGGGCCAATTTGCCGCAGAAAACAAAAATGGAGAAAATGAGGAAGTGCAGCTTGAGAGATCCTGCCACCAAGCAGAGTGGGTCGCCTATGATTGGTACCCAGGAGAACAATAATGACCATGATCCATAACGGCTATAGATTGTCATGGCCTTGCCGGTTTCTTGATCTGAAATTCGCAGGATTTTCTGGGTGACCAAGGTGGAGCCTAGATAGCCGATGCCATAGGTTGTGCAACCGCCCAGAAAATTACCGACACTGGCGACGACAACCACTGGAATAGCCTCATGGCCTTGGAGAAGAAGGGCGACGAGAAGCCATTCAGAACCCAGCGGAATTACGGTGGCGGCAAGAAAACTCAGGATAAAAAGGGCCGGAAGACCGTTATTAAGGAGAAAGGTTTCCATTCGCGGATTTTACTCGTAACTCTTTGCTTTTTGCCACACCTATTCTATTACCACCTTACAATAGTGCATGTCTGACCAGACTGCACTTGGTGGCTACCTTACACATTCTCTCAATCAGTTTTGGCGCTTTACTTGCTTTTGCTGCATATGTCATATAACGTAAAAACTATTCGGCTCAAAAAGGTGGATGGGCAAAGTGGTTTCCTGAGTATTTACTATTTATGGATATTGTTGAATTGATTGTTTGAAAAACGGAGAGAGGGATGAAGATCTGTAAAAGTTGCGGCACGATATTGGACGATTCTTTTGCCTTGGGAAAGACGTGCTCAAGTTGCGGAATAAAAATTGTCTATGAAGAAATAGAAAAACCTTCTTTACTGGAAAATATTGGTAGTTGGCTAAAAAATGCCGGAATGGCAGTTGCAGCATGCATAGGAATAGCACTCATCGGGATGTGGTTGTGGGGTTTGATTACGATGCCGTTTGACCTTTACAAGAGTGAAAAATATGGAAGAGTAAGAGGTAGTTATCATAATATTGTTATAGAAATAGAACAAAATTTGAGTCTGAACAATACTGAACAGGCCGTAGCTGAGCTTGAGGCCTATGTGATTAAACATAAAAAAGAATTTGAAAACTTCGCAGAAAATCACGAAGCATTGGAAGATGGTGTGTTATTCCAGTGGGTCATCATGCCCACAGGCCCTGGTGTTAAAGGAACAGCGGCAAAGTACATCGTAGACAATAAACATAAGTTTAAAAATAAGGACGTTATGGAGTTATTTCAAAGGATAGGTTTTTTTCATACAACAACGAGCAACTAGGGGCAAATTTTTATCATTAACTGAATTAGTTCAGACTTAATCTGACACAGCGCTATTGAAAGAGCGAGGGTTACCG
>CAYUCH010000191.1:0-6196 GCA_964443295.1 uncultured Desulfobulbia bacterium | reverse complement strand
CCATCACAATGCCGGAGCCTGCCCTTTAAAAACCGTGCCATCTGATCCGCCATGTCATCAGCATAGCTCAGTGTTCTCTTGGCCTCATCCACCTTGTCTTTGATATCGAACCAACTAAGAGCCATTCTTCTTCCTCCTTGCTATGCATTTCCTCACCGCCGCATGATACTTGCTCGGCATCGGATACACCGTGATAAGGCTCTCCCCACTGAACAGCCAGAGATGACCGGCGTAGATCCGCATGTTATTTGCCATACGCTTTTTTAGATACCGCTCATTCATATAGCGGAGCAGCCGCCCTGAGCATTCATTGTGCCGAATACTTCGTTCCAGGGCGAGCTGCTTCATGCGAGCGACAGAGCGCTTGTTGATCCCGCAGCGCTTCCGAGTGTTATAATCGCCGTGGAGGGTCATCTCCTACTCCAGGCCTGGACAACCAATTTGATATTGGCAATCAATACAACTCTGCCCGTTAACCTGAGCGCCACCAGCATTCGGGCATTCGTAAAGGCCATCTGGGTCTATGCCAAGATTCTCTTCCTCATCAGCCCCTGCATCCTCAGATCCACTTTCAGGTTCTTCTGGGGGTGTCTGGTCCTCTTCGGGCAAGCCCTGCTCTGTGCCGTATTTTTCCTGCCTCACAGCAGCGGTATCAACCAGGCGCTTTTCAGAGCCGTCGGGATATTTAACCCACAAGAATTTCAGAAACCTGTAAAAAGCCTGCTCCGAGTTATCTTTCACCTGATCATTGTATTTGCTCGGATGTTCCCAGATATCCACAAGCCATTTATCAATTTCATGCGGATAGACCTTTCTTTCAAATCCTTCGGCGATCTCAACACCGTAAATTTTGACATACTCAACCTCGTCGGCCTGACCCATCTCTTCAGGCTCAGGTTCTGGTTCAGCGGGATTCTCTTTCACAGGCTCCTCTTCAACAGGACCGAGTGGGAATGGCTTTTTACCGTACAGGGCGGCCCATTTTTTCCGAGCGACATCTTGGCGTTCTTCAGACTGCTCATGGAAAGAGTCGGCATTGGCGTTGACATAGGCGGCAAAGCCGGTGGTCTTGCCGTCACCGGTCCTTTGATTCTTATAGCTCTGGTAATCCCATGGAGCAGACTCAACCTTTTCCTTTTTCTCAGGGGCCTTGGTTTTTTTCGGTTTTGGCGGATCAGGATCCGGCTCTGGTTCGGTGTCGGGTTGACCCTGGTTAGCGACGGTGATGGCATCGTTGACCTTATTGAGGGCTGGGGCTTGGTATGTGCCGTCTTCAGTCGGCTCGAAATCAATCACTTCCTCTTGAGCCTTGATACCTTTCAGTACATCGGGGAATGCATCTCTAAGAGCAAAGATCTTGCCCTCATTTGTAACATTCGGCGGCTGTATTGGCTCCATGGGCCTTGTTTACCCCATAACCCTGCCTGCTTCGCATCAGCCACGCTGAAGTATTGAATGATAGGAATTACGTCATCCTTCCTCTTAACCTCACAGGTGGCTGTCAGGTCATCTCCGGTTCCCTCAAACTCTTCCCGGATATAATCCAGAAGGCCTGAGCCTCTGACCAGAGCAAGCTGCGTATCGCCATAGACCGCAGGGATGCCGTTAATTACGGCCACTGAGGTAACTGCCTGCATGGGGGTCAGCCCTATCTCACTGCCGATCTGGAGGGCAGTGAATACCTGTTCCGGGCGCTGGAGGCTTTTCGGAGCCATACCAGAAGCCGAGATGATATTCGCCAGCCGAAAAAACTCGTCAAAGTTCTTAGGCATGAGCGGGTAAGGCTTTGTCCCTGCTGTGATAACAGGCTTAGTGTTTGTTTCTTTTTCTGCCGGTAAGTTCTCAGTCATGAATAAACTCCTTTTTAATTAAGTTGTTTTTTACTGCGTATTTGTATGCCGAACTTTTCGTCAGCATTCCTTTTATCTCAAGGCAGATCTCCGCTGTGAGTCGAGCGAGTGCGGCCTCGCTAAACTCTTTGTAATATCCGAACACGCCCCTTTTTTTATTTCTCCACAATATCGCAACCCACCTGTTGTCTTTCCTTGACCAGCTAACACCTCTTACTCCAGACTTATTATCCACTCTTTTACCAGAGTTTAGATTGTTACAAGAAGGAGAGGCTTCTCTCAGGTTTTCGATGCGATTGTCTGTTTTAATTCCATTGATATGATCGATGTTGTGCTCTGGTATATATCCTTTGTGCCACAGCCAAACGATCCTGTGGTTAAAAATGTGTTCCCCGTCTACAACTGTAATAAGGTATCCATAAGGTGTTTTACATCCTGGCGCATCTCCTACTCTAACTCTTTGTGCGACCCTGACCTTTCTTATGAGCGCCCCGTCACTTCTATAGTCGAACAACTCCCGAACTCTTTTTTGGGTGACCATTATAACCTCCACATAGGCAGGGATATCGTTTGCACATCTTTAGGGTATCCGGGCCACTCACCAGTATTTAGACATTTCTTAAAAATGCCGAGATTGTGCTTGTAAAGCTCACGGCCCTTTTCAATCATTTCAGCGTCTGCCAAATAAACCGATACGGCGTATGGAGGCTCAGGTTCACAACAAATGAAGCAAAAAGCATCGAAGTCCTTGCCTGTTCCAGCCTTGGCTCCATCAAGATAATAGGCCGCCTGCATATCATAGAGGTATGTGCCAATAGCCTTCTGGAACCCTTTGTATGAAGCATCTCGTGTCTTCTTTAAGTCGACCAGGATACGCAATTGTGTGTTGTGAATAATAATATCCGGCTTCACTTTACACAAAAGACCCGTAGTTTCTTCTTTCCAATAGATGGGGCGCTCATATATTGTCCCATCCATGCGCTCTAAAAAAGCTCCGGCAGCAGGGTGAGCCTTCACGCTCTTAACCATTTCAACGACATCAGCCGTGGCCTTCTCTCTAACCACTATCTTCCCTGAGCCTTCAGCCTTGGCCCATTCTTCTTTTTTTACCTTAGACCTCTTCTCACCCTCAAAAATATGAAACCTCCGGGTCATATGCTCCGGCTCTAAGACCAAGGTATGAAACAGACTGCCGAGGTTCATCGCTTCGGTTCCTGGCTCAACATGGTCTTTGCGCCACTTCAGATGTGCTGGTGATTTAAAATATAAAGTGGCGAGGTCAGAGTTACTGGCCCCCGGTCCACGGTGATAGACAGAATTTGGTACCCACTCGTTGTGGACTCCAAGCTTAACTTTTGTCATCCGGCACCTCCACCCAAAGCCACAACTCACCGCCGTCCTGGTTTTCTTTGGTGATATCCATCTCATTATCATTCTGGTCGAAAATCCTGATAGGGTAATTCTTCATCTTCTCTTCAACCCATCTCTCAACTTCTTCGTTAAGCGCCTCAAGCGCATCTTCCTGCCATCCCATTAATCCTCCTCGCAGGCCTCACACAGGCCCTGCTTATTTATTTGATCGTCATAAAAAATTTCCCCACACCCGAAGCACTCCTCTGCCTCATGTGGGCAAATTTCAGGGCAGCGCCTGTTCGGCTCGCCGCTCCAGCCTTCGTATTCACAGTTCATGAAACACATATCTACCTCGCATACCTGTTTTGATAGTCATCCCTATGCAGCACCTCCGCCAGCGTCATATCAATCGCAATGTCCGGCGTGGTCAGCCCCGTGTAATTCCTCTCTTCTGGCCTTGCACTGAGAAAGAAGAACGCCAAGGTGATCAATGAGATCAGTAGGTATGCAATTGCTGCAACGAGCACTATTTTTATCGCGTCCATTTTGTTTGCTCCTTAAATAAGTCTCTGCGTCCATTTCAGGGTAAAGCTCGATGTGACCTTGCTTTGAATATGCTGCCATAAACTGAGAAAAAGTTGGATGTTCAAACCTGTCGTCATCGGGCATCCACATAATAAAAACAGCGATCTCTCCGGTATATGCTGCAATTTTAAAATCCTCATGCCTTGGGCATTCGCCGTCGCCTCGCTCGCCACTTGCCAGCTCGCTAAAGACATTGTAGTCTACCGGCACCCAGCCATATCCTGAGCTGTCATAATGAAGTGGAATGGCTTTTAAAAACGGTTTGAGCTTCAGGTACGCATTTGCCAGCCGGGATAATTCCATCTCTTTGGCTGAGTTATAATTGAAGTACTCATCAGCCAGTTTTTCAGACTTGGATCCAACAATAAGCCTCATCATCTCACCCTCCCCACAGCCTCGATTATTTTCCGGGCCTCTTTCTTAACCTTGCTTTTAAAAATCGCCAGCCTGACCCTGTCGTTCTCATACCTGTCCACCAGCTTGTGGATCTGCCGGGTGTTGAGCAGGATGAGGGTTAAAGGGTTGGTGGTTTGCTTTTGCTTTGCCAATTTGGGCCTCCTTTTAATTATTGATTATTCCCACTCCAGCGCATCTTCAGCCATGTTGAGCAATACCTTTAACTGGTTAAGCTGCTCTTTGCTGGAGATACTAATTCTTTGGTGGTAGCCATCAGCGTCATGTGCTCCAGTATCAACAATCGTTATGTACGGCGGTATGTCATTTTCTTTTTCAATATCAATTGTTTCCACTCTTAACGCTGTCATCTCAGATTGGCTATAAATATGGTTTGCATGTCCTATTAAATCTTTTTCCATAACCTTTCTCCTCTTAAAATTAACGCCAATTAAAAACTCCAGATGTGAATAACGTATATGAATAAATTATTCATGTCAAGCGTAAATATGCAAATAAATTCACATAAATACAAAAAACCCGCGAGAGCCTTAGCCCAAGCGGGTTTCAGAAGTTGGTTTTTAAAAGATTATTTTTTGCGGTACTTATAAAGGTCAAGAACGTTTTTTGACGAGTAGGGTTTTACTGCGGGTTTAAAGACAGGGATGTCTTTCATGGTTGTTATTATTATGTATAGGTCATTGTGTTTTGTAGGCACTATTTTGACATGAATGCTGCGTAGGTGGCGCTCGATGGCATAGACAATATGCGCTTCCGGCGGAGGCTCGGCCTGGGCCAATTCCCAGGTGCTTTTATAAAACCTGTTTTGTATGCTTTCTGTGGTGAAATCCCCAAGGTTCTTACCACACATATAATCCACTGGTCGTGGTGGCTCAAAGTCACCCGTGTAGTGGTAATCCTCGACAACACCACCACCGTTTATAACCATATAGCCCGAATCGCTTACTGCCTTGCTCAATGGGCTGGTGGCAAGGCTGCTACTCCCCCCTGCGTTCGATTTCCTGTTTTAACTTTTCAATCTCAACATCTTTTTTATTAATCAGCTTATTCAGTGTCGTGATCACATCGGTCAGCTCAATTATTCTCTTCATCATTTCTCCGTTTCCGTTGTCGGTTTCAGGCTCCTGATTCGAATTAGCAGTGTTGCCCTGGAGGATCTGCCAGGCTGGAACGCCGTAGAATTTAGCCAACCTCTCCAAGTCTGTCAAGGTAATTGCGACATCCCCCTTCTCTTTTTTTGAATAGTTGCCCTGTGATATCCCAGCCCCCTCTGCGACATCTTTCTGGGTTAATTTTTCGGGCTGAGACAGCCGTAGTTGGCGCAATACGCTGTGCTGGCTGCTCATGATTTTCTCCTTTCGTGAATATTTATTTTAAAAAACGCTTGCAATGTGTAAATTATTCATGTTAATAGATAGTAAATTTCTTCAAATCATATCAGGAGGATGTAATGAAAACTGACTTTAACAAAAAAGCCGGGTTAAAAATTAAAGGTATTAGAAAGGCCCTGAAGCTGACCCAGGCTGGCCTGGCAAAAAAACTAATCGATGACCATGAGCTAAAATCGACTCAGCAAAATATTTCCAAATACGAATCTGGAGATATCCGCTGCCCGGCTGAAATTCTTTTGGCTGTTGAATCGCTAATAGAGCCTGTATTATGATTAAAATACTCCTCACAGGAATATTTGTCAAGTTAAAAAGGAATTATTATGCCTGACGATATAAGGTTGTCCTTAAGCTTCAAGACGCACCGGAAACGAAAAAAGCTTTTTATGAGACTTGGGGCTGATGGTGTCCTCGCTCTTTTAGACTTCTGGATGACAATAGCTGAGACAAAACCAACAGGAGTCCTTGAAAATTATACTGGTGAAGACGTTGAGATAGATGCCGGGTGGAACGGAGAACCCGGTATTTTTGTTTCTGCGCTCATCGAGCTGGGGTTTCTGGATATTATGGAGGGAGGGTTTGTCCTCCATAATTGGGATATCAGAC
>CAYUCH010000190.1:0-6311 GCA_964443295.1 uncultured Desulfobulbia bacterium | reverse complement strand
CCCCTTGGCCCCTTGGCCCCTTGGCCCCTTGGCCCCTTGGCCCCTTGGCCCCTTGAATCAGTCCTTTTTCTCAACTTCTATACGATGCTTTTTAAACCACTCTATGAAATCTTCGGCATTACGTGGTTTGTTAAAAAGGAAACCCTGTAGTTGATTGCAGCCCAGTTCGTGAAGTTCAGCCATGGTTTCTGAGTTTTCAACCCCTTCTGCCACAACATCTAAACCCAGGTTTTTTCCAAGACCAATGGTGGCCTGCACAATAATTTTGTCATTATGATTTTCCAGCATGTCAATGACAAACGAACGGTCAATTTTAATTTCATTCACTGGCATTTTGCGAAGATGTGCGAGGGACGAATAGCCTGTACCAAAATCATCAATGGAAATGCGTACACCTATGTCTGAAATGTGATGCAGAATTTCTAAGGCGCGTTCCGGGTCAGCCAAAACGGAGGTTTCGGTGATTTCCAGGCAAAGTTTATCAGCTGGAATATTAAATTGAGCCAGAAGCCCGGCAACTGTGTCAGCCAATTCTGGGTCCAGTAGATCCTGGGCAGAAATATTAACCGAAAGGCCGAATTCATATCCATCATTACGCCATTGTGACAATTGGCTTAAACTGTTCTTTAGAACCCAGAGTGAAAGGTCTTTGATGAGACCGGTCCGTTCTGCCAGTGGGATAAATTCATTGGGTGCCATGAGGCCATGTTTGGGATGTTGCCATCGTACCAGAGCTTCAATATCAGTTACTTGTTCACCCTTATTATCTACCTTGGGTTGGAAAAAAATCCGTAATTCATCCCTTTCGATTGCCTGTTTCAACTCTCCCATCAATGTAAGTTTCTGGGGACTGGACTTATTAAGTTTGTCAGAGAAAATGACAAACCCGCTTTTGTCGTTTTTTGCTGCATACATTGACATGTCAGCGTGCTGCAGCAGGGTGTCGAAATCCTGGCCATGATCCGGACAAAGCGCGGCGCCAATGCTCACCTGGATGTCAAGGGTTAAACCTTCGGTGGCAAAAGGTGGATCCAAGGCATTCTGGATATTCTTGGCCACTTTTTCCACATCTTTTTTAGAGGAAATTTTACGGATCAAGATGACAAAATCGTCACCACCGAGACGGGCCAGGGTATCAGAATCACGAATAACGCCATTTAACCTGACTACAAATTGTTTGAGTATTCGGTCGCCATTGAAATGCCCTAGAGTCTCGTTAATTTCCTTGAAGCGATCAATGTCCAAAACCATCAGGGCTATTTTGAATTTTTCACGAAAGGCCGTGCTGATTGACTGTTCAACGCGATCCTGCAGAAGTACGCGATTGGGCAATCCCGTCAGTGAGTCATGGGTCATATCATGCTCGGCTTTAATTTCAAGGGCAGCGGTTTGAGTACGGAGGTCCTGGGTTTGATCCATGACCAGTGCACTGGCCTCATAGGCTATAAGAGAGCCAACGTATTGTCCCCATACTGCAAAAACAAAAGGCATGGTATCAAGAATCCACAGGACAAAGTTGTTTTTCTGGGCATCGACCACGCCTTTTAAGCTGACGCTGCCTGAATCAAGGATTGAAGATGCAATTGTGGCGGTAATGATGGCAATACAGGCGATAATCACGCCGATAATAGATTGTTTCGTCGCCTTGGCTTTAAGAAAGCGTACATTTTTAGAATAAGACTGTTGTAAAAATGCCATACAAGGCCTCGCGGTGATTTTGCCTTATTTCTCTACTTTTACAGGAACTCGTGACATTTTGACAATGACAACAGTTTTTTTGGGAAGGTTCTGGTGCATTCCTTGTGGAGCAGTTGGTTGAGCGGCAATGGCATCAACAACATCCATGCCCTTTATTACCTGACCGAATACGCAATAACCCCAACCACGTGGGGATTTACCTTTATAGTCAAGGAAGGCATTGTCCACAGTATTAATAAAAAATTGACTGGTAGCAGAGTGGGGTGCATTGGTGCGAGCCATGGCAATGGACCCCTTTTTGTTTTTTAAGCCATTATAAGCCTCATTGGCAATGGGAGCCCGGGTGGACTTTTTCTGCATATCAGGGGTAAAGCCGCCGCCTTGGATCATGAATGTCTGGATAACTCGATGAAAAATAGAGTTGTTGAAAAATCCGCTATCAACATAAGAGAGAAAATTCTCCACTGATTTAGGGGCAGCTGTGGAGTTTAGCTCAAGAGTGATATTGCCGAGATTTGTTTCCATGAGAACCTGAACAGCTTTGTCTTCTGCACTGGAATTGGTCGTGGCAAGAAATAGTGGCAGGAATAAGGTAAGAAGAAATAGTGCGCAGTTTTTTTTATGAAAAAATGAGTTCATTTCAATTCTCCATTGATTTTCAAAAAGGGAAATAGGCGGACAGGGAAATCTCATCAATGCATTCTGAGTGTGCCAGTGGTACTTGAAGGTGCTACCTTCTCTTTAGCATTCCACGGGGGTATACCACTAATAACTGGGGCCTGGTAGACCATTGGTCACTACATCTCGAATTTTTTCTCGAAGGTCAGGCGTGAGGTCGAGAAATTCACAGCCATAACTAACGTGCTCCAAGAAGTCAGTGTCCAGGATCCATTTAATCGCCATTTTAATATCCTGGGTAAAGTTAAGAGGATCTGGTCCACTCATACCCCGCAGGATGACAATATCTCCTTCACTAATATTTTTCATCCCATCACGGCTTTGAGTGAAATGCATTCCACCTTCACTCAGGTTGAGTATAGCAACCTGGTATTCGTCCGACGCATCCTGGGCCACGGAAAAGGACCCTTCAATATGTTGGCTCGCACTAAAAAAGACTCGTTCATATTGTCTTTGTTCGCTACCGTTTTCCATGTTCTCCCTCGTGTCGTCGTTTTCACAGTGTTTCTATCTGAATTGTTCTGTGAATAAAGAGAATAATTCCCGAAGTATACCAGTTATACTTTATGTTTGGCAAGACTTTGACAGCAACAAAACAAATGAATAATTCTGCAATTAAAAAGACAATGTATATGGGAATTAATAAAAAATCAAAAAATGTTCAGGAAAGTGCAATATCAGCTTAAGTATGATATTCTTCTCAGGCTACCCAATTATCAAAAGGGCTTTGCTGATTTTTTTATACGTATAATAAGGTAATTGACAAAACCAACTACTTATTTTTCAACTCAATCCAGACGTAATGAAGAATGAATTCATATGGCAAAACCTTCGATAAAAGAGGCGATATTTAATCGCCGCATGTTGATTTGTATCTTTACTGGTTTTAGCTCCGGCCTGCCTCTCTTCATATTATATCAACTTGTTCCTGGCTGGTTGAGGTCAGAAGGGGTGAGCCTGGCGGAAATTGGCTTATTTGCATTGATTGGTTTCCCTTACGTCTGGAAATTTTCCTGGTCACCATTATTAGATCGATATTCATTGCCTGTTTTGGGGCGGCGTCGCAGTTGGATGTTGATAACCCAGGTGGTATTGCTCTTTTCCATAGCAGGTTTCGGCTTTATCAATCCTAAGTTGTCAATTTGGATGGTTGCCTATCTTGCAGCAGCAGTTGCATTTTTCAGTGCCAGCCAAGATATTGTGCTTGATGCCTATCGTCGTGAATTGTTGCCGGACAATGAGCTTGGCCTGGGAAATTCAATTCATATACAGGCGTATCGCCTATCAGGTCTAGTGCCTGGTTCTTTGGCATTTATTCTTGCAGACCATATGACCTGGCGTGCTGTGTTTATCATTGTTGCTGCCTTCATGTTGGTGGGAATTATTTTGACATTGGTGATTCAGGAAGCCACCCGTGAACCCAATGCACCCAAAACCTTACGTGAAGCCATAGTCCTACCGTTTACTGAATTCATGCAACGTAAGGGAAGGTTCCCCGCCCTTGAGATTATTCTCTTTATGTTTCTCTATAAACTGGGAGATAACATGGCTACCGCATTGCAAACTCCCTTTTTCATTGACCTTGGTTTTACCAAGACAGAAATTGGCGTGGTTGCTAAGACATCATCATTGATCGCCATGACAACCGGTATGGCCCTGGGTGGTTTGGTGATGCTCAAGATGAGCATTAATCGTGCCTTGTGGTTGTTTGGCCTGGTGCAGATTGTCAGTATTCTTGGCTTTGCCCTCTTGTCCGAAGTCGGGAACAACACCATTGTTTTAGCCTTTGCCATGGGCTTTGAGTATTTAGGCGTTGGTTTGGGGACGGCTGCCTTTACCGCATTTATTGCCCGTGAAACAAACCCTGTTTATGCTGCCACGCAATTTGCACTCTTTACAGCACTGGCCGCCTTGCCCAGAACATTTGCCAATGCCTCCACTGGCTTTATTGTAGAGCAGATCGGCTGGACACCGTTTTTTTTCTTCTGCACAGTCATGGCAATTCCGGGCATGTTGATGTTATTCCGGGTTGCTCCATGGCATGAGAAAAAAACAGATCAGGTTGCGAGCTAGATTATTTTGAAATAGATTAACTTTCTGGGGTAACGAATTTGGCAAGATCTGCAAGGCATAGTTTTGCCTGCAGAACTGAAATTTTCTTGTATTAATCATAAAACTAGGCAGATTTATGAAATCGGGAGGATTGTCAGAACTTTCAAAACACCTATTATTTATAAAAAATGGTTGTTGACAAAAAAATATTAATCATGGTAGTTTGTACCGAACGTTCGGTTTTTTTTTGGGGGGGGAGACATTTATGAGCCATTTGAGCAAGGGTGAAAAGACCCGTGAAAAAATTATCAGTGATGCTCGTACGCTCATTATTGCTAACGGCTTCCATAAAACAAGCATCAGCGACATTATCGCGGCTAGCGGTGTAAAAAAAGGCAACCTTTACTATTATTTTTCCAGCAAAGAGGAATTGGGGCTAACCATCCTCAATGAGACCAGAGACGCCTTTTTCCGACTGGTGGACATGGCCATGCAGGCCGAAATGCCTCTGGATAGGATCGAGAGCCTTTTTAACGCCATATTGCAAGAGCAGAAGAAGAGCGGTTTTGTGGGAGGCTGCCTGTTTGGCAATACGGCTCTGGAGATGAGTGACAGTCATCCCGATTTTGCCGAGGTCATAAACGACGTTTTCTCCCAGTGGGCGATCCAGATAGAGAAAACTCTGGATGAGGCCCAAACCAGTGGTGAACTCGATTCTGCCTTTTCGCCTCCCCTGTTGGCTCGTCTCATCGTAGCAGCCATTGAAGGCGGCATCATGTTGGCCCGGTCGAGCAAAAAAGAAACGGATCTAGAAGACTGTTTGGCTGCGTTACTGGAGATCCTTAACAGGTAATTTTTTTTTCAACAAAAAAATAGACCGTCCGGTTGGTATAAAAAACATTTCAGGATCAGTTGGACCTTTTGGGCGCACAGGCCAAACTAACGAGCCTGGTGCCAGGAGAACTACATGAAGGTACTTGGCATTTCGAGCAGTCCGAGGAGAGGCAAAACTACAAACCTACTAGTGCAAGCTGTACTGGAGGGGGCCACTGACACCCATGAGTTCATTTCATTGGCCAGCAGGAAAATCATTCCATGCAAGGCCTGTATGGCCTGTGTGGAGGACAACGTATGCAAGCTGAATGACGATATGGGAGAACTTCGGGACAAAATCATTGATGCTGATGGTCTGGTTATCGGGGCACCAAATTATTTCTCACTACTCAACGGTATCGCTCACTGTTTTTTGGAATGGCTATGCCAGTTTCGGCACCGTTCCTGCAGTTTGCTGGCAAACAAACCGGTCGCAGTGGTAAATACCGGCGGTCTGGAACACGAGATTCCCGGCCAAAACATCGAACGTATTCTAGGCTATTACGCCATGCGCCACGTCGGCACGATTATCGCTCAAGGACCGGCTTCTTGTTTTACCTGTGGGTACGGCGAGACATGCGAAACGGGCGCGGTACAACTTATATTAGGCCCCGGCGTCACTATTACCAACGAGATGATTCCGGATCAGTCCATGGAACCAGACAAACTTAAAGAGGCAAGGAAACTGGGACACAGACTTGCTGTCTCCGCCCTAAGTTAATCAACAGTTATTGAAACCTATTCCAGGAGGAAGAAATCATGCGATATTTCATACCCCTTAGCATCATGGCTGCCCTGCTGTTCTTCATTGAGGGATGCGCAGGAAAGTCTGCCAACAATGACGCTACCGCCACATTGCGGATCGTTAATCTGGGCAATGGCGTTTGCCAAGACACCAAAAGTGGCCTCATGTGGGCCAAAAAGCGTACCAAAACGATCCGCAGCCTAACCGGTGCCAGAAAATCCGCAATGGACCTTGACCTGGCAGGATACAGTGATTGGCGGTTGCC
>CAYUCH010000189.1:0-6318 GCA_964443295.1 uncultured Desulfobulbia bacterium | reverse complement strand
CTCCTGTTTATACTGCGTTATTAAAGGCTTTGTGAGCATATCGGGGATTGCTGAGTGTATGTGAGCAAAAAGGATTGTGTCAAGCTACAACTTGCAGCTGCACTATGTAGTACTTTTGAAAAATGAATTTCAGGGATATCCATTTTTTTTTGTCGAATAGAATCAAATAAGCGGCAAGGAGATTGGTAGTCTAGAATATTGAGATTGATCTCGATTAAGACAAAACCACAGCCTCGATCATCAAGGTGTGGTTTGTGTCTTTGTTTGAATAACTTGCCACATAAGAGTACGAAAACCTTATTTCATTTCAAGAGATGGCTAGCGAGAAATGATAACCGTGTCAATTTTCTCACCACATTTTGAACATCGTGCCTTGATTTCGGTTTTTGTCCGCTCATACGTCTCTCTCCCACAATGGGAGCATAATCGGGCTTGGCTTTTGGAAGCCGCACCTTCCGCTAATAATTCCTTTCCACACTCAGGACACATTAAAGAGGCCATTTATCTCACCTCCTCACAGTTATATTGTTGTTCAATTTCACCGATTATCTTCATCAATCGATATGCCTTCTATGTAAACAATATAATCACGTGTCAGTTTAGTTGTTCGTTAATTACTGAAATAATAATGCTAGTCCTGAATTTTTCTCAGGAAAAGCACTATGGCACATCCCTAATCAGTTAAGCTTTTGGCGATATTTTCACCCAGGACGGCGCACTGATCAAGATCATTAGTTTTCGGGGCACAATGGGCCTCGACAACAGGCTCAACCAGTTTCCACTTGGTTTTGTCAGCAAATTCCACCAACGTTTTGACTCCGCCGCCGCTCCAGCCGTATGAGCCGATTATTCCTAATAAACGTTTATCCATCATTTTATTTTCCAGAATTCTTACCAAGTCGTCAATTAAAGGAAACGGCTTCATATTATATGTGGGGGTGGCCAGTACAAGGGCTTTGTAACGCCAGATGTCCCTGATGATATATGAACTGTGAGTTTTGGAGACGTTATAAGTAACAACAGGAATATTTTTTTCGGCCAGGCTCTTGCTGAGACTCGCCACCATCTTTTCCGTATTGCCATACATGGACGCATAAGCGATGACTACGCCGGACTCGGTTTCATGCCGGCTCCATTTATCATAGAGCGACCAAATCTGTTGCGGCTCATTTCGCCAGACCGGGCCGTGGGTGGAGGCAATGATGTTTATCTCGACTTGAGCGAGCTTACTTAAGGCCTTTTGGACCATGATGCTATACCGGCCGATGACATTTGAATAATAACGGAGGATTTCATTCTCGTACTTGAATTTATCAAAGATCTGGTCGTCGAAAATTTTACCATTTGAAGCACCGTAACTTCCAAAGACATCACCTGAAAAAAGAATTTTTTCGGTGGTCTCATAAGTCATCATGGTTTCAGGCCAGTGCACCATGGGAGTGAGGTGGAATTTAAGTTTATGCTGTCCGAGATCAAGCTCCTCGCCATCCTCGATGATTCGGATATTTTTCCGAATGTCATAAAAATGGTTGAGAAATTGCGCGGTTTTCTTATTTCCAATAATTTGCATTGTTGGATAGCGATGCCGTAGCGACTTAATCGCTCCCGAGTGGTCAGGCTCGATATGATTGATAATCAAATAGTCGATACTTCCCGGACATACCGTTTGCAAGTTGTCAAGATAATCGGCTGAAGAACTTGCTTTCACCGAATCCACCAGAGCAACCTTGTCATCGAGAATGATGTATGAGTTATAGGATATTCCCTGGGGCAAAGGCCAGAGGTCCTCAAAACGCTCAGTTGCCCAATCATCTACGCCGATCCAGAAAACATTTTTGTTAATAGGGATGGCCTGCTTCATAAGGCTCTCCTTTTTAAGTATTTGCTTTGATGTTGAAACAGCCTTAATAATGCTTATTAATAATTTATAAGCAGAAGACAAGGCGGATTACAACCCGGCAATTGTGGCGCCTTAAAAGAAGTTTGCCGGTAATTGAAGAATGAGAGGAGGTAGACCATGAACACTTTAACAAAACCCACAATGTGTCCGGATGTATTTGTCAATCACAATGATAACAACGATGGCTTGAATATTGAAATAGCGCTTCCGGGGGTAAGCCAAGAGGAAATCAAACTAACAGTTGGCGATCACCACTTCTGTATCAGTGGTGGTCGGGATGATCTCCAATTTGACGGCTGCTACCAACTGGCCCATGAGATTGCCAAGGAGAAAACAACGGCTAAATTCGAGAATGGCCTGCTGCAGATTGGCGTCCCTTTTATCGAGTCAATCCAAGGAATCGACGTGGCCATTGAATGACAGGGCAGGGAGGACAGGCAATGGATGATAAAAATACGACATACGACAAAACAGATCGAACAGAAACTTCTTCCACCTGTGTATGCAACATGGAGTGGCGGGAAGTATCCGCTGACGGCGAATGGAGCGACTGTCGCTGCTATACCGATGAGGAAAAAAAGCCGACTGAAAGTCAAAATGCTCCAGAATAAAACAACCGAAAAGACAGCAAATGCTGTCTTTTTTTATTTTCGCACAGAGGGAATATTGCATGAGGGATAAAAGTTTGGATTGTCTAATTTTGTTGTTGACACCTAATCTTTTCATGCCAACCTTTTATTTATAAGGAAGTATTGGGAGTTATTCCGGTGAATCAACAGGAGTAACGAATATGAGAAACAGAAAAACGCTTTATTGAAGCGAGGAGGTTATGATGAACACTTATGATTGTTGTCACACTATGGAAAAGGAGCTTTCCTGCTGGCGGTCCAGGCTCGAAAGCATTGACCAAAAAATTCAAAGGACACCGTCAATCGATAAGTATAAAATGCTGGGTAGCATTGAGGACCTGCATATGGTAATGGCGGAACTTGATGACCGGATCAACGCCCTGCGAACCTCCTGCGAGACAGAGTTGCATTAGGTCAATGAGGAGGTATATGGGTAAGGCTTGGCAGGAAATAGTTAATCATTAACGACAATTAAGAGGAAATAATGATAAGGGGCCGTCCCAAAAGGGATGGCCCTTTTGGGTTGTACAAATAGCAAGCGCACCTAATAAGAAGTGCAAATAACAATAGGAAAGGTACCACAGAGAGGCATATGTAAATATATTTTTTGACAAAAAAACATCACCTGTGATGTAATAATTTATCCATATAAACCCTAAAGTAAAGGAGGATAAAACCATGAAGATGACAGAGATTCGGAGCATAGCTAAAGGTGTCGGGCTTAAATCATCGAAAATGAAAAAAATCGATTTGATAAAATCAATTCAGACCCCCGAGGGTAATTTCCCCTGTTTTCAAACAGCACAGGATTACTGCGATCAGGAGAAATGCTGCTGGCGTGATGACTGTCTAACTCACTAATTGACTGGTGGAAAAGTATGAAATGGAGGGTGAGTCATGGAAATTAACTGGGAAACAGATTTTACCAAAGCATTGGAGCGTTCAAAGGCCGAAGGGAAACCAGTTTTCCTTGATTTCTTCAACCCGCAATGAATTGGTTGTCAACAGATGGATGCAGTTACGTATCCCAATGAGAAAGTCAGTGATTTCATAAACAAGAATGTAATCCCCTTGCGTGTTCCCTCAGACCAGCAGCAGGTGGCCACGGATTTCAATATAAAATGGACGCCTGCTCTACTAATTCTTGACCAAGAAGGTAATGAACATCATCGGACGATCGGCTTCATGGATGCTGATGAGCTGATACCTTCTATATGGCTCGGAATTGGCAATTCGTATTTTAATGGAAATGAATTTATAGAAGCGATTAGCTGTTATGAAAAGCTTTTGGCTGACTATTCAGGAAGTGATTCAGCCCCTGAAGCCATATTCCAGAGAGGGGTTAGTCTTTATAAAAGTACAAACGATCCAAAACCGCTTAAAGAGGCGTATGAACAATTACAGGATAAATATCCGGCAAGTCAATGGACCAAACGGGCTTATCCCTATCGGCTTATTCAATAGACCAGCTAATGTTGTGTTTAAGTGCTTAAAGAGAATAGAGGAGGTACTAACATGGCAGAGAAAATGCAAATCTTCAAATGCGAAGCTTGCGGGAATATCATTGAAGTTCTCCACGGAGGAGAAGGAGAACTCGTCTGCTGTGGTGAACCAATGAAATGGTTTGAGGAGAATACGGTTGATGCAGCCAAAGAGAAACATGTACCGGTCATTGAAAAAATTGAAGGCGGATTTAAAGTAATGATCGGCAGCGTTGCCCATCCAATGGAGGAAAAACATTTCATTGAATGGATTGAGGTAATTACCGAAGATGGCAGGGTATATAGGCAATTCCTCTGTCCCGGTATGGCAGCGGAAGCTAGTTTTAAAATTGATGCGGCCACAATAACCGCTCGGGAATACTGTAACTTGCATGGATTATGGAGGGGATAAAAGGCTTTCTCGTAAGAAATACATGGAGGTGAATTATGCATGACAAGAAAGAATTATGTGAAAAAATCACTTCACTCTACCCTGATATCGGTACCTGTGGCATTGACATTGATGTTACCTATGATGAAGAGAAAAAATCATGGGTTGTAAATCTCAAAAATGGTGAACACGAGTTAAAACATTATCTTGATGTGCCGGATGCTGATAGTTGTATGGATGGGAAACAATGTGTTTCTTTAGGCCTTGAAATCGAACAGTTGAAAAAAAATATCGAAGGAAAGCAGTATTAGAAGAGGCAGGATTAGGTGTCCACCTAAGGCATGACAAAATGAACGAACTGTAGTCAGCTGTGGTGGTTTTATTGTTGGTGACTGCATAACGATCCCGATGCTTAGTGCGCAAAAGTTGACGAGAACAGCATGCCGGACTCCAAAAAAAATTGTGGCGTTCCCTCCCGGAATTGCAATTGGTCATGCTCGGTCTGCCCATGTCATTGCTGTGGGAGATTGCTCAATTTCCCCTCTATATTGTTTGGCACCAGAATGACTGGAGATATATCGTCTACGGACTGGTCCATTGCACTCTTGGCGACCTACTGATCTTGCTGGTCTGCTACGAGCTGGTAGCCCTGATGAACCGAAACCGGCATTGGATTGCAGACAATGTTTTGCTTAATGGCCTGGCCTTTACATTGGCCGGTGTGACTACACGGTCTTCAGCGAGGTCTTTAACGTCCACATCAAGGGGACTTGGGCCTACACAGAGCTGATGCCCATAGTGCCGATTGTTGGAATCGGTGCTACACCTATTCTGCAGTGGGTGTTGATCCCACCCGCCCTGCTGTAGTGGCTAATGCGCCGGTTAAGGCCGAAGTAAGCCGACAACAAAGTCTAACAGTCAGGCTGGATTGTGGATGTTCTGAAGAATCTCATCATACCCAAGTGCCTCCGCACCTTCATTTCTTGTAGGGGATAGAAATTTCCCTTTTGCAAAGGTAAAAGAATAGGTCGGCAAACTAGGAGAACAAGTCAAGTTGACGCCGACCGTTTTCAGTGTCAGATCCTGTCATTTTATCAATGCACTCCGGCACATCGTTATGCACATCATTTACAAGTTTACTCACTGGGTAAGCCGTCATTTCATCTGTAGGGAAGGGGCCTAAAAGGTCGGATAATGGCTTGCCATTATTTTGGGGATCAAGCCAGGATGCATAGTGGGCCGGGCCGAGAATGACCGGCATTCGATTATGTATTTCTGCCACAAGGGAATTGGGTTCTGTGGTCAGAATGGTGAAAGAATCAATCAGCTCGCCTGCCGGGCTTTCCCAACTCTCCCAAAGGCCAGCCATGGCAAAGAGTTCCTGGCCTTTCAGATGAATCCAATGGGGGAATTTTTCCTTGCCTGCTTTTTTCCATTCGTAGAATCCATTAGCAGGAATTAAGGCCCGACGATATTTAAAGGCTGCCCGAAAGGCTGGTTTTTCGAAAGCGGTTTCAGACCTGGCATTGATTAGTTTTGAAGCGATTTTTTTATCCTTAGACCAGAATGGTAATAAGCCCCACTGTGCGGGGATCAGGTCTCTGAGGTTGGATTCTGGGTCTATTCTAACTATTGGCGCAATGTGGCCGGGGGCAATGTTATATCGAGGAGAAATGATAGATTCTGTTGTGATGCCGAAATGGACTGCAATTTCGTCAACACGAGACCAACGGCCATATCTGCCACACATGAATGCACCTCATATTAGGGGCCAACAGCAGGTCTTATGATTGTTCTTCTTTCTCAACTTTATCGATTCGCCGAAGAATGGCGTCTCCCACCTTCTCTGTTGTAACGAGGTAACTAGAGCTGGTCGGGAAAATTCGGACAGGTCGTTAAGTGAAAATGTTGTTCCAA
>CAYUCH010000188.1:2747-6392 GCA_964443295.1 uncultured Desulfobulbia bacterium | reverse complement strand
AGTGGCCGGAATCAAATGGAATGGGTGGTCGGGATCGTCTGGAATTCGCATTCCATGAATCAAAAGCCATGGAGGCTAGTTCGGCGGCGGTTATTGTCCCACCCATCAAGTCCGGCCTACCGATACTGCCAACAAAAAGAGTATCACCACTGAACATGGCATTGGGAATATCTCTACTCTCAGTGCCGTAAACCAGCGAAACAGTGGAATCAAGAGTGTGTCCCGGTGTTTCCAACACTTTAATAACTGCCTTTCCAGCATTAATGATTGAGCCATCTTTCAAAGGTATATGCTTATAACCAGCATTTGCCTTCTCACTGATATAAATGGGGCTACCAACAGCATGCAGCATCTCGGCATGTCCAGCAACAAAGTCAGCATGACTGTGGGAGAGAAGAACGCCCTTAATTGTGCATTTTTGCTCTTTGGCAACTTCTAAATATTTAAAAATATCACGGCCTGGATCCACAACCCAGGCCTGCCCATCACTAATAAGCATGTAAGAATAATGGGCCAGTACAGCCAGGTTAAACTGGATAATTGAAAATCCAGGATATTCATAGGTGTTGACAATATCGTATACGGCAGCCTTACCATCATGGGATGCGGATTCCGAATCCTTAATTGCCGATGCTTTAGCCTGGGAGGCCGAAACCATATTCCCAAAAGCTAAATACGCACCGGTAGCAGCTCCTAATTTGATGCAATCTCGACGGGTCAGCTCAGACATGTTTTTTCTCCTTAAATCTTCTTTTTTTTGTTTTAGAACACCGATTGAGCGTTTTGCTCATCAACCAACTCCAAACACGTGACCTTGATCATTTTTGTCATCAACAACTTTATCATCTGTATTCCATTCAACAAATTCAACTCCAAATTAGAGTTACACCAAGAGAAAAGCAAGAAACCAAGAAAAGGTTAAACAGCAATACCACAAAGTGCTATTTACGCATATCACAATGTGACAGGCAATGTAAACATTTAATTTAATACTAGCACTACAAAAATGCACAACATATTGTTTTTACACAATAAAAAAATACATCCTTCTATTTCTCCCAAGAAGTAACATGAAAATTTTGTACTAGAAGAATTAAGAATTAAGTTAAAAGCTTTGACATGAAAAACACCGAGAAGAAACTACAATAATGATAGGTATTTGACACTACGACTTACAATATCCAAAACAGAAAAGCAAAAAATATTAAACTTGCGAATGGAATATATTCAGACAATAAGGAACAGGATTTATGCGTGAGCAACCAAACTAAATCCTCAACGAAAAAAAACCTTTAGATAATGAAATGTTCAAAGGAGAGGAAATCATCAGGGATTATACACCTGAGTCACAAGAAATAAACTGAGACAATAAGGCAAACTGCAATGTTGCCTTGTCTTACAAATATTGCTCTCAATTTAGAAAAAAAAGGGCATCAAAAGCTAGCAAGACCTGTCGCCTTCTTAACTTTTTTAATGCCTTTAAAAGTCCATATACATGTTCCACATAAAGAAGTCTCATTTCCCCTTTATATTTCCAACGCACTGCACATTGAAAATTTCAAAAGCACAAAAAAACTTGACAAAGATAAAATTATAAGTATACAAAATTAATATGCACTCATTTTTTTACAAACACACTAAAACGAGAAAGATAAAAATCCATACAGGACAAGGGATAGCGATGAAATTATAAAATTTCATCTTGCCACAATGTGATATAGCATAAAATTTCCAAACTTACCACAATGTAACATACTGAAAACAAATGACTTTTGCCACAATGTAATACACATCCTGCCTCAACAGCAGGACCTGATTTTTGCAAGTATCTCAGGCAATTTGGAACCGGGTGGCGTTCACTGAACACTGATTGCTCTCGATGGTAAAACAAAGATTGCTTTGGGACATAAAACTAAGAAAGGCTTTTTCTTAATGTTTACTTGGTATCAGGAGGCAAAACATGAAATTATTTGAATTCAGACCCCTCATGCTCTGGTATTCGGCCATCTTTATTCTCCTCACCATTTCATTTGAAGCATATAATTATCTCAACAATTTCGGTATCTTATTCTTAGTTATATCGGTAGCAGTATCTATTCTGGCGAATACCGGGAATCTCTTCTACGCATTTAAGTATGAAAATAAAACCATTAAAAAATACTGGCGACCGCTTTTCTATGTAATGATTGTTAACTTTATAATCTGGAATATCTATAAGTCATACTGCTGCGTTGTAACCATGGACACTTCATTTCTCATACTCTCCATTGCATGGTCTTTTACCATCGCAATTTATCTCCCTACTTTCGTCTCTAATTACAAGGTAGCATTTAATTGATTCGTAAAGTTTGACTTGCCCAATATAGACATACAATAATTGCTGAGTTCCTTTAGTTACGGCTAGAAGCCAATACGAAAGAGCACGCCAGGTCTGCCCTGCTAGTCACTTCCTCTCTCCCATTGCAACACCCATATTGTCTATTTTTTTTTGAAAATCATTTTCCCCTGCCACTATGTGTCAGAATAGTGTTACACTATACATTGAATGATCAAAAGGCAGGATAATCATGCCTAAAAAGGAGGAGCATTATGGATTCTGAAGAGAATGTCTCAAAATCTCCAAATCCCCAATCCTTTGATGGTCCGGAAAAAAGAAAACACCGTTGGCATTTCGTAAGATACATATATAATTGGGTCAGCCTCCTGGGTTTACTGACCATTATCATTTCCCTTTTTACCGGTTTCATCTTCCTTTTCATCGAAATTAACTCAGAGATTTCTCCAGCCTACTTAGGGGTTGTTTATCTTTTCCTGGTCACCGCCATTCTGTTCGGCATGATCCTTGCTCCTATTGGCATGCTTTTGGAAAAACGGTCTCAAGCCCAGGGCGTCACCACCATCATCTTCAGCCAGTGGACAATTGACTTCACAAAGAGAAGTCACCGAAACACCATGCTGGTATTTCTTCTTGGCGGCATGTTAATTTCCATCGGCGGTGGGGTTGGCACATACAAAACATACCACCTGACCGAAACCACAGAATTCTGCGGTCAGTTATGCCATACGGTTATGCAGCCGGAATGGATTACCTATCAGAGCTCTCCACACGCCCGGGTCAAATGTGTAGAATGCCATATCGGCTCCGGAGCTGGCTGGTATGCCCGTTCTAAATTTTCCGGAATTCGCCAGGTATTTGCGGTAGCCAGGGATTCTTTTCCCCGCCCCCTCCCAACCCCGATCCACAACCTGCGTCCAGCCAGAGAAACCTGCGAAGAATGTCATTGGCCAGGCAGGTTTATTGGTTACCGCGAATCACTGAGCAGTTACTTTCTATCCGATGAGGCAAACACCCCACACCGTGTAAGGTTGCTCATGAAGATTGGCGGAGAAAAAGGGACTAACCTTGGGGGAGGCGGGATTCATTATCATATGTTGCTTGCAGGCAAAATCGAGTATATCTCCCGGGACCACGATCGCCAGGATATTCCCTATGTGCGGATCACCAGGCTGGATGGCAGCAGAGAGGAATTTGAGAACAACATCTCCCCTCTGACCGAGCAGGAAAAAGCCTCGCTACCGATGCGAGTGATGGATTGCATGGACTGCCACAATCGACCAGCCCACCAATTCCGTGCACCAATGGAC
>CAYUCH010000188.1:0-2729 GCA_964443295.1 uncultured Desulfobulbia bacterium | reverse complement strand
GAGAGTCTTGAAGCAGGGGCTATTCCGGCAGATCTACCCTTTATTAAAAGAGAAGCCACCAAGGTATTGGGCGGTGATTACCAAAGCCAGGAAGATGCCATGACAGAAATCGCCACCTGGTTACGTAATTTTTACCAAAAGAATTATCCAGATGTATTTAACAACAGGAATAAAGACCTGAACCAAGCCATTCTCGAAATTCAAACTATTTATAGACAGTCTATCTTTCCTGAGATGAAGGCATCATGGCGAAACTATCCCAACAACCTCGGCCACCGGGACTGGCCCGGTTGCTTCCGTTGTCATAACGAGGACATGCAATCAGGTGTCGACAATCCGCTCTTTACCCGATGCAATTCTTGCCACCTGATATTGGCCCAGGGACAAAATGTAGAAGTCGCAGAGGTGGATTTCACCACGGGACTGAGTTTCTCCCATCCAGCCGATGATGAAAATATGGAAGACTTTGTGGCCTGCGGCGATTGCCATTCCGGAGGCTATGAATTGTACGAGGAATAAAAGACAGCATTTGATTTACTGAAATGGCTTTAAGACGCCTTCAGTGAATATCATCAAATTGAAATAATGAGAAGTATTTCTCGTCGCTATGCAAGTACCACTCCGTGCAACTGGCAATAACAGTTTGCATCTCTTCTTCTTAAGTGTATAAAATGAATGTGCTTCTCCTTTTGACTTAATAAAAACAATTACAGGTATTTATTGTGGAAATTGACAGGACAAAAAGTGAAGAGCTTATCATCGAACTGAATTATACCGATGAAATCATTGATGAAAGGGACGAAGAGTCTCCTTTCAACAGCAAGAAAATGTTCGATTTATTACCTGAAACAGTTGTTGACAAACGCACTTTACAAATGGTGGAAATCCATGATCTGTTCAGGGCTTTCGACCAGACAATGACAGACGTTGGCTCGGCCCGGCTTTTTCATTCCCTTGTCAATCCATCAGAGTCCATCGAACTTATCCATGCCAAACATGATTCTTTTTGCGAGCTGGCCGGAAATGACCGCCTGCGAGAAGCCATTGTTGAATATTTATCTCTGTACAAGGAGGGGGAGAAAGATCTTTTTCGATTTCTCAACGCTCATCTTCCACCGCTTTTTCTTTATGAAAACCTGGCTCAAGTCAAAAAGACCGTCACCAACTTGCAAGAAGCATTAAATAAAATTCCTTTGACCGAGACCGTTTACCTAGATTCATTAATTAAAAACATCAAGAGTCTTAAATTTTCAAAAGTACCTGAACTTCTCTCAGGCCAGGTGTATAGAACATTCGAGGGACTCAAAACTAAAAAGGAGAAAAAGTTCTTTACTCCTGGACTTCGTTTTCGGCCCTCTCGGATAAGCACGGGTGGTATACTTCCTTTCCTGCCGGTTATGTTTTTTGGTTTTGCCTGGTATTTTCAGCTCTTGGAACCGGCTATTGCCAAATCATTCTTTCTATTAACAGCCTGGCTGGGGCTACCCGGGGTGATGTACGCATGCCTTTTCAAGCCATATTTTGACTGGGAAACAGCAGCATTACCACTACGGATGGAGATTATTAATTCCGATCAATTTGCGTCAGCCATTGAAGCAGTAGCAGCCATTGACGAGCTTCTTTCCTTCATAGTCTATTGTGAGAAAATGGAATATCCCACTTGTATTCCCGATATTACAAATGATCCGATTCACTCTTTTATTGCTGAAGATTTGAGGAATCCAATAATTTCGAAAAAAAGCGGGGATTTCGTGCCCAACGATGTCAATCTGGATGGTTCTCGCTTAACCTTTGTCACTGGCCCGAACAGTGGCGGAAAAACCACCTACTGCAAAACCATTGCCCAAAACCAAATTCTAGGCCAGATTGGTGCTCCGGTAGCAGCACGGAATGCCAAAATAAATATGGCGGACCGCATCACTTATCAAGCGCCGGCTTTTGACACCTTGAACGATACTGAAGGGCGTTTCGGTACAGAATTAAAAGAAACCAGGGATATCTTTTTTTCAACTTCCGCTAAAAGTCTTGTTGTCTTGGACGAGATAGCCGAGGGCACCACCAGCCATGAAAAGCTTTCCCTTTCATTGGATATCATGAACGGGTTTTATACAATAGGCGGAAATACGGTAATGGTGACCCATAGTTTTGAGCTGGTGGAGAAATTTGAGAAAGAGAACAAGGGACAGTACCTGCAGGTGGAATTCAACGGCCGAAAACCAACCCACAGGTTAAAGCAGGGGATTTCAAAAGAAAGCCACGCACTTCGCGTTGCCAGGAAAATTGGCTTCGCCCCGGAAGATGTAGCGCATTATCTGGAAGAACAGGAAAAACTGCATGCCGCTCTCCTGGAATCTGGACCTCAAGAAAAAAGCGCCCCCCAATGTAAACGTCGTGCCGCCAAGTATGCCTAGGCCGTGACTGGTACCATCCTATAAATTCCTCGACTCGTTCAGATGACAGAAAGTGCACCTGAGCGACTGCTGGAAACAACAATACTTCCCTGATCAAAAAGACAACTTCGGGCCAGGCAGTAACCAGGTTCACTTTTCACCAGAAAGCCTTAGTTCCTAGAAACCATTATTCTCCACTCACTTTCCTGACTGGAGATTGCCCCTGATCGATTTTCTTCGGCACAAGGCCATTTGCAAAAAAGGCAGTGCATTGTTTGCGCTTTTCAAAGGAGCATTCTGCCACATTCCAGCAAGGGGTGTATTGCAGAAGCTTTTTAA
>CAYUCH010000187.1:0-6396 GCA_964443295.1 uncultured Desulfobulbia bacterium | reverse complement strand
TTGCCATCACGGCTTGCTTTACACGCAACAATCGATAAAACGCTATTTGATGATACCTTGACTTCCTGGGGCAATAAATTCGTCAAGGCCAGCACGGAATAGTTTGACTGTTAGAACAGAAGTTTTCCGTATTTCCGAAATATTTTATTCATTTTCCCGGAACCAGAATGCATTTTGTTAATGAATACAGTTCGTTGGAAATATATAACTCGCTGTAATTGCTAGGTATTAAAATTATATTGTTTGCTGGTATGTTTATTGCAAAATAATAGGCAAGGGTTAATTGGTGAAAAATCATAACTGGTTTTAGTAAGTTAAAATATCTTTAAAAGGGAACCGACTATGAAGAAACAAGCAATCTGTCTGGCAACAGGCCTTGGACTATTAATGGTGACTGGCCTGGCCCAGGCATCACTCACCACCATCGGTACTGCTGCCTATGAATATGATTTAGATGGTGATGGTTTTTTTGATGCCCATGAAAATTACAACCTTATCTGGGATGATGACAACAATGGCAACTCGGTAGTGTGGCTGGATTACAGCAATCCAGTTGACACTTGGCAGAACCAGATGGACTGGGCTGCCGGGCTTGAGGCGGCCATCACCATTAATTTGGATGCTGGTTACAGTGTTATTTGGGACAGTGCCTGGCGTTTGCCAGAAACAGTTGATGGGCCTTGGGATTATGGGTACGACGGCACGACCACGGCAGGCTACAACATAACCAGCTCGGAAATGGGGCATCTGTATTATGAGGAGCTTGGTAATTTGGGATCTTATGACACTTCAGGAGCTGCTCAAACAGGGTATGGTTTGGTCAATACTGGAGATTTCGATATTTACATGAGTCCTGGTACTGGTCCGGCACGGAGCATGCAAACCTCACGGATTATGCATGGAACTTCGTCATGGAAAGCTACATATACGTCGGTATGCAGGGCGTCAACACCATGATCGGTAATGAATACGCTCTTGCCCTTCGCACCGGACAAGTTTCAGCGGTTCCCGTGCCTGGAGCTATCTGGTTGCTTGGAACAGGGCTGACAGGTTTGATTGGGCTGAGAAGAATGAAAAAGTAAATCACCTAAAAAGATAGGGCATTGCAAGGCAGTCTCATTCATTTGAGGCTGCCTTTTTCATCTCATGAAAGTAAATATGTGATCTTGCATACCTTGTCAGGCACAGAAGTGAAGTCATCTCTATTAATGCGTAACGAGCCAAAAAAATATACTTTTTGCCTAAATTTCCATTAAGTGTGTGATTGGGGAAGCACATCAGATAAGACTTCAGGGAACCTCGGATAAATCATTTTCAACTTTGTCCAGGATTCCCAACAGCTCATGGCCGTATAAATCAATTTTTTTCTCTCCGAATCCATACACCCCGTGAATTTCGTCAAGTGAACGGGGTCTCGTTAGAACAAAATTTCGAAGGCTTTTATCGTCGGATATGCAATAGGCTGGTATTCCTTTTTCTCTCGCCTTCTCAAGACGCCATTCTTTGAGGTTGTCAAAGATAATAGCCTGATGAGTTGATAATTCTGAGTCAACAAATTCTTTCGTTGTTTTAGAGGGCTTTCTTATCTGTTGACGAGTTTTTGTTTCTTTGCGTATCCTGAATTTTTCATCGCCTTGCAAAATTTTCTGGCTGGCCGCGTTTAAGCCCAGAACAGAAAAGCCGTCATGCTCGACAACCTGAACATATCCCTGGATATAGAGTTGTCTAAAAACCGATTTCCATTCAAATTCACTTAAATCAGTCCCTATTCCGAAGGTGGACAGATTCGTGTGCCTGTTTCTCATCACTTTTTCAGTCTCTTTGCCGTGCAGGATATCAATGATATGTCCGGCCCCGAACCTCTGGTCACTGCGATAGATGCAGGAGAGAAATTTCTGGGCCGCAATAGTGCCATCAATGGTTTCCATGGGATGCAGGCAGGTGTCGCAATTGCCACAGTCGGCCGTAAGTGTCTCATCGAAATAATGAAGAATCACCTTCCTGCGGCAGCGGGTTGTCTCACAGAAGGCGAGCATATCATTGAGCTTTGCCGATGAAACCTGTTGATGAGTCGCATCGCCATCGGAGTTGAAGATCATGTTTCTTCTGAGAACAACGTCCTGCATACCGTAGATCATCCAGGCGGAAGATGGCAGCCCATCTCGGCCCGCCCGCCCGGTCTCCTGGTAATAGGCCTCCATGCTTGACGGCATATCAAGATGGACCACGAAGCGGACATTGGGTTTATTGATACCCAAACCGAAGGCGATGGTAGCGACGATGATGATATTTTCTTCATTTATAAACCGGCGCTGATGGTCTTCTCTTTGCTCAGAGCTCAGACCGGCATGATAGGGGAAGGCGTTAAACCCTTGTTCAGAGAGGAATTTAGCGGTTTTTTCCACCTTTTTTCGTGAAAGACAATACACGATACCGGAGTCGCCGGGATGGTTTGTCTTTATAAATTTCAGAAGTTGGGCCGATGGCTGGTTTTTGAGTTCCACACTATAGGTAATATTGGGCCGATCAAAGGAGGCGATATACGAATTATGATTTGTAAGCTCTAATTTACCAATGATCTCCTGCCTGGTTTTTTGATCTGCGGTGGCGGTCAGGGCAATTTTGGGAACGCCGGGAAATTCTGAGATGGCCTCTGACAGCTTGAGATACTCCGGCCGAAAATCATGGCCCCATTGGGAAACACAATGGGCCTCGTCAATGGCAAAGAGACAGACTTTGCTCGCTTTGAGAGAATGGAAAAATTTTTCATTTGCAAGACCTTCCGGAGCAACATAGAGAAGGTCGATTTCCTGCTTTTTGAGCCTCTGTAAAATATCATCACGCTGGTTGGCCGAGAGGCTGGAATTATAAAACTCGGCCCGAACCCCCATGTCCTTGAGGCCGCTTACCTGGTCCAGCATCAGAGCAATGAGCGGTGATATGATAATGCCGGTGCCATCCATTTTGATGGATGGGATTTGATAGCAGAGAGATTTCCCGCCACCGGTGGGCATCATAACAAGGCAGTCTTTCTTTTGGCACACAGTGGTGATGATCTCTTTTTGAGATCCAAGAAAGCTGTCGTAGCCAAAGGTGTTCTTCAATATTGTCTGGATATTCATGAAGAGAAAAATTACTTGAATCACCATCAGAGCACAAGAGTACGACGGGAGATATTTGAGGAGCTCTGAAAAAAAAGGTTGCATAGAAAAATAGTTGTATGTACACTCATCAAAAACGTCATGGATAAATGTAATCTTTTTTCACATTGCCTCTACTTTACGGTAAACACCTTATCAAGGCTTGTTACCAAAATGGCGGAGGAAGAATTTAAGCACACCGGGCTATCGCCTTCCTATGCCTTTTTGATGATGTTGGTCAATGAAACACCGGGCATTGGACAAAAAGAGCTGGCTGAGAAATTGAACCTTGCTCCCTCAACTGTGACCCGGTTCATTGATTCGCTGGCAAACCGTGGGTATTTATACAGGGAAGTGCATGGCAAGACCTCAAGCATTTTCCCCACTGAGAAGGGGATTGAACTTGAAGAAGTGATTGCTAAGTCTTGGAAGCAATTTTACCATCGGTATTGTGAGATACTTGGCAATGAAAAGGCACATCAACTTGCCGATGCTATTCATGAAGCCAATGAGATCTTAGATAAGAAGTAATATTTTTTTTAACCATTAATGGTTGTATGCACACACAACAAAAAGAGGAGGAGTATCATGAAGATTGTTGCTTTTACAGGAAGCCCACGAAAAGGCGGAAACACAGAAACCTTGGTAAAAGAGATTCTAGCCGGCGCCAAGACAAAAGAGGCGGAGATTGTCCATTATGATCTGGCAAGAATGGATATTGCCCCATGTGTTGCCTGCATGTCTTGCAAAACCAAGGATGGTTGCGCCCAAAAAGATGACATGCTGCCTTTGTTGGACGAAATTTTGTCCGCCGACGCGGTGGTCATCGGTTCCCCGGTGTATATGTGGCAGATGAGTGCCCAGACCAAACTCTTCACCGACAGATTGTTCGCCCTGTTGAATCCAGATTACTCGGTCAAATACAGATCCGGGCTTCCCCTTGTTCTGGCTTACACCCAAGGGCAACCAGATACCAAGGCATTTCAAAACTATTTTGACCATAACGCCGGTATGTTTAAATTCATGCAGTTTAATGTCATTGATACCATTGTGGCCGGCGGGTGCAGCAGCAAGACAAGTGTGAGCCAAATGAATGATGTCATGGAAAGAGCCAATGAGCTTGGTCGTAAATTGGCTACTAATTAAGGGTTTTCGGAGGAAACAATGAAAAGAACATTAATTATTCAAGGTCATCCTGATATCGATAATGACTCCATAGCCAATAAGATAATCGTCGACCAGATCAAAGAGCTGGAAAATGTTGAGATCCGCCACCTGGCCCAACTCTATCCTGATTTCAAAATTGATATTGATGCTGAGCAAGCTGCGCTGCTTGAGGCGGATGCAATTTGCTTTCAATTCCCTTTTCACTGGTACAGTGTGCCTGGGATCTTAAAAGAGTGGATCGACCAGGTACTGTCCTGTGGTTTTGCCTATGGTTCGGAGGGAACAAAACTGCATGGCAAAGAGTTTGTTCTATCCATAACCATTGGTGGTCCGGAAGAGTCGTATTGCAAAGAGGGATACAATATTTTTACCATTGCTGAACTCCTGGCACCTTTGGAGCAAACAGCGAATCTGACCGGCATGAAGTTCAATGATCCCATCTATACCCATAATATGATCTACATCCCCGATGTCTATAATGTCAAAGAAGAGGTGGAGGAAAGGGCCTGGGATCATGCTAATCGGCTGGTGAAATTCATAGAGGATCAATCAATGGAATAAATAAAGACGATTATTATAATTGGGCAATTACAACAGGCTTGCGGTGTGTGCTGCAAGCCTGTTTTTTATTTTATGAAAAAAATTATCGCTGAAAAATGATTTCATTCCCTGAGAATTGGTAGTCACCCACCTGGCAGTTATTGGAAACAATTTCAAGTTTGAGAGCAGAGCTGTTGACCAGCTGAATCAAAATAGAATTGTTGGACTGGTCATAGCAATAAATTTGATCATCGGTGATGTCTTCAAAGGCCCGGTTGATATTGCCTGAGTTCTGGGGGGTAAAGGTCAGCACCTGGCCGTCAAACATGGTGCCCACATTTCCCATGGAAAAGAGGGCCACGGAAGGATCAACAATGTCCCGGGCCAGGGAAATACTGGCGGCCTCGAGAAATTGATTGGGATCCAAAGGATCAAGAACCCAGGCACCAGAGGCCGTACCGGCAATATCAAAATCAACATAACCGCAGCGGGGTTCCTCGGTTCTTTGTACGGATCCGTCCCACATGCCGGTTACCGCCAACAAGGTCTGTTCTGTGGCAGCGTCATAATAATCCTGGGGACAGACGGCATGTTCCATGAATTCAAAACGGTTGGGGTTAGCCAGGGTATGGGTGACTCGATTGTCATCAATTCCAAAATCCAAGGTGCCTAGATAGCTTGTAGTGCCAATTATTGTACCAGGCTCTAGATCGATGCTCACCGACTTGACGCACTCGGTGACGGTTTCCGAGCTTGTGTTGTAGGAGTCGCACTTGCCGGCATTCATGTCACCCACCAGGTCCGCAAAATCCGGATCAAGAACCAAAACATGATTGAAATACCCCCAGACATCATCACAGAGGAAGAATCGAATGGTGTAATCAGTTGTGTAAGGTCGGGTGGTATTGCTATAGCTGGACAGTTCAACTTCAAATATGCGGATATTTCCTGGGGAATAAACCAGGGGCAGATCCTCTTGGGCAGGGGGATTGGCTGGATCACCGGAGTACCAATATGTATGGCGTGTGGGCTGGGTGTGATCGGGCGGATCAACGGTTCCCAGTGGGGCGACGGCAACCAAGTCATTCAAACTGATGGGTGATTGGGTGAGCACGGCTATATCAGAACAGTCGCGGTAATCACCTCGTATTTCATTACCACCGTTACTTCCGCCACCTCCGCATGCCATGAAAAAAAGAGAGAGAAAACTGAGGATAAGAATGATGGCTCTCATAAATGGCCTCCCTATTATTGAGAGATGTGGGGAAATGAAATAATCGCAGCCTGCCCAATGTTTCTTTTAACGATAATCATTATACATAATATTTGTGATTCTCTTTATATAATTTACACGAAGACCTCGCAGCCGGATTTCTTTCATGCTATTTTTTCTCCATGAATAATGACGACAACCTACAGGCCCTTGAAGCCCTCTATACCTTTTATGATGAATTCATGTCGGATTATTCCTTGGCATGTTCCCAGGGATGTTCTCTCAGCAATCCCCGATATGCTCACAAAGCCTTTAATAACGCAGTATAAACAGGAG
>CAYUCH010000186.1:0-6422 GCA_964443295.1 uncultured Desulfobulbia bacterium | reverse complement strand
ACGTCATTTATTTTTACAATTCTCCCTCAAACACCACTTTCGATCATAACTCAAACAATGGCACTGCATCCTGCATTGTAGTCATGGATGATCAAATTTTTGAACTGATCATCGTTCCGATACTGGCACCGGTACCGGTGGCAATGATTGGACTAGGCTTCCGTATCGACAACGCCCTGGCGGAAAACCTCAAATCACTTTCACCCATTGCCCTGGACATTTCCTTTATCAGGCAGGAAGGCAAAGGCTGGCAGGTAGTCGCATCCACACTACCCACGGACCACCACCATGAACTTGCTGAACATTTATCTCATCATACGGATGTACACACATACCCCATTGAAACAAACCTATTTAATGATAGATATATCGTTCTCATGACATTACTGGATACTCCACAAAACAGTCCGCACACAGCTGCTTTTCTGCAATATTCGCGTACTGTTGCCATGGAGCCCTACAAACCTTTGTTCTGGTGGCTCTTGACCTTCTCTGCCAGTGGTCTTTTTCTTTCTCTCATTGGAGGTCATTTGATTGCTCGCAGTGTGACAAAACCGGTTCGTATTCTCGCCGATACTGCCCATCAAATCGAACAAGGAGATTACTCACATACGGTCACCCTAACACAGAAGGATGAAATCGGGCAGTTGGCTGGAGCCTTTAACCACATGATAGCCGGTATTGCTGAGCGGGAAGAAAAAATATCCTATCAGGCTAAGCATGATTCGTTAACAGGATTACCCAACAGGCTGTGGTTTGAAGAGTGTCTCGAGGATATGATTCGTAAGTCTAAATCAAAAGGAGAACATTTTTCTGTTGTTCTGGTCGGTATTCAACGCTTTTCAGAAATAAATAATACCCTTGGTCATGAAGTCGGTGACGGCCTTATCCGGCTCATTGGGGAAAGATTGCATAGCATTGTCAAACGACAGGATTCCATTGCTCGCCTGGCAAGTGATGAATTTATTCTACTCATGCCCGGCGCTGCCATTGAAGAGGCAAATTCCATCACTAAACGGTTTCTATTCTCATTTGAAGAACAATACCGAGTAAAGGATCTATACATCGATGTTCCAGCCCATATAGGAATTTCTTGTTACCCTGACCATGGTGAAGATGCCAGCACATTAATGCAGAAGGCGGATGTTGCCATGTTTCTTGCCCAGCAAAATCCCGGTCGCAGTGCAATTTATGATGCAGAAAAAGATCCGTATAATTCCCGCCAACTCACCATGATGGGGGAATTGCGACAGGGCTTGCAAGCAGACGATTTTTCACTTTATTTTCAGCCAAAAATCGATATCGCTTTAGGTCGGATTACCCAGGTCGAATCATTGATACGGTGGATCCATCCAGAATACGGATTCATGCCACCTGATGACTTCATACCCCAGGCCGAACAAACAGGATATATTCAACAACTGACATCCTGGGTACTTAATAAGGCTATCAAGGAATGTAGCCGCTGGCAGGAAAACGGTATTCACCTGACCACAGCAGTTAACCTTTCTACAAAGGATTTGCTCAATCCACATCTTCCCGATATTGTCGCCGGTTTGCTGAAAAAGTATCATCTCAGCCCGGACAAACTGGTCCTGGAGGTCACGGAAAGCGCCATCATGCAGGATTACGATTTGGCTCTTGCCACCCTCACTGCATTAAGTGATATGGGCTTGTCGCTCTCTGTTGATGATTTCGGTACTGGATATTCTTCCATGGGATACCTGAACAAACTGCCGGTGAATGAGTTAAAGATCGACAAATCATTTGTTCAGAATCTAGCCTCAAAACACGATGATGAAGTTATTGTTCGTTCTATTATCGATCTTGGCCACAATCTTGGCATGAAGGTCATTGCAGAAGGGGTAGAAGATCAGGAATCCATGGATATTCTGAAAAAATACGGTTGTGATATGGCTCAAGGATATTTAATGAGCCGACCACTTGCTTTACAGGATTTTATTGACTGGCTCGAGACCTCTCCCTGGGGACTTGGAAAAAGCAACAACAACACTTCAACAGAAAAGAAGGTGACTTGATGAAGTGGCTCACAAGCATCGTTCTATGTTTCATCTTCTTGCCGATCCATGCTATGGCGTATATGGATGCATCAGATTTCAAGATTCATGGCTTACTGGATGGCAGATTCATCCGAACCAGTGACAATGTGAGCTGGCTTGACCATGGATTTGGAAAGACACGATATGGAAGCGATATCGAAGGAAAAGAAGAGAACAAATTCCGTCTTTCCGAGGCAGCGCTGATTGTTTCCCCTCAATTGGGCTGGTCCTTTTCAGGTTCAATGCACCTTCAATATAATGACACCCAGAAAAACGCTCTCGATATTGTCGAAGGTTTTATTCGGTATCGCCCCCTCTCCATGTCACCTTTCCGTGTAAGGACTCGGATCGGAGCTTTCTTCCCGCCAATTTCCCTAGAAAACACCGGAGTAGCATGGACCAGTCCATACACCATCACTTCCTCGGCCATCAACACGTGGGTTGGTGAGGAGCTACGAACTTTGGGTGGAGAATTCACCGTTGAAATGAAGAGGGAGAGTAACCGCCTCTCTTTTACCAATGCCATTTATTGGGCCAATGATCCTGCCGGCACTATACTGGCTTGGCGGGGATGGGCTATGCATGATTATAAGACAGCCTTGTTTGATCGTTTACCTCTTGCTCCATTGCCCTCCATCCAACCAGGCGCAATCTTTGATAAACAAGCCCCGTGGATTGAACCTTTTCATGAAATAGACAATAGGCCGGGATTTTATTCCACTCTTGTCTGGGAGTTGTTCGATCTGCTAAGACTAAACGTAATTTATTACAACAACCGAGGAGACAGAACTGCTATTGAAAACGGACAATATGCCTGGGAAACCCAATTTACCAATTTGGGGCTTCGGTTTGACTTATTCCCTGGATTTAAAATATTGAGCCAGTACATGACCGGCAGCAGCCTCATGGGTGTGAGTTATTACGGTCAAGCACCTGTTGATATCGATTTTATAGCTTTTTACACTCTGGTGAGTAAGAAAATTGGTCGCCACCGATTTACGGTACGTTATGATTATTTTAAAATTGATGATAAGGACTACACTCCTTCTGACTATAGTCAGGACAACGGCCATGCCTGGACCTTAGCTTACGTTCTTAAAACCATAGGCAAACAACGTTTGATCGTTGAATGGCTTAGCATTGAAAGTGAATATATGGCACGTCACCATATCGACTTGCCCAGCAAATCAACGGAATCTCAATTTCAAATTTGCTACCGTATTCAATACTGACTAGAGTTCCATTAACGAAAGTACTTTCATCCATAACAAAAATTACACTGAAGGGAGTTTCCTGGTTCTTAGCTATACCTGGGTATTGCGGAAATATTTCCATCTAATCACACCTATATGGTGACCTACGGAAATTGGACACAAAGAAATCGTTATCCCCCATGACAAAAAAAGTAACGATCGTAAAGAGATTTTTCGGGAGTAATTTAAGATGAAACAAAAGCCAACTTATGATGAATTACTCCAGCGCATACAAGAATTAGAGCATATAGCGCAAGGTAAAAATAAACTACAACATTTAGTGAATAATTTACCTGCTGGTGCTGTATATGTGCAAGATGAGAAAATCTATGTCAATCATGGAGTTACCGAAATTCTTGGCTATTCAGCGGTTGAACTAAAAACTATTAATGATTGGTTTAACATCCTTTATCCCAATAATTGGGAAATAATTCGCAGCTATTATGATAGTGATAAAAAGGCAGGATTTCCTAAAAAAAGAACTGTTGAATTAGTCACTAAAATGGGGATAACAAAAACTGTTACCTTTGCAGCTTACTCTGGTGATGTTGGTGAAATTTGGATATTACATGATATCACCGGACTTAAGCAGGCTCTTGATAAACTTCGTGAAAGCGAATCACTAGTTGAATTTTCTCTTGATATCACAGGAGCCGGGGTAATTGATTGGAATATCGTCACCGGCGAAATTTTTTTCTCTGACCGCTGGCTGGAGATGGCCGGATATTCGCATGGTGAACTTACACCACATCTTGATACCCTTACAGCACTCGTTCACCCCGATGACCTTCCCATAGCTCTGGCAGATTTACAAGAGGTCTTAGAGGGTAGAAAGCCTAAACACTCAATTGAACATAGACTTTTGCACAAGAAGGGGCATTGGGCCTGGGTTCAGTCAAGCAGTATGGTCTTAACCAGAGATGACAAAGGGGCTCCCACCCGTATGATCGGCACCCATATTGACATCACCGACCGAAAACAAGCTGAAGAATCTCTGAGACAAGGTGAAAAACAATATCGAAAGGTATCTGAATTGGTTTCGGATTGGGCATACTCATTTAGCATCGGCCCGAAAGGTGAAATAATACAGGATTGGGTTACCGATGCTTTTTTCAAGACTACCGGTTTCTCCCCAGAAGACTTTAGAACACCAATAAAATGGCAGGAAATCATACACCCGGATGATCTGGACATTGTAAAAGACAGAATGGACAAACTATATCTCAAAGGTCAAATTAGTAAAGATGAGTACCGAATTAAATCCAAAAATGGAGATTGGATTTGGATTCGTGATTATGGGGAGCCAGTATGGAATACGACTAAAGATCAAATAGAACGAATCTATGGGGCGGCACAAGTTATAACTGAAAGTAAACAATTAGATGAGCAACTAAAACAATCTCAAAAAATGCAAGCAATTGGAACCCTTGCAGGCGGTATTGCCCATGAATTTAACAACCTCCTTGGAATAATCATGGGATGTACCGATATGGCTCGTGATGAAGTCCTCCAGGACAGTTTTGCCATGGCTCAACTCGATAATGTGATGAAAGCATCTTACCGGGTAAAGGATCTAGTCAAACAAATCCTGACATTCAGCCACCAGTCTCAACAAAAGAAAAGCCCGCTCAACCCCTGCCTATTGCTCAAAGAGTCTTTAAAATTGATTCAATCCTCTATCCCATCATCAGTTAATATAAAAACAAATATTGCCACATCTTGCGGTAATGCCCTCGTCGATCCAACTGAATTCCAACAAATCATCATGAACCTTTGCTCAAATGCTGTCTGGGCAATGAAGGAAAAAGGAACCATTGAGGTTAACCTGAGTCAAATACATTTTGATGTAAAGCATGCAACAGAATTAGGGCTCTCAGAAGGAAAACATGTCGAGTTGCTCTTCATTGACAACGGTCAAGGAATGGATAGTGCAACCAAATCCAGAATTTTTGATCCATTCTTTACACTAAAAAAGGTTGGTGAAGGAACAGGGATGGGACTATCAATTGTATACAGCATTATGGAAAGCTATGGAGGAACGATCACGGTTGAAAGTAAAGTTGGTAAAGGCGCAACCTTCCATCTTTATTTTCCTGTCACAGATCAATTTGCTACAGAAAAAACGGAGCATGTCAGTGAAATTCCCAGAGGCACAGAACGGATTCTTTTTGTGGATGACGATGAAATGTTTGCTGAGATGGGTTTGAAGATGATTTCCAGCCTTGGTTATAACGTTGAATTGATGCTAGACAGCAAGAAGGCCTTAGAAACATTCACCAATTCACCAGACAACTATGACCTCATTATTACCGACCAGATAATGCCGAATCTATCTGGTGATGAACTAATGAAGGAAATCCGTGGTATCAGACCGAACATACCAATTATCCTGTGCACTGGCTACAGCACTCAAATGAACGAAAAAAAAGCCAAGACACTTGGCATTAATGCTTTCGCATTCAAGCCATTCGCAAGAAAGGACATTGCCAAACTGATCCGTAAAGTGTTGGACGTTTCCTGATGTCTAGAGAATTAAGAAAATGGGATTTTTCTGTTTTTCAAACCTTCTGGCCAAAAACTACAGCTTCCTTAACCTTTGATGTTTTTCAATCCCAAAGGATATCAACAGCATTAGAAATAGCCAAACAAGGGCATTAAGTGAATGCGAAGAACTTCGACGACACAGTGACGCGACAAATTTACTGGCGTACCACTCAGCTTGAGTATTATCTGTAGGAAAATAAGGGTACTTTGTGCAAAGAAATAACGATGTCCCTTTTGAGTACAAAATAATTGGAACTGGTGAACAAAGTATTGTTTTCCTAAATGGCTTCAGGATGAAATTCGACAGCTGGGAAAAGGTTTACACCAATGTTGGCAAGAATCACTGCGTAATCCTTTTTAATCGGCGTGGTGTTGGATCTTCAATCAAAGCCACCACAAAGCAAACAGGTAATGTGGTGGTTAATGAAATGCATAAGTTCTTATGTAAATTAGAAATAAAATCGCCCTACCTTCTTGTTGCTCATTCTTTGGGAGGTGTCTATGCAAATTTATGAGTTATGATCGAAAGTGGTGTTTGAGGGAGAATTGTAAAAATAAATGACGT
>CAYUCH010000185.1:0-6542 GCA_964443295.1 uncultured Desulfobulbia bacterium | reverse complement strand
TCAGTGGCCGGAATCAAATGGAATGGGTGGTCGGGATCGTCTGGAATTCGCACTTGGTATTTATTGTTACCACGAGCTTAGACAGCAAGGATAATGAGGCCAAAGAACAGATGGCCAGGGCATCATTGAAGCTTATTCAAAATAATCTGGAGCGCCAGATTATAAATTCTGCTTGGTGGGATGAGGCAATTGCCAATATCGTTGATAATAATAACATGACATGGGCTACTAATAATATTGGCCATTATATGTCTGAGGTTCATGGTATGACCTCAAGTTTTGTGATTGCCATTGATGGCGAAACCACTGTGGGTTTTATTGGTGGCCAAATTACCACAAAAAAAGCAGGGGATTATATCGGTGATAATATTTACTCACTCATTGACTCTTTGTTTGTGCCCCCAACAATTAACTCCCAGACTAAACATCTCAAACCTCCGGTAACTGTGACAGACTTCTTTATGATTGAAAATGTCACGCATATGGTTACCGTATGCGCCTTTACCCCTGAGGATATCCCGCCCGGGAAGCTACCGGACAAGGCCCGTTCTGTTTTAGTTTTCACTAAGGCCATTGACCTACAACTATTAGCGTTAATTTCATCAATTACTCGAATTCAAGGGCTTCAGTTTGTTGCAGAAGATTCTCAGGCCATTGCACCATTTCTGGAGATCAAAAATCGAAAAAACGAAATTATCAGTAGACTCTCCTGGCAAGCCCCCTTGGATGGAAGAAATCTCCTGAAGATCTTATTGCCAGCCATTACCATTGCTCTTCTTGTCATAGCTTGGTTTACCAAAATGTCTCTGCAGAATGAACTTAGCTTGCGGAAAGAGGCTGCAGATGCTCTTGATCAGGCTAATAAAGAACTCGAACAGAAAGTAGAGGCACGCACGAAACAATTACAAAACATTAATAGTTCCCTTGAAAGGGAGATCAGTTTGCGGCTAGCCATTGAAAAAGAAATTTTGCTTGTCAGCGACAGAGAACAACGAAAATTCGGCCATGATATCCATGATGGCCTTTGCCAGCAGCTTACTGGAATTTTATGTCATTGCAGTATAGCTGAAAAAAAACTGCAAGCCCAAAAGCCTTTGGAGCTTAAGGCCTTGCGTGAAATATCAAATCTCTTAAAGGACTCCCTTGAAACAGCCTACAACCTCTCACGTGGTCTAAGTCCACTTTCTTTAGAACCGGAATCCCTTGCCACCTCGTTGCAAGAGTTGGCCGCAAAAACTGAGAAACTTTTTGGTACCTCCTGCTCTTTTGAATGTGGTCAAAACGCGCTGGTAACCGATCCCATATCCGCTTTACAACTCTACAAGATCAGCCAAGAGGCCATGAATAATGCTGCAAAACACGCTAAAGCCAGCAAAATTATAGTCAGGTTGATCAGGGAGGAGAATGAAGTCAAAGTCTCGGTTGAGGATAATGGCATAGGTTTTACAGAACCAACAGGTAAGCAAAAATCAATGGGTTTGCAGATAATGAAGTACCGGGCAGACATTATTAATGGAACCTTTAATATTGAAACATCCGAGGGTGGTGGCACCACTGTTTCGTGTTCACTGCCAGTAGACATCAGCTGAACTTTACAGGAAAACGGATAACTGCTTATGACAAGAACAAAAAAGCCGAAGATTTTTATTATTGAAGACCATCAAGTTGTCCGTAAAGGGCTTCGTGAAATGCTCACAGAATTTGACTATGAAATCTGTGGGGAGGCGGAAGACTGCCAAAATGGCCTAAAGGGCATAAAAGCCAGTAGGCCTGAGGCAGTCATCCTCGACTTATCCCTTGGTGATGAAGACGGCATTACTATTATTCCAGATATCAAAGAGCTGGAGATCCCTGTCTTGGTTTTTTCAATGCATGAAGATCCAAGCCATGTACAACGAGCTCTGCAGGCCGGCGCACAGGGGTATGTCACCAAACAAGAGGTCATGGACATCCTCATTGATGGTATTGAAGAAATCTTGGCCGGAAAAACATTTGTCAGTAAACGGATTACTGAAACCATGATTAACTCCTGGTCCCACAAAGACCAAGAGCCCGAGTCTGATTCATTTGAAAGCTTAAGCAAACGAGAATTGGAGGTGTATCTCTTTGTTGGTCAAGGTTATTCTTTTAGTGAGATTGCCGAGAAACTTTTTTTAAGCCCCAAGACCATTGAAAGTTACATTGCCCGAATCAAAACAAAGCTTAACCTGAAAAGTAATCGGGATCTGTTACGCCACGCCATTAACCATTTAAGGCGAAGTGAAATTTAATTTATAACGGAAAAAAACGGCCACCTCAGAACAACAAGGTGACCGTTAAAAAATATCTAAACAATTTCCCAGGCTATTTTTTTAATCCTCAATGCACACGCTTGCCCTCAAAGAAAGTCATCTCGACCTCTACATCAGGAATATCTTCTGTATCGATCTCAAAAGGGTTTTCACTTAGCACAACAATATCGGCTTTTTTGCCTATTTCAATAGAACCTACTTCATCCTCAAGAAAATTGGCATGGGCACCATTAATCGTCGCAGCCCTTAACATCTCTTCAAGGCCGGCAGCCTCTGAATTATCTCTTTGTATCGCTCCGAATATATTTGCCATCAGGTCGGGATCTGAAGTCGCATAATCGCTGACAATTGTTACATTGGCACCAGCATCTATAAGGCTTTTAACCGGATGGAATTTAGATGTTGAATCTTCGAAAAACTCCGGCTCTGTTTCTAAACCGATTGTGGTTAGATGTGCACTGAGACCAAGCTCGCCCATCCTGTATATATCTATGGGTGCTGCCACTTCAATATGTACCAAAGAGTGTCTTGAATCCCTGTTACCGTTTTGCATCTGTGCTTCTTCAAGGGCATCTAAGGTTACTCGTGCTCCTCCATCACCAACAACATGTACATGGATCTGGTGTCCTGCTTTATCTACTTTAGAGTAGGCGCTAACCATATCAGCCTGCTGCCAGTTTCTCACGCCGATGAGGCCTCCAAAGCCATCAAGCAATAAGGCGCTATCTTGTTCAAGAACATTATCTGTGAGGAATTTGAACGATTTCACTTGAAAGTGAGGGTGTGTTAACTGTTCAGAGAGTTCAAGTCCATAGTCAATCTGATCTACATAATCTTCGTTTGGATCAATAAACCATGAACCTCGGTAACGTACGGTTAACTTGCCCTCTTTGGCAAGTTCATCAAAGGCTTGATAGTAATTAGGATCAAACTCAACCCATGCATCGTGGGCCGTAGTGATGCCTTCACGGTTGAGCCATTCCTGCATCCATAATAGGGATGTTTTATATTGCTCTTTTGTGGCCATGGGGAAAAAATCCCTGGCAAGGTTCATGGCAGAGTCATCTACCAACAGTCCTGTTGCATCGCCATTTGCATCTCTTTTGATCGAGCCACCATCAGGATCGGGTGTGTCTCTTGTAATACCCATTAGTTCTAACGCTTTGGAGTTTACCAACATGGAATGAATATCCCGATCAACAATGGCGATGGCTCTATTGGGAAGAATTGCATCCAGAACTTCTTTTCTTGGCCCTTGTTGGTCAAAAGCAAATGAGTCAAAACCTGCGCCTACAATCCAATGATCACCTGGATTTTTATCAGCAAACTCTTTGATGGCCACAAGGTATTCATCAGAGCTTTGGAGATCAAATAAAGCCACTTGGAACAGAGCCGCGTAAGAGTTTGTTAGTGGATGCAAATGACTATCCACAAAAGAAGGCATCGCAAATTTCCCCTCAAGATCAATAACTTCTGTCTTTTCGCCTCTGTACGGGTTGATACCTTCCATTGATCCCACATATGCAATAGTGCCGTCTTTAATGGCAATAGCTTCGGCCAGGCTCTTTTCTTTATCAACTGTATAGAATTGACCGTTTACAAGGACGGTATCAGCCCCTCTTTCAATACTCCCGGATGTGCCTGATCCTCCTCCGCACCCTGTAATAATAAATATTGCCGACAATAAAACCATAGCTAACAATCTGTAATTACTCATGATAACTCCTTCTTTGGTGGGTCGGACAATGGTTGCAATGGGCACCACCAGCACTCCATGACCCAAAATCATTGTATCAAGCACAGTAATTTTTTTGTTGGCTATTGTAAGCAGGGGAAAAGCATATTTTTTTGTAAGGGAAAAACCCTACAGAGGGGAAGATTTCGGCGCTCACGTACAGAAAGACGTGTGTTCATCCTGGGAGATCTCCCGTGTGCTTAGGAAGTCGCGGGCGATGGAAATTGGAGCAATGCGTTGTTTTTGTTGGGGCTAGTACAATTGTCAGCAGGGCGTCCCCACTTTTGCCAATTACAAATCAAATTTATAATCTACCCCTAAATAAATCCAACGACTTCGCATGGGGATTTCCCGTTCAATTTGACCATTAGCATTGGTACCTAGTCCACTACCTAATGCTGCTTGATTATAATCTTCATCAAATAGATTTTTGACCAGCCCATATATACTTAACTGATCTGAAATTTGATAATTTAATTTGGTATTGAACACAATAATCTCATCCTGTTCAGGTAAAACATCAACTTCATCGCGGAAAAAGCCGTTAATATTCCAATGCCACTTGTTGATTTCATAATTAACGGCTAACGATGCATAATCATTCGGTATAAAATCTTCAGGTCTTGGTGCGCCAGGATTAACGTCAAATGTAGTCTCATTATTTACTAAATGTGTATACGTTGCCGCTATACTCCATTTGTCGGTAAAATTGAAAATAGCCTCTAACTCTAAACCATCTGTTTTTTGTTCGCCGGCATTAATACGCTGAACTCGTGTTTCTCCCGGAACTTGTACTGTAGTAAAAGGATCGTCTGCTTGATTATGGAAAATGGTTGCAACTGCTCTCAAGTTATCCTGGCGATGTATATAAGCCATCTCAATGGTTTTAATCGTGGTGGACTGCAAATCCGGATTTCCCTTAACGGTAGCATTATCTGAGTATAGATTAGTTAATGCAGGAGCTAAAAATGCTTCACCATACATAAATTTTATTCTGTCTTCATCCCATGCATTATAAACCAAAGCGACTCTCGGGCTTATAGAGGCATCATCGGTAAGATTTGCATCATCATATCGCATCCCTATTGTGGCTGTCAGTTGTTCATTAATAATCCACTGATCTTCCAATAATAATCCAAATATTTCCGCTTCTTCATCTAAAACAAATCGGTTATTGCTAAGTTCATTAACAGAGCCTAAAAAGACATTGCCATTAAAAATATCATAGTTTGATTGATTTAAAGCCACCGGCGACTCTGCCAGCTCATAACTCAGTGCCAGTGAGAGGGTATGTGCATTATTCACTTGCCAAGTAAAATCAACAGCAAAATTAAGCATCTCGTGCTCAAATGACGGGCCAAGTAAATAATGATCTTGATTAAAGGGAGAAGCTGCATTTTGACGTGCAAATAATCCAACGGCATCCCATTCCAATTCTTGATAGGATACTCTATATTTACTGGTTAAATCGTCAGTGAATTTAAATTCATAACTTGCATCGATTAGAAGGGTTTCGATTTCTTCACCCAGACGGCTATCATTTAAGCCTCGGCCAAACATGTAATAATCATCAAAGTCACGTTTTGTTTGTCTCAACAACACCTTTAAATCATTATAATAGCCCGTTAACATTACATCATAGCCGTCACGTCCATCACTCGTATCGTTTAAGTTATTTGGCGTGGTACGATCAAAAACATTATTATAGTCTTCACCCTCATCTGTAAAAGTATTTAAAAAAACCGCAAGGCCTTTGTCATCATCGCCAAAACTAATGTTGGTTGTCAGCTGACGGGCATCATTTTCACCGAGTTCCAAAGTAAGATCATTAAATTCTGTGGAGGTAATAATATTTACGGCACCAGCATAGGCATTTGAACCGTATAGGGCTGAACCGGGACCACGCATGACCTCTATTCGTTCAACATTACCCAAGGAGATTAAACGTTGTAAGTAATTACTGTTAGTATGATAATCATTGAGGCGCACACCGTTTAGCATAAACAATACATCCGCCCCTAAAAATACTGAACCACGTGCTGAAGCATAAGTATGTTGCCCTGATGCCGATACATCTTTAAGAACCTGGAAGCCAGCCACATAATTGAGTAATTCTTCCAGATTGGAAATACCCATCTGTTTAAAGTCTTGACGGGTGAATACGGTAACCGAAGCAGGAGCATCCGCAAATGTTTCCTTTGTTTTCGAGGAGATCTCAACTTCTATCTTCATCAACTCTTTCAAAGACATGTCAAATAACATTTCCATTTGCAAAGGCTCCTCGTTACTCATATCAGCCAATGCTGGTGAACCTATAAGAATAAAAGATATTAGCCAGAGTATTATTTTGGTTTTTTGAAAATTCATTGCTGATTGATAAAAATGATGGAGGATGTACACCAGCAATTTTATCTGCTGAGTAAAAGTAAGGATGGATCTGAATTTGTTGAGCTGACTATGGTCGGAGTTATAGTCAAATCTGGTGTTTCAGAAAAATTCATTTAAGCGACGTTCTT
>CAYUCH010000184.1:0-6554 GCA_964443295.1 uncultured Desulfobulbia bacterium | reverse complement strand
CCGTTATTGCGTCGAAAACAACTATAGCTCGGAAAAGTGCAACCGGGTCTTTGTCAAAAATAATCCCATTAATAAAACTGATCCATGGGGGCTCATGACTCTTGGAGTTGATCGTTCATTTACTGCTGGAGCAGGAGGTGGTGCTACTGGCGGTCATACATGGGTTATCGATTCAAAGTTAAATGTTGCCAAGATAAGACACAGCGGTGGAGGTTCCCTTGGTGGTGTCGAAGCTGGCGGCGCTTTCCAGCTACAGGCTACCAATGCACCTACTGTTAATGAGTTAACGGGGTCTAGTGTGTCCATAGGCGGATCTTTTGGACCTAAAATTATTGAAGGGACTGGCGAAGTGATTTTAATGCCTAATGGTAATCAAGGACTGAATTTTGGTGTTGCTGCTAGTGTTGGACCACTACCCTTCGAAGTTCATTCTATGCTCGAGTATTCCGATATAGTGTGGCAAATTAATTTACTTGATCAACTATCTTTAACTTTAGAAGAATGGTGGAAATGGTTGACTGAGTCCGATTGTGAATAGAATGAACAATAATGAATGATGATTGAAAATATACTAATAATTCTCCCATACTTATTGTTTTTACTAGTCGTAATGCTTTTTGTTTTTTTCTTTTTAAGAAGTGCTTCACGACTTGATATTGAAAAAGAAAGGGAAGAATTATATACCTCTTGGTGCTCTGGGGCAATCGATGGGTTGAAAAAACCGATAGTTCGATTTTCAATATATGATGATTTTGTCGTAATAAGTTCTCTAAAGAAAATAGTATTATATTTTTCAGAAATAACAGAGGTGTGTCAAGATAGATACTTCGGTGCAAAAGGGTTTGTAATAAAGCATAACAAAAAAAATGTACCAAATATCATGTTAATGCCTCGTGATTTTGAGAAGCCTTTAAATATTATAAAATTTAAAATTACTGGTGAGTTACCAGAATGACTATATTTGAATTTTGGTATAAAGAAGCGATAAAAACAATCTTTCTTTTTATCCTCGTATTTGCTTGTTATCCTTCTGTGGCAAAAGCGCAAGAGCCTTTTGATCAACTAGCGGTCACGTTATCCTCGCATTTTTTCTTGGCGATGCAATCCGATGATTTTGATAAAGCTTCTAGCCTTTTTAAACTACCCAATTATTACACAACTGATGAAATTAAGTCAGACCGAGAAGGGATTTCAAAAGCATTGAAAATTGTCAAAAGTGAGTTGGGCTTGATAGTCAGTAAAGAAATAAATAAAAAAAAGGTAGATATAGTAAGTGTTACATTTCAAGGAGGTTCAATTCCTTATTGGGAAAAATATCCCCAGGTTCATTCGATTGTTTATCGAGTCATTTTTCAGAACGAAGGAGAAGGTTACGTTACAATATCTTTCTGTAATATTGATACCGGCTGGAAGATTCGATCAGTAAAGTATGGTCTTTCTGAGAAAAGTGCTGGCTCTGTTGATAAAATAAACAGAATATTGAAAAAACTGATTAAAATTGTTGCTCCAGAACCAAAGACTAATACAAAAATATAGACCAGTAGGATGGGCCGAGTTGCGAACCCCATCAATGACGTGCTGAATTTATTAAGGCGGTCGAAGATTTTATCTTCAATCGCCTTTTATATTGGGGAGCCCTAGAGGGCGGACGGGTTGGCGGGCGGGTGGTTAAATCATAAGTGGTTGGCGGATTTTGTGCAGGTATGTAGCATAAAATCAATTATGTTTTAATACAGAGTGGCTTTAGCCGTACCTTGCTTGACCTGTATTAAACATAATTTCATTTTATGCGGGCAACGCCCCGGCATCTGATGGCGAAGCCCGCCGGACATAGCCTGCACAAAGTGTGACAACCACAGTACCGATGCAGTTTCTTCTATCTGATGAAGTTGGGCTGAAGGATGCCGCAGTGGAAGACGCGTAGCGGCTGGAACCGGCAGACAAAGACCCTCCACATCCTAATCCTACGTCTTAAACCTCAATTGATTTTTTAATCTAGTTGGTGATTAGTCCAATACAATTTCACTTCGGAGAAATCCAAGTGCATCGGTCAGCGGGTATGCCAGCGAAAATTTATGCATTTTGGGATCAAACATTTTTTTAACAATAACTTGTTCTGCCTCTTCTAATTCATAACATGTTCCTTTCATTACTTTGTGCGGTGGTATTCTCAACCGGTTGACATTTTCTTTGTGGTAACCAAACCCTATGAAGTAGATTCTCTTTGATTCCTCCAGTACCTTTCTTGCTTTTTTGAATTCAGGGTCTGATTCAATATCAACATCTTCATGGATTATGCGTATCCTTTCTGAAGAAATTTGTATGTCTTTATATCTTGGAAGTGAATTATTGTATTCACGGCCTGCATCATCTTGCCATGGTAGTGGTCCAATCTGCCCATGGACATGTATTATCGGGATACTATTCATTTTGGTTGCACATTCATCTTCAGATTTGCCATATGAATTTTTTAAAGACGTAAACAGATAGTACTCTAGAGAACGATCGTAATTGAAAGTTACTATGCTTAATTTATTTTCCCCAAACTCTTCAAATGTCGTATTTAAAAGATTGTAAAGGTACTTGTACCAGTCTCCTTTTTTAAATAACTGCGATGGGTCCTCATATTTTATTAATTCCTGGGCAATCGCTCTTTTTCCTATTTCAATAAATTCTTGCCTGTGTTCCAGAAAACCATCCACCGAATTTTTTCCGGAATAGAATAACGCCTCCCTGAATTCTTCGATTTCTCTCCAGCCAAATCCTTGATCTTGTATTATTTTAAATCGGTTTGAATCTTTATCGGATAGATTATCGCAGATATTAGCTACTAAAGCTCCTCCTAGGGGGTAGCCATACGGTGCACTTGCCCCTGCACCTAAAATTAATACAGTAGGTACTGTAATCATTTAAACAACCTCTCTGTTTTTAGCGATCATTTCAATGTAATGAAGGACAGCTTTCTGGTCCTTTTTGGGAAGTTTTTCTACTATTTTCAGCTTTCGCCAGAGTGCAGCATTGCTGGTGTCGAAATCCAGGGTTTCCCCTTTCACTCCAAGAAGTTCTTCTATAGTGGTTGATAATGCTTTTGCTAAAGGTGAGATCAGGTGGGCAGGCGGATACTTTGTTTCTTTTTCATAGTAGGCAATGACCCGGTTCGACACGCCAACCATTTCTCCTAATACTTTTTGAGTCAGTCCCTTGGCCTTTCTCAAGGTTGCCAGTCTCTTTCCAAAATTTTCAATAGTCGGTTCTTTTTTCATGGTTGCAAACATACCACGGGTTTTTGAAAAATGAGTTTTCGCTTGACAATTAATTACGATAATCGTAATAAAGTTGCATGTAAGAATTTTCTTGTTTCGAGGCTTTTTTTTCTTGACAGGTTTTTGGCAAGGGTGATTTTTTGGAAGGAGAAGAGATGGTAGAAAAAGAACACATCGACAATATCAAGCAAACCGTTGACTTGGTGCCGTTCATGAAATCTTGCGGCATCGATCTCAAGAAAGTGGGTCTGAACTATCGAGGCCATTGTCCTTTTCACAAAGACACCTCGCCTTCACTTACCGTTAACCCCCAAGATAATCTATGGAACTGCTTTGGCTGTGATGCGGGCGGTGATGTTATCCGCTTCGTTGAGTTGCACGATAAGGTTGAATTTAAAGAAGCCGTGCAAATCCTTTCCAGTCAGGCTTCGACCACCGCAAAGAAAGCAGTTAAAGAAAAAAAGATAGAACCCTCTGCTTGTCCAGCGGAACGCAGGATAAAGGATCAAAAACTCCTGGCCCGGGTAGTGAACTATTACCAACATACTTTTACGGAAGATAACCGGGGCCTGGAATATCTGAAGGAACGAGGTGTCAATGACCTTGCCAGCATGAAGGACTTCGGAGTTGGCTTTGTAAATGGTTCATTGCGTGACATCTTGCCTGATGATGACCAGGTAATTAAAACCCTTAAAAAGCTTGGTCTCTTGAATAAGAAAGGCAATGAAGTTTTTTACAACTCCGTGGTCTTTCCGCTCTATGACAATGACGGCGCTGTGGTCAGTCTTTACGGCAGAAATGTCGATGAAAAATCCGAACTCACCCACCTTTATCTTCCCGGCCCACATCGAGGTCTGATCAATCCGGCCCGCAGTTCTGCAAAGCGATCTTCTTCCATTCTTCTCACAGAATCAATCATCGATGCCCTTACCCTCTATGACCAGGGCTTTAAAAATGTGATCCCGGCGTATGGTGTCAACGGCTTAACCGAAGATCATCTTTTTCTCTTTAACAGCGCAGTAAAAGAAATCTATATCATCTTCGACGCTGATGAGGCCGGGAAAGAAGGGGCAGAAAAAACAGCCTCTCTTTTAAAAGAAAAAAATATCATTGCCCATATCGTCCTCCTGCCTGAGAAAGACATCAATATCTATTTTAAAAGGCATACGCCTGAGGAGTTCGAAAACCTCCTGAAAGAGGCAAATCCATCTTCCGTGGAACAATCCGAGAAGCTGGAAAAAAGAACACAAACCCTTTTCCAAGAAGATGATCACGGCTTTACGGTGGGCTATGGCCTTCGACAATATCAGATAAAAGGTATCCAGCGAGGAGACACCCAACTCAAGGTAACCATCAAAGTTGCCAAAGATATTAGCAACCCTAAAAAACCCTTTGAACTGACAACCATCGATCTCTATTCAACGAGATCCCGGACATGGTTCGCTAAACTCTGCGCAAATCTCTTGGAAGAACCCGAAGAACTGGTCAAGGAAGACTTGGGTAAAATCCTCTTTCTGGTGGAAGACTGGCGACCGGCAGCGCAAGAAGAAGCAACCGTTGAGATCAGCAAGGCGGATGAAAAAATCGCCCGTTCTTTCCTGAACTGCCCGGATATGTTCACCGAACTTCTCACCGACTTCGAGACCATGGGGGTTACCGGCGAAGAGGTCAACAAGCTGGTGGGGTATCTGGCGGCAACTTCTCGGAAACTTGCGGACCCTTTATCAGTCCTTATTCAGTCTCGATCTGCGGCAGGAAAATCAACTTTACAAGATGCCATTTTAAGCCTGATCCCTGACGAAGACTTCATCAAATACACCAGAGTTACGGACCAGGCCCTTTTCTATAAAGATGAAGACTCTCTGGTCAATAAGATCCTGGCCATCGAAGAAGCGGAAGGCATGGGCGGGGCTGCTTACTCGATACGAAATATCCAGTCCGCTAAAAAGATCACCGTGGCAGCAACCGGCAAAGATCCCTCCACCGGCAAAATGAGGACCGAGGAATACACTGTCAACGGGCCGGTCTCGGTGATGATCACCACCACGGCAACGGATGTGGATCAGGAAACAGCCAGCCGTTTTATCTTCTTGACCATCGATGAATCTGCGGAAATGACCCAGGCAATCCATAAAATGCAACGGGAGGCCGAAACCTTGGAAGGGTTAATCAGAAACAAAAAACAAGACGTTATTACTAGAAAACACCATGCCGCCCAACGGATGCTGAAACCCTTGGCCGTGGTGAATCCGTACAGTAACTATCTCTCTTACCCGAACAACTCTCTAAGATCCCGACGGGATCACAAGAAATATCTCGGGTTGATCAGGGCCATTGCCTTCCTGCATCAATATCAACGAGAAGTGAAAACTGTGGAAGTTGAAGGAGAGCCGGTTGAATATATCGAGGTCACTTTAAAGGATATCGAGACTGCCAACCAGTTGGCCAACGAAGTTCTGGGCCAATCCATGGATGAACTTGCCAAACCTTCCCGGACGCTTCTTTCCATGATCTTTAATATGGTCAAAGACATGTCTGAAAAACAGGATATCTCTTTAGAAGAAATCTTCTTCACCCGCCGAATGATCCGGGAAAATACCGGCTGGACAGACTGGCAGATCAAAACCCATATCCGCCAACTTGAAGACCTGGAATATCTCACAGCCCGGATCGGCTCCAAAGGGAAGGAATACTCGTATGTCCTTAATTACCAGGGCCAGGCCGAGGAAACGGAAAAATGCTATCTCAACCTGACACCGGTCGAAGAGATCAAACGCCTTGCAGCGCAAGACCCGGAGTCTCGTTCCTCGCTTACCTAGAGGTGAAATAAGCAACTTGGAGGGTACTTGGTGGTTGTTCAAATCACGCCAAAACCCTTGCTATTAAAGAGAAAAACAAACTACTTGGTGGAAATCCGGAGAGAAACACCCCCAGGGGGGAGGGGCATGGAAGCAGCAACAATAATCACAGAATATCAGAACCACTTGAAAGCCCTGGGCTATGCAGATGCAACGGTGGAAAACTATCGCCGGCACCTGAATAACTTCAAAGACTATCTGGCTACTGAGAAAATAACTGATCTTCGCAAGGTGACAAAGGATATCATCAAGCACTTTCAGGAAGAAATAATGGCAGATAAAAACACAGCCATGGAAACCAAGGCTTTGAAACTCAGGCCGGTAAAAAGACTCTTTGAATATCTGACGGACAATAACCAACTTCTTATCAATCCCACCGAAGGCTTCAAAGAAACCTGCCGCCAGAATCGGAAAATGCTGCCGGTTCTCACCA
>CAYUCH010000183.1:0-6564 GCA_964443295.1 uncultured Desulfobulbia bacterium | reverse complement strand
TTGCGCGAGTCTAATTTATTAACAGACGTGTCTCATTTTCATTGACACATTCCGCAGTCGCTACACCAAGACCTGGAAGGGCGCGTGGTGCTATTCGCGGAAAGTCAGAGGCCGACTGGTAAACTCAAACGTTAACAGAAAAAAATCATAAATCCTCCTTGTGAAAGCGTACGGAATAGCGTACGATAAAAGTGGAGGTAATACCATGGCAACATTTACAGTTTCAGAGGCAAGATCAAAACTTTATGGCTTAGTGGACGAAGTCGCCACTGACCATAAGCCAGTGACAATTAAAGGCAAAAGGGCAAGTGCCGTGTTGGTGTCCGAAGACGATTGGGAAGCAATCCAAGAGACTCTTTATCTTACTTCAATTCCTGGCATGAGAGAGTCCATAAAAGAAGGACTGGAAACTCCGGTGGAGGATTGTGCTGAGGAGCTAGATTGGTGAGTTGGAAAATAGTTTTCACTAAAATAGCTCAAAAAGATGCAAAAAAGATCAAACGAGCTGGACTAAAATCAAAGGTGGAAAAACTACTCAAAGTTATCAAAGAAAATCCTTTCCAGAATTCGCCCTCATACGAAAAACTTATTGGAGACCTGAGTAGAGCGTACTCACGGAGGATCAACATACAGCATAGATTGGTATACCAAGTCCTTACTAAGGAAAAAATGGTAAAAGTTATTCGCATGTGGACACACTACGAGTAACCAGCGGAACTATAAAAGAACTGTTAACAAACACATACACTAGAGCCGGAGCAGCGTGGCGTTGTTAATTGTTACCAACTGGACGGACTGGCGATGTAAACCGTTATGTTTCGGACCTACCCATGAAAAGTGGACACCCTCTGTAATTAGGTTATTCTTTCAAAGAGAGGTGAAAAGACGGACTTGAGTTGACATTGATCAATTCCTCTTATACCACTCATCCCCATATATTCTTTCAAGTTCCTCTTCTTTCAACTCTTCGGATAAAGGATAGAGAATACTTTGCTTCCTGTTTTTTTCATCGGACCAATAGGCATCATATTCTTCCGGATTTTCCGGATCATAGGCCTTCCAGGAACAGCCAATAATTAACTGGCTAAGTATGAGAAGTGTGAGGGCTTTTTTTATCATTATCTACACCATACGTTTCAAAACATGGTTGCCAAGTAGCTTTAAAACGCTTCCCTGACGTTAATAATCATCCCAATGCCATCATCCACCCAGGCTATATCACCCCGGACATTAAATCGCTGCTCCGGATTGAGCGCATAGCGTATACCAAAGCCGATGCTTGTTTTAGTTTCATCAAGCTCCATATCGCTGAAATCGTTGGCAACCTGGGCAAATTCGGCAAATACCGTGCCTGAGAATTTCCATTTTAAGGGGAATCTATATTCTGTTTGCAGCGCCACCATATCCATATCCTTATAACGACCATGTTCTATCCCTCTCAGAATATATGTGCCGTCCGGTGTGGGCAGGTACTGAAAAGGCACATCGCCATGACTACTCTTCACCTGCGCTGCCAATGCGAATACCGAGTCCTTCATGAAGGACGATGGAGTGTAGTATCGGAGATTCAAAGTTTGAATTTGAAAATCAAGATCACTGCCAATATCCTGGTCATAAATGATGTTTTCGTATTTGGCCAGAATCCCTTTTGAAGGGCCATTGGTATTGTCCCGTGTGTCATATCCCAGAGCAAGACCAACACCGACATATTCGCCATCTTCCGCTCCAATGATATTACCGGTGGACAGCATACCGCCCTGCTCAATGTCCATATCACTGGACTCATAATGGGCTAACAAGTCCACAATGAACGAATCAAACAAACGTCGTTCAAGTATGAGAACGGCACCATAACTCGTTGAGTCATATTCCTCATGATCCTCGGGGGAATCTTTGCCAATCTGGTAATAATTTGCTTGCCAGTAATTGGCATAGAAAGAAGTGGTGATTTTGTAATCCCTCTCACCTAAAAAGATATTTGGAGTAAGGGAAAAACCATATTGTCCCTCAGCAGTTCCAAACGCCAGGAGGTCAATTGTCGAGGCCTCTTGATCCGGTTCGTCGGTGGGCAGAAAATGAAAAAGCATGCCGCCCAGCATGAGACCAGTTTCCGGACTGCTGGCAATGATTGGGAATGCTGCCCAACGCTGTTGTTTTTTCTTAGCAATCAATTCCGGGGCTGGTTCATCAACCATAGCCTGGTCAGTTTCGTTCGAGACTTCCCCCCCCATAACTGAAGATGAGCAGACTGTTATTGAAAACATACAAACAAGAGCAAAAGTCAATGAGATCGATTTTGTTACTGGCAAGATTCGTTGAGTCATCAAATTTCCTCTCTATGCTCATTGGCCTCTGAGTCTTGTTTGATAATGTGAAGCATTTTCTTTCGAGTAGCACCACTAAAGGGTTTTATAATGAGCCAGTACAAACCAAAAGTCATCCTGGTAATTGGGCTAATACACAATACTCTGGTTTCAGTACTCAACTGTATTTGGGTTGCGTTGAGTTTTTTAAGATGAAAATTCCAGACGACTTTGACTCGTGCCGAGATGGTATTGCTTATAAAGTCATCATAGCTCGTTACTGGTTCAATTTTCGTTCTTGCCCAAAACCACCGATTTTCACCTCGACGTTTTCAGGTTGTACAGCACGAGTTTCAACCCGGAGGCTATGCACCTTAACCTCTACTTCGGCGGGCGGCTTTTTCATGCCCTTTAAGGCAAACAGAGCGAGAATTCCAAAGAGGAGGATTGCACCGCAGATGGAAAGGCGGAAAAGTACCCGGCCATTCGTTTTTACTTTTTCTTTTATATTCATACAGTCACCTGGTTAGTCCCGAATAAAAGGAGCAATTGGCCGCAAAAAAAGGGTGCAGGAAAACCTCTCATATGATTTATGCGTCAAGTGGAAATAAAGATGTCTACTCTTCATTATTATCATGCTCCAACCATACCGAGTGGTCAACCAATCCATATTTTTTTAAGGTATTGCACAGTTGAATACCAATACTGCTTCCTTGTAATTTGGCCGTTTCCGTATTCCAAAATAGGTAAAAAGAGCAATCAGACACCGTTGCATGGTTATATACTTTTGCTGCCAGCAATCCATGGCATTTTTTACACTCATCAACAAAGTCCAGTAACTTTGTGCCAACATCCAACCTTGACGTCTGAATTTTGATACATTCCATCCATTTCATAAAGTATCTCCAAAGGAGTTTCATTTGCTTTAAGTAGTTTCTATAGATCTATATCGCAACATACGTGCCAGAGAAGGACAGAAAATTAATTTTCAATCTTTTCAAGGAGTTACACATAAGGACACAGATAAGGAATAATTCACTGGTTCAATCCCTGCGAAATACGACAGATTTTTCTGTCAAATTTCACAGAATCATGCCAAACTGACAAATACGACGGATAATTAATCTGGAGGAACATGAAATGCATATTGATGAAAATGATTTTTTTCGTGAGGCTGCCTTGCGAATATGTAGCAGCCTGGAAATAGAGAAAGCACTGCAATCCTGTCTACACTATCTACAAAAATCCCTCCCATTTGACCGATTGTTTTTACAATGTTTTGACGAAAAACTTTTCGCCATGCGCACTATAGCCACCGCCACCGCATCAGAGTGCAGTGCATTAGACAAACTGACACCTCTTTCGGAAGAAGCATTGAGTTGCGCTCATTCAGATATGAAGGAATCATATGGTGTATTCATGTTTGATACGCCGGAAGACTCTGCAATAAGCAGGGAAATGCTCAACTATCACAAGGTTCCATGCACTTCCCTGATGGTAATGCTGCTCAAGTCGGAAGAGCAGATTGTCGGTCATTTGGTCTGCATTACTGAAGGAAAACAAAAATTCACCGATGAACATGCCCGCTTAATTTCATTACTAAAAGATCCATTCACTGTTGCACTGTCCTATACTCTCAAACACCGCAGTGAGCTTAAACTGTACGACAGGGATTTTTTCTGGGAGGCCACAATGCGAATATGCGGCAGTCTCAATATTGAAACTGCCCTCTGGCAAAGCTTGTTATTCCTCCAGGACTATATACCGGCAGAGGAGGCTGCCCTTCTCTACTTTGACTCGAACAAAGGAGCCATCACTCTCAATACTTATGCCGATAGTGTGGCAGGACACCTTGTGAACCTTCAGGTTGCGTATCCTCCGGAAGTGCGGGCTTTACTGGAGGACTCGACCCAGTTGGATGATTTTATCGAAAACCGGGCGGAAGAGCATCCTATTGCCAAACCGATCCTGCAAGCCATGGGCAAAGACAAATCTTCCCTCATTGTTGTCCGTTTGATTGTGGAGGGACTCTGGATCGGCTCGGTAGCCCTTTGGTCCCATGGCTGGGACAAATTCAATGATGAACACCTGAGATTGCTGAAACAGTTGAAGCAGCCCTTCTTTATTGCCCTGTCCAACAGCCGCCGCTATGGAGAACTGCTGAAGCTGAAGGACCTCTTAGCCGATGACAACCGATACCTGCACGAAGAACTGCAAAGAATGAGCGGCGATGAAATTGTCGGAGCCGATTTTGGTCTTAAAGAAGTTATGCAAAAGGTCCGGCGCGTAGCACCTCTTGCCAGCCCTGTTCTGTTACTTGGAGAAACAGGAGTTGGCAAAGAAATCATTGCCGGAGCAATCCATAATGCCTCACCAAGGCTGGAAGGCCCTTTCATCAAGGTAAACTGCGGCGCTATTCCGGAGACTTTGATGGACAGTGAACTGTTCGGTCATGAAAAAGGGGCGTTCACCGGTGCCATCAGCCGAAAACGAGGACGTTTTGAACGGGCCCATCAGGGAACCATATTCCTTGACGAGATTGGTGAACTATCACTGGAGGCCCAGGTAAGATTATTACGAGTGTTGCAGGAAAAAGAAATCGAACGCATAGGTGGTATAGAGCCGATCAAGATTGACATCAGGGTTATCGCTGCAACCCACCGCGACCTGAAAGCCATGATCCAGGAAGGAAAATTCAGAGAGGACCTCTACTTCAGGCTCCAGGTCTTCCCCATTGTCATTCCAACTCTCAAAGAAAGAACTGGAGACATCCCTGGCCTGGTCCAGCATTTTATAGAAAAAAAATCACGTGATTTAAAACTGGCTGCCATTCCCACTCTTGCCCCGGAGGCGTACGATCAATTGTTAGCCCATAAGTGGCCCGGAAATGTACGAGAACTCGAAAACATAGTGGAGCGGGCCATTATTCTTAACAGAGAAGGTCCTCTTTCCTTTGCTGAGTTGGGACCTCAAGAAGAATCAAAGGAGAATGCAGTTTCATTCGTGGCAAGTAATGAGTCATACAATCTTGACCAAGTGACCACCGATCATATTCGCCGGGTGTTAAAGGTAACAAATGGCAGAGTAGAAGGTGACAAAGGGGCTGCCGAACTTCTGGGTATTAATCCGGGAACCCTACGACATCGTATGCGGAAACTGGGAATAAAATTTGGAAGGAATCATTAAACAAAAGCGATTTTAAAGTCACAAAATAAAATATAGTATTTAAATGAGAAGTATTACAAGAAGGCTATTAAGCAATGTAATCTATATTGTTGATGAAGGATTCAGGTCATGATTCTATTCATTATTATCTTTGGCACTCTCACTTGTTCGGCCGGACTGGTTATCTTAGTTAATCCGGAAATAGTATTCGGTTTTTTACGAAAACATTCCGACAAGATCGAGTTGCACATATTTGCTGTTGCAATAAGGCTGTTACTTGGTTCATTCCTCATATATCAATCAGATGCGTCTAAATATCCCTTTGCAATTGAAATTATTGGCTGGTTATCAATACTTGCAGCTTTAACTTTCGCTGTAATAGGGCGCAATAATTTTAGCCGGCTAATGGCTTGGGCATTATCGCAAGTAAAAACAATGGGACGTGTTGGTGGCGTCATTGCATCGGCTTTTGGCGCTTTTTTGATTTATGCATTTATATAGCAAAAACGGGTGAACGATCGGATTGAGCAGTCATGTATTTCAGGGGCGTTGCCTCCTGCACCGCCATGAGCGTGTGCCTGACCGTTATATGCCGGACCTACCCATGAAAAGTGGACACCCTCTGTAATTAGATTATTCTTCAAAAGAGAGGTGTCAAAAGATGGCTGCTGGAGCCGGTACAGCTCTCATGACTTCTGGTTTCAAAAAATGCTTCTTTGATCTCACAGAGACAGTACTCGCCCCCTCCCAAACAATGACCGGAATCTTTATGTTTGTAGATGTCATGAAAAAGGCGGGCCTCAATGAATCAATAAAAATGGCCTCTTTACTGCTCCAGAAAGATGAATATCGAGACTATTTAGAACAGTCCGCAGCCATTAACGGGCTCCAACTTCAATACTTCACTGATCGAGAAAAAGCTCTCAATTGGCTTTGTTCGTAATTGATTGAAAGCAATTGCCTTAAGAATCCATGCTCCTAAAACGATTGCTCCGCTTTTTTCTCTCCTTGGCCTGTCGATCTTAGGCACAAACCGGGGACCGACCAGAATGGCGCTAGTTTATGGCTGTAGCACAGTATCTGCTTCTATGTTCCA
>CAYUCH010000182.1:0-6630 GCA_964443295.1 uncultured Desulfobulbia bacterium | reverse complement strand
AAATAAAATAGAACTTCCGACCAGAATGGTTGCGGCATTTTGCTTTTTCATATTTTTTCCTTCCTGCTGATAAAAAAGAGGGAAAGGGGCGGCTCTACTCTTTGGGGAGAACCAGAGAGAAATAAGGAGTAACAAATTTCTCAATATACCGGTACGGTACGACTGGAAAATACCGCCCCCCTCACCTGGGTATCATAAAGTCTTGCCTAAAGTTGTTTGCGGGTACCCAAATTCGCCTTTTCATTCATTCAAGGCACCCTCATTTTAAAAACTGTTTAATAGAAACGAAATTATTCTTAGAATACATACTGCCCCTGCAAGAACAACTCGTCCTCGTCACTCCCCATGGCGCCTTTCAAATTCTCGCCGATGCGGTAGGAGAGCTGCACTTTTGCTTTATGCTTGTGCATAAAATAATTGACACCAAAAGAGGTACGGGTCCATTCATCGGCATACCCATCGGCATCCTGCACTTGGTATCCGACAACCAATTCAAGACGCTTAGGCCATACCATAAAACCGCCCTCAATGGCCATGCTGGTCAAATCGGAAGCGCCGTTCTGGTATATCCCGGAGGTAACAGTTCCATCAATGGTTTCGGTGTCAAATAGGTTGTATTGTGCATCCACCGAGAGTCCAAAGCCTCGGAAAGCACCGGAGATTTCAAAACCGGTAGCTGAATCCACGTCCGGTTTGCTTGCATCATCAGCTACACCTGCGGTGGTACGGGTATTATTGTCGTCATCGTTTGACCATGTAAAAACGGCAAGCCCCATGGATAACTTGGTCTTACCTTTGAAGTCGCCCTGGGAAAATTTCACCTGGCCCATGGGATGGAAGTCCACTCGACCGCCAATCATCCATCCTTCGTTGTAATCGCTGCCACGATTTGCAATATTGTCAAAGTCCAGCTTGTCATCGTCGGGATCTAGGCCGGCATAGGCCAGAGAACCACCCCAGGTTAAAATTTTGTTCTCACCCACATGGCCACTCAAGTGAATTCCAATGTGCCGATCAGGAGTTCCGTAGTTGTGATCGCCGACAAAAGTACGCTCCACAAGTTGTTGTTTTTTTGAACTGGTCAGGAGTTCACGGGAAAAAGGAAAGTTTGCAGCGCCAACTTTGGTCTTAATGCTCGTTTTAGGACACGTATACTGAAAATACGCATCTTTAACTGACAGTTCGTTGTCACCAGATCCTTTGCCGATGTCAAATTGGAATTTGGCTTTCCAGTCTTTATTGAAACTACCTTCGATATATGGTCGTAAACGACGAAAAAAAACTTCATCCGAAGAATTACCGCCGTCAGGATCCGTTAAATGATATTGCAGTTGAATGCGCCCCCCTATTTTCACATAACCGCCTTTTTCCTTGTCTACAAATACCTTGTGGCCCGCAAGGGCAGGAGTTGCCATACAAAGGAAACCTACCGTTGCGACACTCCAAAAAACCACTTTTTTTCCCATGTCCAGTTGATTCAAATTCCTCATACCTCAATCCTCCTTTCACTTTTTATCGTCGCCGTCAATTGATGGCGAGTCCCCCAAACATCTACAAATGAAAAATCCAGCCACTGTTACCAAGTTCAAACACACTCATATTTAATTTTCCTTAAATGGGCTTTAATCTTCAGTGTCGCATGAACCATCTAGCTTTATTTCACTGTTGACCTCACGAAGTCCTTTTTTAAATGATGTAATTCCTTTGCCAAGACCCGCTCCCAATTCAGGGAGTTTTTTTCCTCCAAATACGAGAAAGGCAATACCCAAAATGACCACCAATTCTGTTGTGCCCAGACCAAACATGCCTCACCCCAACATATTCTTGCAGACATCAAGTCTGCTGTTATTCAAAATTTCTTCCTGATCGTAGTAACTACAGACAACTGACGTTTAAACCTGGCTCGCCTCCATGATCTTTTACTCAATTGACAGGAAGATTTAACCACTTCCTGTTACCCAGTTTCTTGCTCACATTTCTGCTTATTGTTTTCGATCTAAAACAAATGTGTCTAAGCATGCAGCCAGCGCTTTATAAAAACCGTTTTCTGATCCCTCTTTCATTTTTTCACAAAACGGTGAAATCCAGGGGCGCAGATAATTGTTCAAAAATACGTCCTGCTTTTCCGCAAACATTCTTGCTGTTTCTGCATCGGATTTCTCAAGGGCTTCCCGTTCTTTATAAAAGAGGTAACTCATGAATTCTAATTCGACTGCAATATGATCTGGGAGGTCTTGAAAGCTTTCACTTTTCGCAAGCCCTTCTGTTTCATAGGTTCCGATAACCTCCATGGTGGTATCTCCCATGACCCTTCTGCCTTCCTCCAGATACACCGACCCATAAGGAGGGGCCCGGAGCTCAAAGGGGCCAACAAAAAGCTTTGCATAATCAATTCGAAGCTCATCTTCAGTGGAGTTATGTATACTTTTTTCCATATCCTCTGCGTAAACCACTGCACTTGGACAGAGGTGCTTCAGACTTTTGGTGAGGTCTTCAAAGAGCTCCTCATCGAGTAACAATTGTTTTTGAGGCTCATAGAAACATGCGGAAAGCAACCTGAAACAGTCTTCCCGGACTTTTGAGTTTACTATTGCTTCATTCGGTTCCATATTCTGACTCCATGGCGACGAGTAAAAACTCGCCGCCTGTTAAACTACGCGACTTTCACGCCTGGTTTGAAGTTCCTTATATAGAAGACATTTGGCTTTGTTCCTTCCTCGCCATCCTTCAAAAATTCGCCTTTGTTGTTTTTCATCCGCATAGGTTTATGCTTTTTCAGCAGCTTGCTCACTTCACTGTTTGGGTCGTTCCTGTCGCCAAATATCCTCGCTTCAGCCGGACATGAAACGACACAATACGGATCCAAGCCATCTCTGACCCGGTGGATGCAAAAGGTGCATTTCTCGATCCAACCGTCTTTTCGGACATCTGCGAGCTTACCTTTCCCTCGAGACTTCTGTCCTTTTTCAGGCTTAAGCCGGTCTTTATATTCATAGGCATGTTTTCTGGGGGGGAACGATCCGACCATTTTGACGATTTCATTCGCTGATGATGTACCTCCCTTAATAAGGGCTGTACCATCTCGATGAAATTCATGGGTCTCTTTGCCCACATCGTTGAAACTGATAATGGTGTATTGAGCCCCGTCTTTTTCCACATTTGCAGAGCTATATGGGCACGAATTTTCTGGCTCAAAACACTTCTTACATTGGATGCAAAACCTGTAGTTATACATCGTGATGCCATCTTGCGTCTTATATAGAGCTGTCGGTTCGGGGCATCCCTTAAGACAGGCTGGCTCATCACAATGATTGCAAAGAACGGGGATAGAGGCATATTTCACATCCGGGAACTTTCCTTCCTTCTGAAAGGAGAAATCCGCCCAGTGAAATGACTGCCCCCTTGCGCTCAACTGGGTGTTATTTTCAGTCTTGCATGCGATCGCACATGCTCCGCAACCTACACACTTCTGTAGATCTATCACCATGGTATATCTTTTCTCAGCCATTATTCATCCCTCTATTGTTAGATCTTTTCAATCTTAACGCCGGTAAATCCGCCATTTCTTACAGTACTTCCGCTGAGCCTGTCATAGTCATCAGGCATGAGGATGTTGTTATTGCCGCCTCTTGGAAGAGCTTTTTGGTAATCCTTTGCCGCAATTCTTCCGTAAGCCCAATGGCCTTGGCCGAAACATTTGGCAACGGTCCCGGGACGAACGCCTTCCCAGAGGTGTGCGTTGACCACAATGCTTGCAACCGTGGAAGTCACTTTTATTGTGTCTCCATCTCTAATGCCGAGTTTCTTGCCATCAGCAGGATTAATTTGCAGCACATCATCATGGCTCTTGTCGCCGACATCCATTTTTTTGAACTCGTAATACCACGTACAATTCTGGCTTCTTCCCTCGCGATTGAGCTTGGATTTAAAGTCTACGAAAGTAAACGGGTATTCCGCTTCGCTGCCATGCCTGAAAGGAGTCTCGTAGTGGGGAACAAAAGCCAACTCGCCTCTGGCTTCGTAATTACAGGTCTGAAGAATGTCATCAACGCTTGTTTTATGCTTCTTGGCATGCTTCTTGAGAGCCTTTTTGAGGGTTTCTGAATAAAATTCAAATTTGTGGGTTACTGTACCCTTGGTTTTTTTCTTGCCTGTCTTTTTGTCGGTGCTTGTTTTGCCGAAATGACCTCCCCATCGTTTTTTATACTTATAGGCTGAAGAGTTCCACATCCCCCTCTTCTTGAATTCATTCCAACCATTGATCTTGTCTCCACCGACATCTTTCTTGCCATCCCAGAGAGGAGCAGTCATGATTTTCAGGGAATGCTCAGTAAACTCAACGCCGTTGGTCGGCATTTTTCCTGTCTCAGGGTCCTTAAACTCTTTTGTGTAGTAATCAAGAAGATTAGAAAATCCTCTCTCCTTCAACTTCTCTGCTATGAGCCAAGGTATTTCCGTCTCGTCCGTCTTGACGTCCCAGATCGGCTTGACCACAGGTTGAATAAGCGTGGCGGTTGCGTACCTGTTGGCCTTCGTCTTGACAAAACCAAGTTTTTCAAACTGGGTAATGGTGGAAGGCAAAACAATATCCGCATACTGGGTCATTTCAGCAGCATTGGTGGTAATATGGGCGAAGAATGGAAGTTGCTCCATGGCCTTTTCCCATCTTTCCGCCCCTGTGCAGGAGAAGGTGAAATTGTTCATGTAACCAATTGCGACCTTGATCTCGTAAGGATCTTTGCTGAGCATGCCATTTGCTGCATTATTGGTAGAAACAGCCTTTCCCGGTTTTCCTTTTTTCAGGTTTGGGAATTTTTTGTAGCCACGCTGATCGATCTTTTGCATTTTTGAATGTTTCTTGGCAAGGTCATCCTGGTATTTTTTGTATTTTGGAATCTTTTTGACAGGGATCTTGGCCGATGCCAATACGCCGCCTTCGTGGTCAATGCTGCCCAGGAGACCACTCAACGCATGGATACCCATGGCGCTGTAACAACCCCTGACGTGCATTGCCGCGCCCGGGCCAAGCCATACCACCACATTGGGAGCGGCTTTTCCCATTCCTATGGCCGTCTCCTTGATCTTGGCGCTGGGTATGAGTGTTTTCTTGGCAGCCCATTCAGGAGTCTTATCTTTCAGTTCAATGTTCCACCATTTCACAAGACCATTGGTTTCTTTTTCAGTAAAAGCTGCTTCATCAACGGTTTTTCCAGCCTTAAAAAGGTTTTTACCGTCCTTGAAATCTCCAACAAACTCTTTGCTCCAGAGGCCTTCAACAAGGATCACATGGGCCAGTGCGGAGGCCAATGCTCCATCCTCTCCCGGTTTTACAGGGAGCCAATTGTGCGCTTTTGCAGCAGATGATTGCAGCTTCGGATCGACGACAGTCACGGTCGCATGATCAAGCATGTCACCGAACCTACGGATTGTCGCAGGAATCATCCTGTTGCTGCTGAGAGGGTCACAGCCCCATATAAGAGCATATTTGGTTTTCGCTAAATCATAATCCCGGTAACTCCAATTTCCTGCGGTATAAAATGAACCGAATTTTTCTGCTTCGGCACAAATAGCGCTGTGGGATATCCCATTAGGAGAACCAAAAACCTTTGGTAGAGCACCATACAGGGTGTCGCGCATGTATGAATATCGCCCCCTTAAAACAAGGAATTTTTCTGGCTCGCCATTATTCCGCAGTTCCATCATCTTATCTGCAATTGTATTGAGCGCTTCGTCCCATGATATGGGGACAAATTTCGGATCCACCCCTTTGCCCTTTTCCGGGTTGGTTCGCTTCATGGGGACCTTGACTCTGTCGGGATCGTAAAGTTCTTGAAGAGCCATATGGCTTTTGGGGCATAAAACCCCATCGTTCTGTTTGGAGTAACGATTTCCTTTAACCTTTGTAGCCCTGCCATTTTGGACATAAACCTCTGCCGGACACCATGTTGTGCACCCCTGGCAGGAGGTGGGCAGCCAAGTCCCCACGCTTGCCGGGCCTTTTGCGGCGATTGCAAGGGAATTAAAAACCGGTCCACCATCTATGCCGGCCAGAACCCCTGCTGCTGCCATTCCTTTTATAAAATCTCGCCTTTTAATTCTCATGTTCATCCTCCTTTTGCGGATTTATGCCAAATTAAAACCTGACTTTTGAAGAAAGGCCCATAATGATAAAATGTAGAAGGCCTATTATGAGGACTACCCCGGTTTCCTTTCCATTATTTTCTGCCCCACCCATGAAACAGAGAGTCATGTGTGAAAGGGCTTTTGCAAAACACGTGCCACGATGTAATACAACAAAAAAAGGGGGAATTCGTTACGAAAAAGTAACGCCTCCCCCCTGCCTGCCAGGAAATTTTCATTGTTACAACTGGAAGTGATAGAGTAAATCGACTTTTGAAATTTCGATTATGAAGTACTCATTAGGGCGAAAAGCCTTTGATAGAAAAGGAGGAGGGATGTTTTCGTGGCAACAAGACGTTACCTTTTCGAAACAAAGCTAAGTAACTAAAATTTGGAAAAGCGGCTTGGGCATACTCACATTTTGAGCTTGTAGGTGGCGATTTTTCCCAGAGAGTTTTTCTGCGAATTCCAGACGATCCCGACCACCCATTCCATTTGATTCCGGCCACT
>CAYUCH010000181.1:0-6794 GCA_964443295.1 uncultured Desulfobulbia bacterium | reverse complement strand
AGTGGCCGGAATCAAATGGAATGGGTGGTCGGGATCGTCTGGAATTCGCAGAAAACACCAATAAAAATTCCTGATAATAATCCCCCGAGTGCGATCAATTCAAAATTCATTATTTATATTTCCTGGGTGCTGTCTCTTCTTTCAAGCAGATAGCATGCCCTCTGGATGGTGGAACGGCTGAAGGCTGTTCCCGTTGCCTTGTTGTATGCCCCTCGTTGGGCCAGAAGGCGGGCAATTTTGCCATAACCGTAACCTTCTGAACGATATTGGAGTATCTTGGGACGGTGCCGGATTGCTAGGTGGGCCGGTACGTTGTCTTTATGTTTTCCCTTGGTTGAAATCCTGATTTGAGCAGTGGGTGTGTCGCAGGCCTGAGTTATCGCCTGGCTAATCTGTCGACCGTTTGATTGCAGTGTGCGCACACGCTGATACAAATTGATTATCGCCTGATCGTCCTGATGCTGGGCTAAAAATGCGATTAAGGTGGCATGTAAATTGGGCATATTGAAATCTCCTTGGTGTATCTTCTAGTGTATCTGAAATTTTTAAAAAATCAAGCGGAAGTCTCTATGTGCTATACAGCAAGCTGCCGTTACGTCATTTAGTGACGTGACGGCAGCTTGCTGTTGACATCAGCCCGTACTTATGGCATTGTGGAGGCATTAATACCTTTTTTGTTTGAGCGCCTTTGTGCTGCTCTATCATGTGTTTTGTCCACCGAACGGGCACGCGTAACCTATTGCTGAGTCGTTACCTTTCCTCGATTTAGGGCGCGTAAAAAAGGTTAAAGAAAGGGGTGCTTTTGCATCAGAAGGTCTGGTAATTCCTTCGACTAAACCCTTGCGGTTTGTCAGAAAAAATGCCCTGGTCGCTCCCAGATTACGAGCGAGGCCTTTCCAGCCTATAAAAATGGATCCTGTTAACTCTTCAGGAAAAAAAGAGCTTGTACTTAACTGTTTTGGGTCTTTTTATGCGTGGCTCAGTATCCTCCCAAATGGGCTATATCCTGTCCCATCTTGAGGGCCGTGGTACTTCTAAATTCGAAAGCCGTGCCGCCAGCACTTGCACCAGTTTGGATGGTGTCCGGCCAGTTTCTGAAAAAATCCATAGTCATGAATATCGGGATGAAATTTATCGTACAGGGCGTGACCTGGGCGATTTTGCCCGTGAATTTGGCGTCAAAGATTACTCAGAAATTGATGGCCATATAGTTGAGAACTGGGTCCAGGGAAAGATTGCCAATGGTGTAAGTCGCAATGTGTTGAAAAATTATATCGCTCATCTGGCTAAGATAGAGATTGGATTACAGAAGATAGCAATCCTCCGGGGGAGTGAGCATGAGGGGTTTGGCCGGGGCGATCTCGTAGCAGCAAGGGAAGCAATCGCCGATCTGGCTCAACCTGAGCCGGTTAATCGCAGTTATTCAAATCCAGGTGCGATAATCTCAAATTTGCCAGGGGCATCTTATCTGGCTGGCCGGCTCCAGCTGGATCATGGGTTGCGGGTCAGCGAGGCCACGCATATACGCGCCGATCAACTCGCTAGCGATAATGTGCTGACTGTCCAGGGGAAGGGCGGCTATACTCAGGTTAAAAACTTACCCCCTGATTTGGCCCGGGCAATCCGTGATAATATGAAAGACGGTAAATTTGAGGTGAATCAAAATCAGTATCGCGACCAGCTTCAGGAGTCAGCTCGGATTGAGGGGGAGAGTTATAACGGGTCGCACGGGCTGCGTTATAATTACGCGCAAAAGACTTATGTGGATCGGCTGGAAAGTAATTTAGCCAAGGGCATGGGCCATAAAGAGGCGGATCGTGATGCCCTGGCCTATACATCCAAAGAGCTGGGCCACCACCGGGAGGAAATTACCCATCGATATCTGTAGCGTTAATTTATAATTGATATAGAATTTTGGCGTAGGAATCTGGAAGTAAATATTCTAGTTTGATATAACTAAAATTGGTACCGATCTAGTGGCGGGAAGATTCGCTCGACTTTTTGTAGGTTGTGATATCTTGAAAAGAAAGACGATGATGGGCAAAAGGAATGAAAGTTGACAGTCGCAATAGAAGTCGCAACAAACAAGTGGGTACCTATGTGGGTACCTTTGAGTGAAAAAGGGATTGCGAGAAAACTCGCAATCCCTTGTGTCACTTGGTGGGCCGTCGGAGGGTCGAACTCCGGACCTACTGATTAAGAGTTCGTTTTATAACGTAAAATCAAGGGCTTATGGTGCATTTTTTGCAGTTTGTTGCACTCAAAATGCGACCAATTTGCAACCAATTTCCGGTTAATTTCCGTCTTTTTTTATTTTACGACAAAATCAGCGTCGTCGAGTGCGTCGACTGCTGCTTTATTTTCTCCTGGGACCAAGTGTCCATAATAATCCGCTGTGACTTGTATCGAGTGGTGGCCAAGTTGATCACGAACATGGACTAGGCTCTCACCGTTTTTTATTAGCATCGAGGCATAACTATGCCGGAGATCGTGGATCCGGATCTGGGGGATATCTGTTTTTTCTAAAATGGGATTGAATTTCTTCCTTCTCCAGGCGTGGGGATCCCGTGGCCGGTCGGGCCACCGAGGGGAAGGGAAAATCCATTCTGAGACTTTTTTCCCTTTGGCGAGCGCCTCTTCTTTTTTCTTGACTGAAAGGCTTTTGAGGGTGGCCGTTAGTTGGTGGCTCATGTCGACCTTTCGGTCTTCCCCTGATTTCGTTAGTTCGAGTTTACCTTTGCTAATGGCGCGTTGGACGTGGATTTCTCTTTTTTTAAAGTCGATATCAGTCCATTTAAGGGCAACGGCCTCGCCTGTTCTTAATCCAGTTCTGGCAAGTAAAAGGGTGTAGGGGTATTCGTCGGGAGCTTCTTCAAGAATTTTGTCGAGGAGAGTTTTGATTTGTTTTTTGTCGAGGAAAATAATTTTTTTCTTTTTCTTTGTTTTGATACTTTTCCGTTTTCCTTCGAGTTTGCCAAGTTTAAGGGCTGGGTTTTCTGTGATTGCTTTGTCGTCCAATGCGACATTGAAGGTTAGAGATATAACCGCCCTAAAGCTGTTGACGGACGATACCGAATAGTCCTTGTCAAGTTTTGATACAAGGAGTGTTTTAATTTCAAGACGTGTGATCTCCGAGATTGGTCGTTTGCTTAATGTGGGGAGAACGTGTTTCTTGAGGTCTCGTTTATAGTCTTTTCTGGTTGAGTCCCTTATCCTGGCAAGTTTAAGAGCGATCTTGGCATAATGGCCAAAGGTTTTTTCCTGCTCTTTTTCTTCTTCTTCCAAGAATCCGAGATCGCCTAAGGCGATTTTGGCACGGGCAATCTTAGCGGCTTCGTGCGCGGCTTTTTTGGGGCCGATCTGTTTAGCTTTCCTTTTCTTGTTGTGAGTAATGAATATGTACCAAATTCCGGAGCCTTTTGGTTTTTCTCTGACTTTAACGCCCATATAGCGCCTCCTTTTTGCCATCAAGGCCCGTGTGTTTTAATTGAATGTCAATGAAACTAGTCGCCATTCTGTCTGGTTGGCTTTTTCGATTATGCCTATGTAGTGTTTTCTAACCACAGCGCCGTATTCGTTTTGTGCATCGACCCATGAGGATACTTTGTATTGGTTGTCTGGCATGATTTTGACGTGGTCGGGCCAATCCATTGGATATTTGGCGGTGCCTGGGGTTTTAAGGCGATCTTCAACGAAACTTTGCATCATGGTATAAGCGGAGGTTTTATCTCCCTGGGGTTGGATGGCTGCTGTTGGTGTCGATCCAAACCAGTATTGACTGCTCCAGATAAGGACTCCGAAAAGAACAAAGAATCCAATAACTCCGGCGATCACTTTTAAGGCGGCTTTTGCCACTTTAGAAAAGGTTCCTTGGGTGCTTTCTTTCCCGTTGTTGTCGGCGGTATTCATATTGTCCTCCCTGTGAATGATAGCCTGAAACTAATGGTTTTATGCCGAATCCTTCTCGATGTCCTTTGCTTGATCTTTTGGTGATGTCTTGGTGTGTTCTAATCCGTAGTGAAGAGCTTGGATCTGCATTGAAAGCGCTTCTTTGTAGATAGTGTCTGACTGCAAAATATCAAGAGCAAGAGCGATAAGCTGCGTCAGGTTCCTACTGTCCTTTTTGGTTGTACCATTGATTGGACTGGATTCTTTGGTGATTTTTGTGTGTATTGATGGGCTGTCGTTGCCTGTGAGCAGCCAGTCCAATGTTATGTCCCCGAGTTCGGCTATTTTGACTAAAGTCTCAGGTTTTGGGCTGGAGTCCCCGATCTCGTAGGATGAAACCGCATTTTTTTGGAAGCCGCCAATTCTGGCTCCAAATTCTGATTGATTGAGGCCTAATTTTTTTCGGATCTCGTGGATCCGTTGGCCGAGTTCTTTTTTTGAGCTGTGCATTGTTTTCTCCTTGTTTGGCGCGTATTACGCCGGGGGCAAATCAAAAAAGTTTTTCGTGCTCCTCCCTTCCTCTGTTTCGTGATATTCCCGTTTTGAAGGAGAATCTACCCGGATTTCACCTCGTTGAAAATATCGTCTATTAGTTCGTCAAATTCTTTGGCTCTTTTTTCATATGTTAGGTACCGGCCGAAAATTTTCCAGTCTGAATCCTTTTCGTCTCAAGGATTTGTAGCGGTCGGTTTTCTTTGGATGATTAATTTTCTTGGTTTGTCTATGGGCGGTGGAATTAACTCAGCCGCGTCAGTTTGGCGTGATTAGTTTCATTTAATTTGTTGGGTCTCCAAATTAGGGGAAATCAAGCCTGTATTCCTGTTTTTCAGGCCTAACATGACCCTTTCTTAAGATTATATTTGTCATTTCCTGAAAAAACAAATATTTCCTTTTTTCAGGGAAGGATTGGTGTTGACGCGACAAAATAGCACATTTTGTCCTGTTGTCCAGGATTGTTTCCGACAAAATAAGAAAGTCTCTCTTGAAGGTCTCCGGATTAAAGAGTAGTATCCCCGAAAACAGGAAATATTGTTCAGGTTTGTATTGTAAGGGGGGATAAGTTCATGGAAACAGGACGTGAGATAAGGAGGGCCAGGCAGGGCAAGGGGTTGTCGATTGATGCTCTTGCGGAATTGGCTGGGACAAGTCGCAGCACAGTTCATGCGATTGAAACGAATCAGCTCGTAAGGGAGCCGGATCCTGATGTCCTGGTCCGGATTGCTAGACAGCTGGAAGCGCCAAAAATCCTCGAGCTTCATTGCTCTGGGTGCTTGATGCGTCGCGAGCTTCTCTCTCAGCAATTCCCCGCGGTTCGGTCTGCCATGGAGGAGCTCGATACTCTCAAGCAGCATGTTGACCTGGTCAGAAGGTCTTTGGACAGTCTGGCACTCGGCTTGGTGGGTTCAGGTCTGCAAGAAGGGTGTGGTGGTGATGGAGGCGATGGGGGCGATCAAGATGGCGAGTAAAACGAAGAAGCCTCGCGGGGTACAGGTTCCGCCTGGGTGGTTGTGGCTGAGTAAGGCCGTCCTCTATGCGGGTGTGAGTGATAAGACTTTTTGTGATTGGTTGAAAGGTGGTCTTCCTTTCTCTCGCTTGCCCTCCGGTCGGGTAATTGTTCAGATCTCAGATATAGACAATTACCTCTTAGGATTTAGGGTTAAAGATCCTAAGGGGCTCGACCTCGATAAGCTCGTTGATGAAGCGCTCGAGGGCGTAATATGACTAGGAGGCAAGTGAAATGGATAAGGGAGTGTCTGGTTTTCCTCTTCTTCTTGGTAGTTCTCAATGTCCTCGAGTGTCATCTCGCGCCGAGTCTCCCGAGTTGGTGGCCATTCTCGACCAGGATGTCACCGGTCGGGCCTGTCGAGCGTGTCGTCTTCGGTGCTGCAAAGCTCGAGGGTATCTCACGGCCGGTCGATATGCCGGCGGCCTTTCTCCGGCCGTTGTCCTGTGATCTTGATTTTCACCCTGGATTGTTTCAAATAGTCGGCCGCTGTCCTGATAGATCCTCCAGCCTGATCGAGGTTGAAGGAGGTCAAGTCTCCCAGGGGAAAGGGAGAGGAGGCGGCCATCCTTCTTGCGGAGCGGAGCGACGTCTATTTCTTTTTCCTCCCCCTGCACCCCCTCCTTTAAAAAAACAATCCAAAATAAAAAATCCTCCCCGGACTTTTGGGTCCTTCTGGCGCTTTATCTTCTGCGGTGACCCAGGAGCCCGGAAGTCGTGCGCGGGGAAAGTTTTGTTTTCGGCCGGAAAACCGGAATGGGGGAGAGGATGAATAGGTACGGCGAGAAGTGCAGGGAGTGTGGGTCCGATCGGGTCGGGGCTCAAGGGACAACAGGGGCGGGTTCTCTTCGCCGTAAGTGCAAAGAGTGTGGCAAGACCTGGACCATCAATCCTCGAGGCCGGATCCCGGGTGAGGTCGAGACTATCGTCCGGAGGCTTATCTCTCTGGGAATTAAACGAAAGACAATCGTGCAAGCCGTCGACGGTATTGCGTCTCGGCGTTGGGTGTATCGACAAATGGGGGGCGAATAGTGCCTACGCAAAAAGAAATTCAAGAACAAAAAGAGAAGGCGGAGGCGCGGATCCGCGAGGAGATCGAGAAATTCCCTGAAGATGAAATCGTCAACGAAGAGGGGGAGTTTGATCTGGATTACATCAAGCTTTGCTACAACGCCAACGAATTAGGAGACGCGGAGCTCTATTCCAGGATGAGCCAGGGGAAAGTCGCGTTTAATCCGCTCGCCGGCCGTGATGGTCGATGGATGAAATTTGTCGGACCTCATTGGGAGCCGGACTGGATGGGGCGCTCTTATAAATTGATTGAGGAGACGGTAGTTACTCA
>CAYUCH010000180.1:0-7000 GCA_964443295.1 uncultured Desulfobulbia bacterium | reverse complement strand
GACATTCCACTTAAAGGAAGGTAGATCCTGTCCAAACAAACCAGGCCACCTCTCAACACCATGAGCCAACAACGTTTAATGGTGTTGAGCGGCCTAATTTTGCAAAATATATAATTCCCTCAACTTGGTGGTCGGATGGCATAGGAATCTTCGGTAATATTGGCGGTTCCATGAGTTATGAAGCGTATGTCGTGGCCGGTATGGATGGCTCAGAATTCTCAGATAAAAATGGCATACGGGGAGGGCGTCTCAAAGAACGTCCCAGTATGAATGACTTGGCCGCTGTTTTCAGGGTAGATTATTTCCCTTTAATAAACACCAGTTCTTTTATGAGCCCAAATACCCGTGTTGGTTTCTCTTTTTACCATGGTGGATTTGATAACGGTAATAAAGGTAAAGATCCTGGACTGAATGGTGATTTGACCATTTATTCTGCAGATTTTTCCAGTACGATGAAAAAGTTGGATATTTCAGGTGCTGTGGCGTTAGAAAAAATTGATGGAGCTGAAATGATGAGTGGCGGCATAGCTGAAGAGATTTTCGGCTATTACGTAGAAGCGGCATATCATATTTTACCCGATGCCTGGAAAACAGGAAAATTGAAAAAGTCAGATGCCGTTGTATTTGTCCGCTATGACGATTACGACACGCAATACAAAATGCCCACCGGTGTTACAGAAAATCCAAAAGGGGATCGGTATGAATTGACGTATGGTATTTCTTTCTTCCCTGTCCATAACTTGGTCATAAAGGCTGATTACCAAGTGCGTAAAGATGAGGATCCATCATCAGACCCGGCTAATGCGTTTAATCTCGGCATCGGTTGGCAATTTTAAGGTGATTCATGCATATTTTGAAAACCATCATGACTCTCTGTTTTCTTATGTTTGTTTCAATGTTGATGGTGGGGTGTTTTTCAACAGGAAAAGCAACTAACTCCACTGGTGTTTCCTCCTCAAACCCAGAAAATGTGTCTGAAGCACGGATTGAAAAGGGGAGAGGGTACTTCATAAGAGAGTGCAGTGCATGCCATCGATATTACAAACCAATTGAGAGAAGCAGGGATGAATGGCAGCGTATTCTTTCACAAAAGAAAAAGAAGGTGTCATTGACACAGGGGCAGTTCTCGTTACTCAAGGAGTATATTCTTGTAAATAGTAAACGTTAAGAGAAGAATAACGACAGATTGCATTCCCAGCATGGAGATATATTGGTTTTCATGTTGGGAATGTCTTGTTACCCTCAATGACAGAATCTGCACATGAAGAGTGGCACAGTGCCAGGCTACTTCAATCCGATCCCGACCGTTTTCTTTGGCCTTATAAAGGGCAATGTCTGTTTTGTCCGTTGCTTTGACACATCCAATTTCATGTAATTCCTTGGCAGAAAAAGATGCAACACCCATACTGCAAGTTACTTGAATGGTCTGGTTGTCAGCTATGGTGATTTTTTCTTCTTTAATTAAAGAGCGTATTTTTTTTGCAGTCTGAATGGCGCTCTTTTTGTCGCATTCCGGCAGGAGAATAATAAATTCTTCACCACCATATCGGGCGCCAATATCAGCCTTTCGGCATTTATTTGAGATAATAGAACCAACTACTTGCAACACAGCATCTCCTGCACAGTGGCCATAGGTGTCATTCACCTTTTTGAAAAAATCCAGGTCAAGGAGAATGAGGGCAATGGTGTGGCTATGTCGAAGTGATCTTGCTATTTCTTCTTCAAAACGTTCAAAGAAAAAACGGCGATTATACAATCCGGTAAGATCGTCCGTTACAGCCATCTTCCGTATTTTACTTTCAGCGTAGCTCAGTTTTTTTATAAGTTTCAGGATATAAAAATAAAAAATACCGAGGATGAATGCAACAACGAGACCGAAGAAGATAATGAGTATGGACCTATGAAAGCTGATGGTCTTTATAAATTCTGAAATATCAAAACTGACACTGATCCCACCACGAACATCGCCTACTTTATAGCCTTGTTTTGCATGGCAGGGGAGGCATGATTCTTCTGTGATCAATGGTGCCATATAGCGTAAGGTAAGAGTGCCGTTTTCTTCCTCACGGGTAAAAAATTCATTTTCACCTAGGTCAAAAGCTGTTAAAGCCTGCTTTTCAAAAGCATCTGGAGCATTGCCAGGGTTTAAAGGATTAAGACTGGTTATGTGAAACTGAAAGGCACCTGTATTCTTTGCGATTTCCGAAATTTCCCTGGTCATCAGGGCGGGATTCTTCTTGGTGTATGTTTTGCCGTCAAGACACTTGATATCAGGATTTTCTAAATAGGGATTTGAGACAATCTCTGGAGTTTTCTCAACAAACACGCCACCATGCATTGCGTTCCAGCGTCTGGTGAGGACAATGTTCTGAAAGTGAGCCCGGGCTGTGGTCTCCAGTTGTTGTTCTATAAGTTTTTTACTATTGAAAAAAATTCCGATGAACACACCAAGGAATACCAGCATAATAACCAGGCTGATGTTAATGATAAACGGGCGCCATATTTTCTTGCTGGTAATTTCGGAAGATTTTTCAATCATAAAGTAAGAATACCAGCATTGTTGAAATTGGGTCAATACAAGATTATTTCAATATTCATTAGGATTATGGACAAGGAGGATCAATGGCCAGATTATCGGCTGAGACCAGAGGCACTCCATCTATGAATATTTGACCCACTGTGGGATGACAACGGACGATATTATCACGGAGGAGCATGTTTGTAGTTGCGGTGATGACAATGCCGGCATTCTGGTTCCCTGCGTTATCCAATGCCGCGTCATTGGCCACTATATTGTCTGTAATAATTGTGTTGTCGACGCCTGAGACTATGATTCCATGTGAACTTGGATTAGCTGCATCACCGTTGTTAACCACAGTGTTACCGGTAATGAGTAGGTCGCTCACTGCACCGTATTGATTTTGAACATAGATTCCACGGTCATGATTAAAGGCAATATTATTATTGGCTATGGTGATATTCCTGGACATCCCTCTCACTCTGACCGCACCTTCTCCTGCTATTAAAGATCGGGCGTTATACTCCAGGATATTCCCTTCCACAAGAATGGTGTGATTGTTAAATGTCCCAGCATCACTGCCGTATAGGACAATACCGCTTCCCCATGTTTCACTGATATGGTTGTTGGAAATTATGACGCTGCGGGAGCCGATCGACCCATCACCATTGACCTCTTTGATATCCAGTTCCATCATTTCTGTTCTGTGAATTATATTGTCTGAGATAATAAGTTTGCTGCCGCTCCATGCAGTATCAACAGCATCCTGGGTTTCTGGAATGGCGGAGTCTTCACCAATGTTAGAAAACTGGTTAGCATTAATAATGACGTATCCATCATTTTCACGTAACCGTATTGCATCCCGCAAAGTGTCTCGAAAGATATTTCCCTGAATGGTTACATTGTCTACAGAATGCAGAAACAATGGGCGAACATAGTTGGAGAAAAAATTGTTGGTAATCAGCACCCCGGTAGCATGGGAGGCATATTCGCTTCCCCCGGCTGCTGTATCATCGGCGGCACAGACTGCGCTGTATAAAGTCCCTTGAAAATGATTGTCAGAGATTTGTACATCGCTGGAGCCGTCGCCCAATTTGATATCACAATTGGGTTGTCCCCATACGGTTTGAGGTCTGAATTTAACACCTTTGATAGAAACATTTTCTCCAAGTATTCGCAGGGCATAAGGTGCGCCGCTGGCTTTTTCAATGGTGCCTGGACCTGTGATACTTTGTCCGGTGGTGAGATCCACCTGATCAATCTGCCATACTGTACCCTCGGGGAGTGAAATGTGGCTTTCTGCCGTAAGAATGTCCCGAAGTCTTTGAGAGTTATAAGGTCCTGCAGGGGCTGCATTGCTTTTTAAGTCGACGGATGCGCCCCACGTGCCATCGGGATTTGTAAAACGCAGTGACGTGTCATTCCATTGATGGGCTGGCGGAGAGCCGGTGCTTCCCTGTACTCCTGTTTCACCCTTATCACCGGTATCTCCTTTTTCTCCTTTATCACCTTGCAGGGCCAGAGTAGACCAATTGGTAACATCAGGCGGAGGAGTATTGGCCTTATGCTCTTTGGTACAGATGTAGTATGAACCATCATGGAGTACCACGTCGCATATTGCATAATCGGTATTTTGAGTCCAGGTATTGGAACCGGTTATTACACAGTTTTGTGGTAGATTGGGATTGGCGCCGGTGGCGATCTGCAGGGCATAGAGGGCTTCCTCAAGACCGACCTTGCCGTCTCCATTTATGTCACCAATGATACCTGCCTGAACATCCGGACCTCCAAAAGCAGCCGTGATGAAAAACAAACAAGTGAAGGCAAATTTTTTCATAATCACTCCTCTATACGCTCGTAACACCTGAATAGGGTTTTTTCTTCAGGTAGAATATCGGCATTAATAAGGACAATCCGAACAATATCAGGCTTGGTAAGAATCCTGCGAAAAGCACAAGTCTGCAAAACCAAATTACTGGCAATAAAGCAGCTCGAGTGATAATGCGTAAGGTTTCATGCCGTGCGACCAGGTCAGCCACAGGAGGTGAAAAACGATAGTATATTTCTACCAATATTTTTCCTGAACGTGTTGGCAATAAAACAGTATCGCGGAAGTCTTTCAGGACAATAACTCGGTTTTCCAGTGCTGAACCGTAGGCTGCTGTGGCTATGAAACAGTCAGAATCCTTGCTTTCTCCTGATGATGTGTATTCTGATTGACCAATCCCGAAAACAGAAAGAGAAGTTGCCTGGAAGGTCACAGATCCAATATGACCATCACCGATATAATCGTCGCTGATAATATCAGAAACCGGGATTTTTTGACCTGTGCCTGCCTCGAGCTCAACTAATGTATCCGCATGAAAAACTGCATACTCCATGTTTTCAAAATCGCCTGGAAAGACCACGGAAAGGTCAATGGGCAGGGTAATTTCCAGGGGACCTATTTCAGATCTACTCCCTGTAACATTGTTCATGGCATTTATTACATAAAGATAGGTAGGGGAACCCTCTGTGTATACACTTTCCAATGAGACCTTGGGAATCTGCCTTATGCTGATAGTGGAATTTTCAGGGCAACCGCCGGGCGGGATGTTGAGTGTGATGGCCTGATTGTTAACTTCTAAAGTGAAAATACCACCACTGTCATCGCAGTGAAAGTGGTCTTTTCCGGTGGCAGGGTCATTGTTGAAATAGGTATAGGCCAGGTCTGCAGAATAGCCGTTCAGGGGATCATGATCCTCACTGGTATCGGCTTTGAATATCATGGAAAAGTCTTCTTCCGTATCATAGTTTAGGGATATTGTTGAATCTGTAAAGTTTGTTTGGTTTATTGTGCCGGAACGGTCAACCAGTACAATGGATACCTCGGATAATGCTGAAAAAGGAGGCTTTGCTATTATGTCGATCTGAATGCCATAATCAGAATTTACTGTTTCAACATTGATTTGGGTTTCTGCCTGTAGACCGTAGCCAGTTGTATAGTTACCGAAAAAATTTACAATATCGCCGGCAATCATTTCGTTTTGGCGTTTTGTTGCAAAGCCGTCTTTTGAAGCAACTACAGACCAGCCATTGGGAGGAGCACTATACGGAAGATTAATAGTGTATGTGCCGTCGGAAGCTGTCTGGGTATGGTATGCCAAAGTGATGTCATCGGCCGTGAAGGCAACAACCGTGGCGTCTGGTAATGGATTGCCGGGAATATTGGTGTCTTCAACCGTACCGGTGAATGTATTGCCGATGTCTTCAAGAAGTACCGTGTTTTCCTTGCCAGATGATGAAATTTCCTGGGATATGTATCCCTCTGCAGATATGGTATACCGGTATATGCCCTGGGCAACGGGGAGAAGAAATCCAGCCATGCCATCATCACTCGTATTCTTGGCTTCGATATCCTTGTAATCCACCTTTACTTCTGCATTTTCAATGGGATCATGTTCGGTGCTCAATACAGTGACGGCAAAGGTTTCAACCGGGACCAAGGAAAATGGACCTACCACTCGTGTGTTGAGTCCATTATCAGCAGTCAGGTCAGGATCACCACTCACAGAAATCCGTAACCAGAAGATAGCGATGTCGTTTATATCGGACGGATGAAATACATTTGCTGGATTACTATTTAGCTGACCGTTTGACCATGTTCCATAATCAGTGGAGAAATCCACTGGATCCGGGGAGGATTCAGAGGCCATGATTTCCCAGGCGAATTCCCCTTGAACTCCGGAAATTGCAAAACTTTGAGGATGGGCTGTATTGTCTAATTTCCTTTCAGTGAAGGCAAGTTGTGAAGGAGTTACAGCAATGGGCACCTTGACGGTGAAGCTTTCATTGAATCCTCGATTGTCAGCAAGGGTAACTGTATATACACCAGCGAAATCACCAGTATTTGGCGCGGTGAATGTGAAGGAATTTCCAATTGCACCAGGAACCTCCATCGGACCTTCCACTGTCCAGACAAATTCGGTATTTTCATTTCCCGTCGCTATAAATGTCTCTGAGTCCGAGCCTGCTTCTACAATTATTGGAGTTTCAGGTTTGTTGGTGAGTTCCCGGTTGTCATCAAGAGGACTGTTTTGAACCGTGAAAGTGCCGTTCTGTATGGCATCAACAGGTATTTCAGAAAAGGCCATCAAAGGATTGGATGCCTGCATGTTGGTTCCTAAAAGCATGGGAATGTTTTCACCCCAGAGGGAATAACCGAAATCAGGGTTGTTCATTTTTGAAGGACCTAAAGTAATTGGATATTCGCCATTTATGGTATTTGAGATATCAAAAGAGAGGGAAAATAAAACAGGATTTGTTGCGCTTGGTAAAACACGGGCTGCGGTAACCATGGTGCCTGAACCAGGGATTTCAGCTCCTTTGAGCAAAGGCTGGGTGTAGACCGTGGAATCTATGGTGACACTGGTTGGCGCTCCTGGTGCAAGAGAGCTGGTCGGGAAAATTCGGACAGGTCGTTAAGTGAAAATGTTGTTCCAA
>CAYUCH010000179.1:0-7012 GCA_964443295.1 uncultured Desulfobulbia bacterium | reverse complement strand
CTCCTGTTTATACTGCGTTATTAAAGGCTTTGTGAGCATATCGGGGATTGCTGACGATATAGCGAAGGTGGACTGGTTGATTATATTTCTCCCCTTTATATAGATGAAGAAAATAATGAAGTTGTTTTTGAAACAGAACATTTTACAGAGTTTAAGGGCGAAACAGATTTTTTCGGTAATTCTATTGATGAGCAATTCATAAATGCCTTAAATCAAGAGTTTCCGACTTATGGTTATTCTGTTGAGGAATGGAAGCCTATTTTAAATCTTCATATAGATAAAGGTCTTAATAAACTAACATTATATGATTACCTCAAAACATATATTGAGAATCGTAGGGTTTATTCGATAATTGAAGGTCAGGCAATTTATAACGATGATGGGACATTAGACTATAATAAGTACTACGAATTTCCATATATCCAAGCATTAAACAAGATCCACCCTAATTCCGCTGATTGGAGTAGGGAGATGTTGATGTGGGAGCAAATAGTTCCTGCCTTTGAAGTGATTGACAAAATAACGAATATTGCTGGTGCCATATTTAATATAGCAACTGGGGCAATATTTGAAGAATTGATCAATACCCTGGGTGGGGAAGTCCCAACAAATTACTCGCCCACGAAACTTGCAGAACAGTTTGTTAGGTCAGTTGTTAATGTAGAAAATAATAATCATATAAGAAATTTAATAGATTATGTACCTCTGTCTGCTGAAGGAAGATTTACCTATACTAATGCAATAGAAACAGCTGTAAAAGAATGGTTAGACTCTAATAATGTTAGGTGGATGGCAGAAAATGTCGTTAGGCGATATAAAAAATTTAAAGAACCCAAATATGATGAAGAAAATAATGAAATTACCCAGAAACAATATGCCCAAAATATTATAGATAGTACTATCACCTATATTAATAATAACGGTCAGTATATTGAAGTTGGTTACTGTTCTGCCAGCTTTGATAAGGCGAGAGTCGTTCAAGGTGAAGATGTTGTAATGAGTGTAGATTGCAGCGTATCAGCCTCCGGTGAGTTTGATGTTGATTTTGTGATAAGAAAACATGAGTATTCATTTGATAGTATAGTAAATGATATCACCGTAGAAAAAGTAGATAATGAGAATTATAAGATATCATTTAGGGCAGATGCCTTGGGCCGATCAGCATATTATGTTTCCTCGGCACGGTTCAGCTTAAGGAGTGATAGTTCTATCCATGATTCCTATTATGGTGCAAGTTTAGCAGCAATCCCGGTAGATGTTATCGAGAGTAAAAAAGAGGTTGGAATAACAGATGTTAACATCACTGGTCATTTGAGCCTTGATGATTCAGCCAGACTCACACCAGTATTTGATGTCAGCCCACCCCCTTCAGCTTATGATATTATCCTCTACTACCAAGGCAAAAATGTAGGAAAATCTTTTGACATAGAAAAGAGTGATTTTGCTGATGATACTTTGGCCAACCTAAGTGCGACCGTGAAAATAGCGGACTCTCTTAAAGAGAGTTTTGTTTTATTTGATACGCAGTTTTATAATATTGATTTGAAATCTAAAATAGCTCAAGCTCTGCAAGATAGAGAAAATCATGAGGAGCCAGAAGATGAAATTATCCCAGAACTTATAGCTGCTACCAGTACCGTAATTGAGGAAGGTGGTAACGTTCAGTTTGTCTTAGACAAAACCAATATTGCTTCAATTTTAAGGAAAAGTTTCGGTACTAACTCGGTAACCACAACAACTCAAGGTGACCAGTATCTTTTTATCGCGACATATCAGAGTGCTGGTTTCTCCATTCCTCAGGTCAAAGTATTGCTAAACTCTGGTGAGTTGCATTACCTGACCGGGTCAAGTGTTAGTGTCTCAGAAGCCATAGGGGTTGAGGAAACCAATCATCCACCAGTGGCCTTTTCCCAATCTATTACTGTTGGCCAAGATATGCCAACATCCATCACCATAGATGGTGGTGACGTGGATGGTGATACCCTCCATTTTAGCTATGAACAACCAACCTATGGAGTACTAACTGGCACCAGTCCCAATCTAACCTATACCCCGGCCAATGGCTATACTGGTTCTGATAGTTTTTCTTTTCTAGTTAATGACGGCGTTGCTAATTCATCCAGGGCTGTTGTGACTATTGATGTCGTGACAGCAGGGCCAACTTATCCCACCATCACCCTGGTCGATATCCCAACCACCGTTCAGGGCAACCCTGTCACCTTTACCGCTAATCTGGCTGCTTCCTTGGCCAGCGAATATTCCGTAAAGATTCGTCTTGGCGACGCTGGAGGCGGTTATCTGGCCGCAACAGATATGTCTTCCAATGCCAGTCGAGCCAGCTTCACGTATTCTGTGGTTATAAACAGCCCTGGTAACCGAGTGTACCAGGTCGCTATCTATATGGGTAATACCCAAATGACTGCCTGGCAGGAAGGGGAATATACCATCGTTGAGGTTGGCATGGAGCCGACGTGTACTGATGCAGATGGCGACTTATATAGTGTTGAGGGCGACGATTGCGGCGCGGTGGACTGTAACGATGGTGATATCAGTGTTAACCCAGGTGCCACCGAGGCTTGCGGTGACGGCATTGACAATGACTGTCTTGGAGGTGATGCAGTCTGCCCTGGTGAAGTAAATACAGTGGTCTCCGCTGGCCAGGTATGGATGGACCGTAACCTGGGGGCTTCTCAAGTTGCCACAAGCTTGTGGGGGGACGAAGCGGCCTATGGTGATCTCTATCAATGGGGGAGAGGGGCTGATGGTCACCAAGTTCGGACTAGTGGTACAACTGTTGATCTTAGTTCTACAAATATCCCTGGCCATGGTGATTTTATAATTGTCGATAGTTTCCCCACCGATTGGCGAAATCCGCAAAATGATAATTTATGGCAGGGCGGGGCAGGTATAAATAATCCATGCCCATCCGGTTTTAGGTTGCCCACCAAAATAGAGTTGGAGGATGAAATGGCCTCTTGGTCCACTCGCGACATGACTGGAGCATTCGAGTCTCCGTTAAAGTTTGTTGCTGCTGGTATGCGTGGGGACGGGGGTACAATCGATGTCGGAAGCGGTTGCGGCCACTATTGGTCAAGTACGTGGGAGACGATAAGTGACAATGAATACTCTTACCGTTTGGGATTCTGTGGTGGCCAGGCTATTGTGGATAACTGCGGCCGCGCGTGTGGCCTAAGTGTTCGTTGCATAGAGGATAGCGGGATGATTGATCCTTCCTGTACCGATGCCGATGGTGACACTTACGCTACCGAGGGTGGTGCTTGCGGCGACGTTGATTGTAACGACGGTGTTGCCGCTATCAACCCTGGGGCCACCGAAATCTGCGGTGATGGTGTTGACAATGATTGTTCCGGCGGTGACCAAGCATGTTCCGCCGCTGGTACTGTCATATCAGCAGGCCAGGTATGGATGGATCGCAACCTTGGGGCTTCCCGGGTCGCTACAAGTTCGACGGATTCAGCGGCCTATGGTGATCTGTATCAATGGGGTCGTGGTACGGATGGTCATCAGGTTCGTACCAGTGGCACTACTTCAACCAACAGTTCCAGTGATACACCCGGTCATGGTGATTTTATCTTGGAACCTAATCCCCCTTATGATTGGCGATCTCCGCAAAACTTTAATCTATGGCAGGGCGTATCCGGCATTAATAATCCTTGTCCTTCCGGCTTCAGATTGCCAACGATGACAGAATGGGAGACTGAAAGAGCATCCTGGAGTAGTAACTACCCCGCAGCCGCTTTTGACTCTCCTTTAAAGCTCGTAGTACCAGGGATACGTGTAGAGGCAGGGTTAATAAGTGTGGGTTTTCAAGGACGTTACTGGAGCAGCAGTCCACAAATGAGTATGATGATAGACGTCGGTGTAGAAGGGGGGGGGGGAGGGTCGGGCCCGCAAGGTGGAATGGGGATGTGGGGGCACAGCGTCCGTTGCATTGAGGATTAACGACACTTTGATTTATTTGACCCTTTGACACTTTCCCCCTGTCATCCCGCGGCTTTTTGCGGGTGCAGGGGGGCAAAGAAGCAGGGGTCGGGTATAGAATTTATTTCCGGCAAAGGCCAAAAGCCAGGTAGGTCTGGTTGAGGAACCGATAAGCGAGTTCGAAGTCTTCGCTTATCTGCGAGACATCGAGACCGGACAATTTGAGAGTCTTGTCCGATTTCGCTACGCTCTATCAGAAGTCTACAATGTAATAATTTGCTGGGTAACCATGTAGGTCTGCTTGAGGAACGAAAGCCGGGTAGGTCTGGTTGAGCCAGGTAGGTCTGGTTGAGGAACGAAACCGGACAAGTTGTGTAGCCAGACAAAACTCTCAACTTGCCTGATTTCGCTGCGCTCTATCAGACCTACTCGCTGACATTCCAGCTAAGGTCTGATTTTGTTGCACTCAATCGGACATGCTCGACTGAACTTCAACAGCTGCAACGCCAACCGTGCGAACGGCTTTAGCGCCCGTTGCATGAGGATTAATGGAGCCTTCTCTGCTCAGACAGGGCGGGGAAGGCTCTTTTTTTAAATCGTGGACCTTTTGAGAATTTCTGTGGGGCAAAAAAATCTGATTACATCCTTCTTGCTGTTTCTTTTTATCTTAGCAGCACCTGTCCCCATCTGGGCCGGGCTGGTTATTCAATCACAAACGGCTATTGAAATAGAGCTGACCGGTTATAACGGCCTGAACGAAAGGTCCCTCTTTAAAGGTGATCTGGCCGCAGGCAGCAAACACGAAATAGACACACCCTATCGTGGCCTTGCTCTCTTGGTTTTTAGTGGTGGTCAGAGTTATCCCCTCATTATCGGCGATGAATCTTTTACCGCAATGCTCACGAGTCCTGCTGATCCACCGACCTTTGCTGGAAGCCCTGAAAACGTTCACTTTTACAAATCGTTATCGGGCGGCGATTTGATCCCTGAGAAATATGCCATCGCAGGCCTGATGATTCAGGCTAAAAAACTTCTGGAATCAACTCATTCTATCCGTACGGTTCAGGAACTGACCACCAAGAAAAATGAATTTCACAACTTTATCGAAAAACATTACCAAAGTCTCCAGCACAGCGACATGATAAAACGGCTTCTTGCTCAATATTTCATGTTCCATGAGTATGCCGATTACCAAACCAAGGGAGCGCCTGCTGCCAACATTCGGGTGCGATATCAAAAAGAGGTTTTGAACGGGGTTGGGAGCTGGCTTGAAGTATTAAAGCCCCACCTTCCAGAGCAGGAAATAGTAAATTACTGTGTCTCCCTCTATTACAACCGAAGCATGGTGGCGCTTGCTTCACTGATCATTCAGAATTTTAAGGATGATGCCTACTGCCCTGGTGGAGCAGATGTAACATTCAGTTTTCCAGGTGATCTGCGTATCACGGATGGGAGTGGTAGCAAAAAGAGAAAATTTGCGGACTTCAAAGGCAAAAAGATAATCGCCATTGTCTCAGAGGATTGTCCTGTATCAATGGTGGCAACCATCAGCAAGGCACGCCGATTTTCCAGACAGAAAGAAAATGTGCCGGTAATTGTGGCTACTCTTGAACCATTGTCCAAGTCTCACAAGGTAATGGCCAAAATGATACGTGACGAAAAGCTGTGGTTCATCAAAGATGAAAAATGGCGCCAGGAGAACCTTTCAAAGAGGATTAAACTGCCGTTCTTTGTCACGGTCGGGAGTGATGAGCATTAAGAAAATGAGCACCAGACAAGTGAAGATGTGATTTCCTACTCTTATCAATTCACAAAGTCAAACAGTCTTGAATAGCGTTTTATCAATATTTGCAAAAGCCATATACATACATGGTATTCTCCCAAACTGCCCGCAATTGTTGATAAAACGGAGGAACTTAATCCGCTTCTTCGGCGGTTCAGTGATAGTTTTCTACTATGGGATTTGTATAGTTGAGGTTGGTCTTTTTGGCTTCCTTAAAAGGAGGCAGTGACATGCTATTTTCTGTGCAAAAATTCATCATTTTGAAGAAAAGAGTCTCTTCCCCAACAAATCTGGTAGAAAAAACTTCTTGATCCAACATCATATTAAATGAGATGGCTCCGGTCGATCTCCCGGAGCATTTCCGGCTTAGAAAAATATATGCGCCTAACTGTTACAATTGAAGTCTTGACAGATATTTTTTCGATAAATGTACCGTTTAAATGACGCAGCAACAAGGTGGTTGCTAAAGTCCAGGTGTTTCTTTCAGAGCTTAAGCCCTTGACCATAAACGGATTCTCAAAATTTTCTTTGCAACTGCATCAATTGCTTGACTGAGAGTTTTGAGCGATATTTCTCTACAAGACTTGTAATAATTTTATTGTCTTTTTCCCTACGGTCACGTTGGTGTTTTTCGTGGTCAAGTAGCTGCTTTTTCAGCTTATCTGACCATTTCTGCGTTTTTTTATGCCTGCAAGAGTCAGATAATAAGCTTTCAACAGGAGGGTTTTTTTTCAATATTCAAAACAAATAATTCTTTGCTGACCTTATTTGATTACGTTTTTTCTTCTCCAGAACATAAAGGTATAACTGTTCCAAATATTTTGTTCAAAATCTTTTAATGAGACGTTCTACCTCAGTTTGCTTAATGCCGAAGGTTGAGTATTTTTTTGCTAAATTGTTGTCTGAGCAAATTGTACCTGTCAATCCTGATGACTTTCATTCGAATGCAACAGAAGCCACTATCTTGCTGTTTTTCTGGATATCAAAAATAAATCCAGCAATTTTTTTACCGTGTTTGTAGTGGGTGTATTCAATTCTAATGTCAGTTGTTCTATTAATTAGATCAATCGTTGGATTAAGCAGACGGCTTTTTAGATGGCCAATAAGAATGTATTGTTTTTTTTGAATCGACAATATGTCTCTGATGTGTGAAAGGGGTACTTCTCACGTGCTTCATCTATACAGATAAGCGTAAAAAAATGCATAAAGCTTAAAATGATTTTCCTTCTTAAAATGACGGATATTTTCGATTTTAGGATAACGTATAATATTTTTCGCACATTTGAA
>CAYUCH010000178.1:0-7033 GCA_964443295.1 uncultured Desulfobulbia bacterium | reverse complement strand
TTTGAAGAATAACCTAATTACAGAGGGTGTCCACTTTTCATGGGTAGGTCCGTAAGTTAACGGATGAAAAGAGATGATCTCCGTACTTTTTAATGGGCCGGAGTTTTCTGTATAAAACTACTCTCCCACCCCTCATCACAATCAATGCCGGAACAGACATACCAACGCAGTTTGCCTGACGCTTCACCGTCTCCTGCATCAATTTCTCGATCCATAATCATAATCTCTTCGGTCAGCTTTCTTCCCTTGGAAATAATTCGGTCGTCATTGGCAGACAGGTGGGTGGAAAATACATTTTCATCACTGGTCTGTATATAAAATGAATAGATTTCATAGCCACTCGTGCATGAACGATAGGCAATGAGAGGTATGCCTACAAAAATAACCAAGGCAATGATATTTGTGATGATGGAAAACACACTGGTTTTTTCTTTCTTGTTTTTGTCCATTCGGTTTCCTTATCTGGCAGGTAAGTAAATTGTTTTTACATTACAATTGCCATCCTCGTTCATCAAAAAGAAACATTTTTTGCATGTCCATAAAAATTTCCTGCTGGGAATAAGCGGGAAAACTGAAACTACCAGGTAATCGTGCGACCATGGATGCGTCTTGTGATTGAACTTTGAAAGAATCAAGAAAACTAAAAGTATCTGCTGTTAAAGCGGTTAATGGCGATTTGAAAAAGAGGAGGGTTTCATGCCCAAGGGGTTCAATAGAGGTTATTGTCATCTGAATTCCTATTTGAGACGGGGTGAGTTTGGCAAAGGAAAAGGTCTCAGGTCTCAGTCCGACTATGATTTTTCGATCCAGATAATGAGCTGACTTCGGATACTTTTTTTTCACAGAGTCAGGGACAGGAAATAACTGTGTATTGAGGGTTATGCACAGTTGGCCATGTGCATTGTTCTGTAGAATTGTTTCAAAGAGATTCATTCCCGGGCTACCGATAAAATCAGCAACAAAAATATTGGCGGGTGATTGATAGAGCTTTTGAGGTGTATCTACTTGTTGTATGCGTCCTTCATTAAGTACAGCAACTTTGTGGCCAAGGGTCATTGCCTCCACTTGGTCATGGGTAACATAGATGGTGGTGGTGGCCATTTTTTTCTGGAGTCCGGCAATATCAGATCGTATCTGCACGCGTAATTTTGCATCCAGGTTAGAGAGCGGCTCATCCATCAAGAAGACCTGGGGATTGCGAACCAGAGCGCGGCCCATGGCAACCCTTTGCCTTTGGCCACCTGAAAGTTGCTTGGGTCTGCGGTCTAATAATTCTGTGAGACTGAGGAGTTCTGCTGTCTGTTGTATTTGCCTGTCCCTTTCTTCATTTGTGGCTTTCATCATTTTTAGAGGAAATTCAAGGTTGCCACGCACTGTCATATGTGGGTAGAGAGCATAGTTTTGAAACACCATGGCAATGTTACGTTTTTGGGGTGATGTGTCGTTGACAATTTCTCCATTGATCAGGATTTCGCCCTTGGTACTCTTTTCCAACCCGGCCAGCATCCTGAGGGCGGTTGATTTCCCACAACCGGATGGACCAACCAAGACCATAAATTCCCCATCAGCGACATCGAGGTTAAATTCTTGCAGTGCTTGGACATCGTTTGGAAACACCTTGTCCACATTCTTAAATTCGACTTTTGCCATAGTGTCTCCTGAACCCGAAAGAGAAAGGGATTATCCTTTTATACCAGTTGAAGCAACGCCGTGAACAAACCAGTTTTGAAAAATAATGAATACCACAAGCACCGGGGCAACCATCATAACGCCAAAGGCAAATATGTCACCCCACTGTAATGGAGGCAGGGTATGAAACATGGCAATACCCAGAGGCAGTGGGCGGACAGCGTCACTGCTGGTCACCATAAGAGGCCAGAGAAAAGCGCCCCATTGAGTGAGGAAAGTTAATACTGCAACCGTGGCGAAGACTGGTTTTGCATTTGGAATGATAATAGTAATAAAGGTTCGTAATATTCCGGCGCCATCAATACGTGCGGCTTCCTCAAGTTCCCTTGGAAGGCCAATGAAAAAGGTATAGAACAGATAAATGGAGAAAGCGTTGGCAATGAAGGGGACAATTTGGACAATGTATGTGTCTCGCCAACCTAAAAGGGTTACTTGGTAAAAAAGTGGTACAGCAATGGCTTCAAGGGGAATGATCATAATGGCCAGGACCAGAGAAAAAAGTACATCCCGTCCTCGCCAGTTTAAACGGGCAAAAGCATAGCCGGCTAAGGAGTTAAGTGCCAAACCTGAAATTACAATAAGTGAAGTAATGAAAAGTGAGTTAAAGAAATATCTTCCAAAATTTACCCGTTTGAGTACATCGAAATAATTCTCCAAAGAGATGCGATCCGGCCAGAATGCCTGCCATGAGCCAGCTTCTGTCAGGACATTGCCATCCGGTTTCAAACTTCCCACTACCATAAAAATCAATGGTGCAACAAATAGCAGAGCAAAGATAAACAGTGAAGCATACAAGCTGAAGGATGGAAGAAGCGATTTGAATTTATTCATGAATCTATTTCTTTTTCTTGTTGGGCCAGATGTCGTTGGAGCAAGGTGAGGCCGAGCACAATTATAAAGAGCACTACTGTCATGGCTGATCCCCTTGCTACCTGCTGTCGTGCAAAGGCGGCCTGGACCGCTTCAAACATAACGGTGGTTGATGCTTTTGCCGGGCCGCCTTGGGTCATGATCTGCACTTGATCAAAAAGACGAAAGGCCAAAATCATGGTCACTACTCCAACGAAAATTAAAGTGTTGCGTAATTGCGGCAAGGTAATATGACGGAACTGCCGCAGTTTTCCAGCGCCATCCACGGAAGCTGCCTCGTAAAGATCTTGGGGGATGGATTGTAAACCTGCCAGGAGAATAATCATTTGAAAGCCGGCTCCCTGCCAGATGGAGGTTATCATTATTGACGGCAGGGCAAGCATGGGGTGATGCAGGAAATCACGGGGAATCCAATGGCCAAATGTAATTGCCTCTAAAAATGCATTCATCATGCCGTTTGGCCCAGGAGCAAAGATCAAGATCCACACCACAGCAACCAGTGATAATGGAAAAATAACCGGCATAAAGAAAAGGGAGCGAAAGAACACCATACCTTTTAAAGGGCGGTTCAACATCAAAGCAAGACCAAGAGCCAAGGTGATCTGTAGTGGCACGACAACTACGGCAAAAATAAGGTTGTTCAGTAATCCACGTAAAAAAGCAGGATCCTGAAAGATACGCCTGAATTGTTCAAATCCAACGAACTCAAGGGGCAGCGGGGAGCCAAGTTTAAGATTGGTTAAAGAGAGAAAGGCGGCGAGAAAAAAGGGGAGGGCAATAAAAAAGAATAAGCCCAAAAGAGCAGGTGCGCAAAATGACAATGCCGTGGCCAGGTTGTCCAGACTCCTGTTTTGTAACTTCATTTTCATATATTATTCTATTTCCTGATCAAGGTGTTTGATACCCTTTATTGTCTCTAATGTCCTGGTCAATGGTCGCAACAGCTCTGTCTAAGGCAACCTTGATATCACCACCATTGCGGATATCAAGAAAAGCCTGTTGAAAGGCAGAGGTGATAACCGGATATGCAGGAGTCGCAGGTCGAGGTACGGAATAACCATGGAGAAGTTGCAGGGCAAATAATCGTAATGGACCTTCAGGACCATAAAGAGTTGATTTTTCAATGGCTGTTTTTGTGGCAGGGACAGCACCATTGCTATTGGTCATGGCGAGTATTTCATCGGGCTGCATAAGAAATTCCAGAAAGGCCATGGCAGCTTCAGGATGTTTGCAATTAGTGGTAATTCCCCAGTTCCATGAACCCTGACCCGTTCTGCTTCCCTTGCCAAAATCGGGCAGAGGTAGAACAATAAGTTTGTCATTTAAAGCTTTGGAATAGCGAGAATATTCCCAGTGTCCGACCCATGACAACGCCACTCGGCCTGTTACAAAAGCCCCATCATCAATGTTTGAATCGACGTAATTATTTTTAAACCAATCCTGGATTTGGGACAACGCCTGCACCGCATTCTCGCTGTTTAAAATGCCGTCTGATGTTTGATGGGTATTACGATTGATAAGATCAGCACCGGCTGATTGAATGACCGGGGAAAAGGCATAGGCGTACCATTCACCGGCATAATTCAGTTTCAAATCCAATACAGCCCCGTCGTCATCGTTTTGAGAGAGCTTGCGTAAAAGTGTGTTGAATTCAGAAATGGACCAGGGAGCACCAGGATCTGTGGGAATACGCATTCCAGTTGCGTTTAAGTGTTCACGATTTCCATACAGGGTCAGACCAGAATCAAAGGTGCCGATGGAGTACAGATGCCCTCTATAGGTCCCTTGGGCTGCAATGGATGGTAGAAGATCCTTTTTCAATGCTCCTGGGATCAAAGCGTCCAGAGGAATGAGATGTCCTTGCCAGACATAATTGTAGACGTAGGGGCCGTCAAATTCCAACAGGTCCGGCAGGTCTCCCGCCAAAGCGGCAGCCTGAACCTGGGCATTATAATCGCGTTCTGGAATGAAGTTGAGATCGACTTTGATAGTCTTTTGGGAGGTATTAAAACGGTCAACCTGCGCTTCAATGGTCTGGCGTTCACCCTCCTGGCCGGAGTGGAACCAGACTTGTAGGGTTATTTGGCCTGTTGATTCCTTGGATTGTTTGTCTGGGCCACAAGCAGTTAAACAGGAGATTGAAATGATTAATAGAAGGTGTGTCAATGCAGCGCGGCAAAACATGTTTTTTCCTTTAAGCTAAATAGGGACTCATAAACCGGGCGACAGATTAATTTTATAACTAATTCATACAATGTTAGCATATCCAGTATAATTTTTTGGTATTTGAAAATTATACTGTCCTCTTAGTACAAAAAATAAATCAGTCCCCTCTTGTTTTTCACATTATTGATAGGTGTTGTTGGCTTGGTTCGGTTTTTATTGTGGAAGGACTACTGAACTGTTCAGGCAAAAACACTGATGACCTGGGAAGCTCCCTGGAGATACACATCCGTTGTCTTGGCGCTGGTATCATAGGTTAAGAAATTACTTTGCTTGAGAATATAATTTGCTCCACCTTCTTCGAGGATATCATTTACAGCGGTGCCGACTTTTGAAAAGAATCCTTCTTCTCCGGCCAGAACATCATACACTGCCTTCAGGTCATTTTCCAAAGCGGTACCAAAGTCACCGTCTATTTCAAGTCGGCCTTCATTGGTAAGTTGGAGGCCAATCTCTGACAAGTCATACTCAATGGTGTTTTTGTTATTTATTTGTAATGCCGAAGAAATATCACCCTGGCTAACAGCTCCATTTTTACTTTGTGGGCTGTTTTGATTTAATAGAGTACTGCCGATTTCCTGGAAGATATCATTTTTAGCCCTGGTACTGACAAAGCGTTGATTGTCGTCCAGCCACTGGATAAAGTCGTTATATTCGTCAATGGTATCGGTCAATTCTTTTTCAAGATCTGATCTGTCATCGCGTACTCTGACGCTGGTAATTTTTTCAGGTGTAATGTCAAGGAATTGGGCTTGTAGATCGCTATTTATAGCAACTGAGTTTGATTGGGTGCTGCTGCTACTGGCATTAACCGAATACTCATTGGCATTGCCGACTTTCCGTACCACGTCGAGGCCTAATGTTTCAATTAAATCTCCACTGGTATCCTGCAGGGAAAAAGCATTTTCAGTACCGGTAGATGGATTTCTGATAGTTAAGGTTGAGACATCTTTGTAGAAAAAATTATCCGAATAGAGAGTGAAATCTTTTACTTTGGTATCAGTAATAAATGCTTCAATGTTATCGTCTTTGCCATCAATGGCCGACTGAATTTTTCTCAGCACATCTTTATTGGTATCAGGATCGGTGACAGTCTGATCAATCTCGACATCCAACGAGTAGGTCGCATCTCCCACCGTGAGATCAAAAGAGTATGTGCCTTCCTCAAATTCTGTTACTTCATTGCTGTCAAGCTGTTCTGACAGGGCCTTTCTATTATTGGCAAGTCGATCAATATCCACCGAGTATTCTTTTTCTTCCGCTTCAGTGGCAGCATAAACCAGCAGTTTTTCGCGATCTGAAACTCCGGCAGTCTTTACCCGCCATGAAAAACCGTTGGAGAGAAATGAATTGGAAGTCAGGTTATGTTGAAAGGATTGGAGTTTGTTTCTGAACTGGGAAAGGAAATCAGCAGTTTTTCCTGTGTTGTCGTAGGAATTCTGGTTCAAAGCAGACGTCGCTTCCTGAATAGGAGCAACCGTGTTCTGCAGATTTGTAGAGGCCTCGACAAAGAATTGACTAGCCGAAGCATTCACCCCGCCAATACTGCTCATCTTTTCCCCCAAGAAATATCAAAGCATATTTTCCATTATACCATAATTACGTATTTTTCTAAGTTTTTATAGAAAAGGAGTTTTATTGCTGAATATAGCCCTCTCCTTCGGCGCATGTTCCTGGATCGTCCGGTTGGTCCGGATCAAACCAATTTATTGTACAGTTAACCAACGATGACTGCAGGTTTTCAAGATCAACACATGGAATAGTATTATTCCCATAGAGGTCCAGCCAGAGCAAACTGGTTAAAGAATTAAGTGGCTGATGTCTTCAATCTCGTTTAGAAAAAGAGATAGCCAAATCAGGTTGGTCAACGAACCAAGAGGGCTGATGTCCACAACCTGGTTTGAGGAAAGATATAAATAAGTAAGGTTGGAAAGAGTAGCCAAAGGACTGACATCAATAATTTGGTTGTTATATAGATATAGGATATTCAATTTTGTCAGAGGACTAAGAGGAGTTACATCGACAATTTGGTTATAAGAAAGATCTAATGAGGTTAGATTGGTCAATGAGCTTAAAGGGCTAAAATTAGCGATTTGGTTATGATGAAGTTCTAATTCAATCAGATTGCTTAGAGAACTTAGTGAACTTGCATCGACAATATTGTTATAGGAAAGATCTAATGAGGTTAGATTAGTCAAGAGTTATAGTCGAATCTGGTGTATGGGCGATTTAAGAAAAAAGGCGTATCCTG
>CAYUCH010000177.1:0-7155 GCA_964443295.1 uncultured Desulfobulbia bacterium | reverse complement strand
TCTTCTCCGACACATTTGAATTCGTTCCGGTAGATAACCGGCATGGATTTAGACACCTTCAAACCAACATTTCTGATTCAGATTGAGGGGCAGACCCTTTCTAAGGATATTACTCAAGAGATTACCTCTTTTTCCTTCATGGATAATGAGGAGGAGCTTGATGTCCTGGAGTTGTCTGTCACGAATAGGAACCTGCAATTTGTTGATGATCCGCTCTTCCAGGAGGGTAACGAGATCATCGCTCGTTTTGGTTATGTGGGTGATTTGTCGCCTCGCAAAAAAGCTGTCATCAAGGATATTGATTATGATTTCCCTGAGAATGGCGAACCTACGATTCGCATCAAGGCTTATGACAAAGGGTTTAAGTTAGCCGGGAAGGAAAACCAGAAGGTTTGGCAGAAGCCAGCACCTGGAATTCTCTATTCTGAGATCGCTGAAGAAATCGCCTCTGCCAATGGCTTGACTCCAGTTGTACCCCCCACCAAGGGCACCCATCTTCGGGTAAGCCAGTCTAACATCTCTGACGCGCAATTCTTAAAAGAACTGGCTGGTAAGGCTCGTGATCGTGATGGTCAGGGTGTTACTGGCTATGTCTTCTATATCCAGGATGATGAACTTCATTTTCATCCTCGGAAGTTAGATCAAACTCCATTTCTTACCCTCGAATATTTCACTGACACCAAGGGTGTGCTCCGTTCTTTCCGGCCATCGACCCAATCTCAAGGAGCCAAGGGAACTGGTGTGGAGACCAAGGCGGTTGGGGTCGATCCCCGTAAGAAAGAGATCGTTGAGCATAAGGCCAATAATGAATCCACTCCGGAGCGAACCTCTCTGGGCAAGCAGACCTATCTGGTGGATGGCAATACCGGTGAGGGCATTTTCAAGGAGCAGGAGTCTGGCCAGATTGAGCCAAGCTTTGAGCGGTCTGAAGGGTTCCATGAAGAACCCCGCCAGCAACCAGCTCAGGATTTGGCAGAAGGGAAATTTCAAGAGGCAGAACTGGCTCAGGTTGAGGCGGTGGCCATGACCATTGGGATTCCCAGCCTAAGGGCCAAACAAAACATCGAGGTTAAAGGTGTGGGGCGTAAATTTTCAGGCATCTATTACTGCCATTCTGTGCGCCATAGCTTTGGTGCATCTGGCTATGGTTGCGAGTTGCGACTCAAAAAAAACGCTTTGGGTAAGGGTGCAGGAGATAAGTCTGTTCAGTCCCAAGGCAAACCAAATCATAAAGAGGCACCGGCAACACCAAAGAGTGATCCACCACAGATGGTCACGGTGGATGGTGATAGTGGGGCAGTTGTCAGTAGCTCAATTTCATAATGGAGGAAGAGATGGGAGATTTAAGTAAGAATTTTAACCGGCAGGAGTTTGCCTGTCGGGGCAAGAACTGCTGTGGAGGGGCCGCACCGGTTCATCCTGATTTAGTAGCAGGGCTTCAGGAATTACGAGACAAGGCAGGTGTTCCACTGAGTATCTCCAGTGGTTTTCGCTGTCGAAGTCATAATAAGAAAATAGGTGGGGCAGAAAATAGCCTGCATACCTTAGGCATGGCCGTAGATATAACCTGCCCTGATAATTTGACTGCATTGGAGATGGCCGAGATTGCTGAAAGCATCGAAGTGTTTCGGGAAGGAGGTATTGGAATTTATAAATCATGGCTCCATGTTGATGTGCGAAAAACTAGCAAGGCGAGGTGGCAAAAATGAAAGAGGCACCGCAGACGATTCAAACAATCGGGAGTACCGGCCTGACTGGACCTTTACAGGTTGAGATCTTACCCAACGGTCTCAGTGCCAGACTGGTACGCCCCTTTAAGGTGAAGACCAAGAATGGTGGGGTTATTGAAGTACCAGAGGGCTTTGAGACCGATTTTGCCTCAGTTCCTCGTTTCTTTTGGCGCATCGTGCCACCATGGGGCAAATACTCTCCGGCTGCGGTGGTTCACGACTATCTCTACTCCACTGGCGAAGCACCACGAGACATTATTGACCGTATCTTTCTTGATCTTATGGAGGAGCTTGGTGTTACAGGCTGGAAGCGGGAAGCCATGTATTGGGCTGTGCGTACTTTTGGTGGTTGGGCTTGGCAGAAGCATCAGGAGCGAAGAACACAAAATGCTTGAGGCCAGAGATCGCAGGCTTGAGGAGCGCTACAAGAACCGCTGGTACGGAAAATATCGTGCTTTTGTCCGGGATAATAATGACCCAGAACGATTAGGAAGAGTCAGGCTGGAGATTCCGGCCGTGCTCGGTACTGGTCAAGAGAATTGGTCTGAGTGGGCCTCTCCCTGCTTTCCCTATGGTGGCAATGATGATGTTGGTATGTTCATGGTACCAGAGGAAGGAGCTTCAGTCTGGGCAGAGTTTGAAGGTGGCATTGTTCAATACCCGATCTGGGCAGGAGTCTGGCTGGCAAGGAGTAACCCGGGTGAACAACCGGAGGAGTGCAAACGCACATGTGAGGATCCGGCCTGCCTTGATTGTGAGGATAAGTTGGAACATCAAGCCAGCCGTCCTGATGATCTGGAGCATAAGAAATACCATGGCCACCCGCCATATTATTGTCCGCGCTTTAAGGTGCTGATGAAGACCGAGACTGGCCACACCATCATGGCTGATGATCGGGATGGCAGCGAGCTTCTGAAGATCATTGACCGTGCGGGGCAGATACTCAGTTTTGTGGCCCAGGTCAAACCAGAAGTGCAGTCAGGGAACAGCCTGCGCCGGGGTACCAAGGATGCTGAGCAAGGTGACCAACTTGATTTAATCTCCGACATTGTCGCCCAGAAATCTCGTATTGAGATTGCTGACCTCAGCCGTCAATTCATGCGCTGGGAGGCCTGGCAAGATAAAGAGAAAATTCATATCCAATCCTGCGATAAGACCAGGGCCAGATTTCAGAAGATCCTCATTGATACATCCAAGGGCCGAGAAAAGATCCATATCTGGGGTCTGAATAATGATCAAGAAATACTCATCGACGGCACGGCAGGTCAAGAGAAGGTTCGCCTCATTGATAAGGCTGGGCAAGAGATCATTATGAATTCGCTACCTGGCGGGGAGCGAATTCAACTTACAGATAAATCCGGTAGCACTGTCCTCATGGATGGAGTCTCCGGCAATATTATTATTCGTTCAACCAACAAGGTATTGATAAACCCATGACTGAACAAAATGAGCAGATGTTGGCCAAGGTGTTTGATAATTGGCGTGCTGAATTTAGAGGGATATTAGAAGATCATCGCCGAGAAATTCAGACCAGGCTCGAGAAGATCGAGATTGAGATCGAGAAAAAATCGGACAAGGAAAATGTCGAATTACTGGCTCGCTCCATCCATGACGAATTACGCCGTCACTCTGATGAAATCAATCGTCTTCATTCCCGAGTTGGTACCAAGATGGGTACGGAGACCATGTGGAAGATTGTCGGCCTCACCTTGGCGATTGGCTCTGCTGTTGGTGGTCTTGTCAGCTATTTGATTAATCTCACCATGAAGATGAGCCCATGAGCAGACCACAGGCCAGACTCGGTGATAGTTCCTCCCATGGTGGCATGATTATAACCGGTGCCATTCGCACCATGGTGAATGGCAGACCGGTGGCGCGGATGGGAGATCTCCATGTCTGCCCGATTCCGGGCCATGGGGTCACGCCCATTATCACAGGCAGCCTGGATACTCTCACCGAGGGTAAACCAAATGCTCGCACGGGTGATATCACCGGTTGTGGTGCGGTGATTGTCACTGGAAGTTTTGATACCAACGATAATTGAGACCAACATGAATAAAGCCCCACAAGTCCATTACTGGGATGCCTTCCCTAAACGCATAAAAGTATCACGAACATGGTGGTCAATGGCTCTGCCTCTTTCTATCCGGGGCAATCCTCGGGGAGAGGTAAATTTTGAGTCCCTTGATGAATCAATCGCCCGGGTGGACTGGCGGGGTCGAGTGGTGCTTGGTTGGCGAACCGGCCACACCATTATCATGGTTTATGACTCTGAGGAACGTGATTCAGTGCGTTATGTCGAGGTTGAAGTTGTGGAGAATTGGGATGGTGAGAGATATTAGGGTGAAATTATGGCGATGATGCCGGACGATGGTGAATGGGAAGGAGATGATGGCGAGTGGGAGGAAGAACAAGGTCTTATTATTGAACAGACCAGTGACTTCTCCGGCCATTACGAGATCATGGCTCTGGTGCGGGAAATGACTGAGATCAAGGAATTGATCCAGTTGTCCATGGAGGCATCCCGGGAACTTCAGTTAGAAGCGCAGTCTGTCTTGGCGGCTCATGCTGAAAGTGCTCAGGACTATCTACGTCAGGTTGATGAGCCTGTGGAACCAGATTTTTATCCATTTGAAACCATGCCGGAGAATACCACGGTGCGTGACCTTCCGGACGGAGGCAGGCTTTTTTCTCTGGCTGATGGTTCCTTTGTCAGGGTCACGGCTGATGATGCCATGGTGGCGGTTGCCCTCAATGGAGAAATTGTTGGGCTAAAGCCTGAGGCTGGCCAAGTCATTTTGCCGGATGGGCCAGTGCTAGTTCTAAAATCTGCTGCAATAAGAGAAACCCATGAGACTGTCTGGGTATCAGGACTCCCAATTGATGTAGAACCAATAATGGTGGCTGAAGGACGATACCGTTTTGAGCTACCAGATGATTACCGCCTTGATATCTCCCATGCTGACCGTACCGCAATTATTAGTAACCCAAATGGTACGATGCTCATTCTTGGGCTTGCCAGAATAGAAGGGCTTGGCGAAGATGTAACGATGAACCTTATTGCCGATGGCAGCAAAGGTTTTAACGCTCCTGTTGGCCATCGGGGTGTGATTGAAAAAGATTATACCATCCGTCTGGCTATGGCAAATGGGCTGGATCTGGTTATTCGTTTCCCTGAATCATCGGTTGCAAATGGAGATCAGAGCAACAAGCTGTTTACCTGTGAGGTGCGGGAATCATGAATCATGATTTTCTTGGTAAGGGGTTAAAATTCCCTGTGCAGATCCAGCAGAGAACTGGCAGTTTGCAGGTCTCATCTGGTTCTTCTTCGGGCCATGACCATATCCATGAAGCCATCATTCAGATTCTTTCCACCCGGCCAGGTGAGCGGTTCATGCGACCAGAGTTTGGTTCAAAATTGAAAGATCTGGTCTTTGAGCCAAATGATCAAGTATTGAAGGGCTTGATTCGGCATTACATTGTTGCTGCTCTGAAACGCTGGGAGAAACGAGTCATTATCACGGATATCAGCTTTGGTGATTCAGCCCTGAACACGGATCGTCACTTGCTCCCAGTCAAAATATCCTACCGTATTATTCGGAGCCAGGTAGAGGGCAACTTGGTCTACCCCTTCTATCGGGAAATTTCCTGATATAGATTCCGACACATTTGAAACGCTTCCGGTAAGTAATCGGCGGGGACAGGGTAATGACACCTTGTTTAAAGCTGATAATCGGAGCAAACATGGGCAGGGCAAGCGTTTCATACACCAACAAAGATTACGAATCACTCAGAAAAGAATTGCTGGCCAAGGTGCCACAACTCACAGACCGCTGGACGGATTTCAACGGTTCTGACATGGGTGTGGTTCTGCTTGAACTCTTTTGTGGGGTTGGCGATATGCTGGCCTATTATCTAGATGCCCAGGCTGCCGAGGCCTTTCTGCCCACAGGCCGCCAGCGTCAGAATGTCATTAATCTTTGCAAGCTCATCAGCTATCGGCTCGACTCGCCAGTACCATCCTCAACTATCCTGCTATTTAGTTTAGGTTCACCACTTTCTGAAGATCTCACCATTCCAGCTGGCATGGCATGCAGAGCTCGGCTTGAGGATGGTGATGTTGAATTTACAAGTGTTGCCGAGGTCATCATTCCACGAGGGCAATTATCTGTAGAGGTGGGAGCCCGCCAGGGATTACGGAAAACTGAAACCTTTATCGCCAGTGGCGATCCTCAGCAAATTGTTGAGTTGTCCGGACAGAATATTGGCCAGAACAGTATCAGTGTTCGCCTCCAAGGCCATGATTGGGCTGAGGTTCGTCATTTTCAGGAGAGCGATGCTGAATCCCACCATTTCCATACTGAAACAGATGGGCTTGGCAAAACTTCCGTAATATTTGGGGATGGGATCCGTGGAGCAGTTCCCAGTGGTGCTAACGAGATTGAGGTGTCCTACCTGGAGACCCTGGGTGGTGCTGGAAATATCGGCGCAAACCTTATCACGGAGCCTCTAACCTCTGTCTATCAGTATGGCAGTCAGGTCTCATTGGCCGTAACCAACTCAAAGCCAGCAACCGGTGGCTGTGATCAGGAAACTCTGGCCCATGCTCGCAAGCAGGCTCCGGCCGAGGTTCGTTCCCTCTGGAAGGCAGTAACCCGTGATGATTATAAGGCCCTGGCTGAAGGCTTCCCGGGAGTTGCCAAGGCCAAGGTGTTAGATGCCAATAACTGTGAGAATATTCGTTATTATCAAGTGAACTTGGTGGTGGCCCCTGATGGTGGAGGGATTCCCTCGCCGCTCCTCATGGATGATCTGGCTCAGTACCTGGAAAGGCGCAAGGTTATCACTGTGGAGATCAATATCTTTGCCCCGATATATCGAGCCATCAATATTGATGCCGAAATCTTTGCCTATAAGCCTGAAGACTTAGAACTGGTGCGGAGCCGGGTGGAACAGACGCTTGCAGACTTCTTTGCCTTTGAACACATGGCCTTTGGAGCCACTATTCATTTTTCTGATGTCATGGCAGCTCTGGACGGTGTCCGTGGCGTTAGCCATGTTCGTCTTTATATGCCCCAACAGGATGTGGTGATCCGTGACACCGAAATTGCCAACCTTGGTGAAATTAATTTGCAGATGCTGAGGGCGGAGTAATGGTTGATGGTTTTGAAAAAAGGCTCATTGATTTGCTGCCATCACTCTACCTGGAGCAGGACAAGACCGGCGATCTCCAGACCTTTCTTAAACTTCCGGCTGCCAGTCTAGATGATTTGAAGGAACTCATTGATCGTTTCCCTGCCATCTTTGATGTTGATCGCTGTGATCTGTCATATCTACCCTTGCTTGGTGAGTTGGTGGGTTATGCCTTTGATCCACTGGCGGACATCCCCAATCAACGGCGACAAATACGAGAAGCCATCGAGGT
>CAYUCH010000176.1:0-7276 GCA_964443295.1 uncultured Desulfobulbia bacterium | reverse complement strand
TAACCCTTTTAGGGTCACCTTTTAATCCACCCCTTCTAGGGGTGGTTGTTAAATTAGGGCTCATGGATCAAGCCCATGGTGCGTTGGAGCAACTGGGCTATGACATGGAGGAAATACGCCGGGAAGAAGAAGATGCTGCCCTGGGAAATGGCGGCCTGGGACGCTTGGCTGCCTGCTATATGGATTCCCTGGCAACATTGAGAATTCCTGCTTACGGATATGGTATTCGTTACGAGTTTGGCCTCTTTTTTCAAAAGCTCATCAATGGTTTCCAGGTGGAAAGCCCTGATAACTGGCTTCGCTATGGTACACCGTGGGAATTTGAAAGACCTCAGTATTTATATCCGGTTCAGTTCTATGGGCGGGTAAAAAGTCACACTGATCAATACGGCGTGTATCATACGCAATGGGTTGATACTGAGGTGGTTATGGCCATGGCCTGCGATATGCTGGTGCCGGGCTTCAATATAGACAATGTCATCAACATGCGTCTCTGGACAGCCAGGGCTTCCCGTGAACTTGATCTGGATTTTTTCAACCGTGGCGACTATATCCACGCTGTTCAGAAAAAAGTCGAAATGGAGACTATCTCCAAATTATTGTATCCATCTGACGATATCCGTGAAGGGCAGGAACTTCGTTTGAAACAACAGTACTTCTTTGTGGCGGCAACATTTCAAGATATCTTCCGCCGTTATAAAAAGAAGCACTCTACATTCGAAAACTTCAGTGATAAGATCGCCGTTCAGTTGAATGATACCCATCCTGCCATCGGCATCCCCGAGTTGATGCGACTCCTGGTGGACCAGGAAGGTCTTCCATGGGAAAAAGCCTGGGATGTATGTGTGCCGACCTTTGGCTATACAAATCACACTCTCATGCCCGAAGCCTTGGAAACCTGGCCCGTTGAACTTGTAGGACGGCTGCTTCCCAGGCATCTGGAAATTATTTATGAAATCAACCGGCGATTCCTGGATGAAATCAGGGTCCGCTATCCCGGCGACGATTCAAAAGTTGCTGATATGTCGATTATTGCCGAAAAGCCTTCTAGAAAAGTAAGAATGGCCAATTTAGCCATTGTTGGAAGTCACTCGGTCAATGGCGTGGCAGAGTTGCATAGCACATTGCTTAAGAAGAATATTTTTCCAGGTTTTCATCACTTTTTCCCAGGTAAATTCAATAATAAAACCAACGGTATTACGCAACGCCGGTGGTTATTGAAATCGAATCCCGGTCTGGCAAATTTAATCACTGAAAAGATCGGCGGCCAATGGGTTACTAACCTGGACCATCTGCGTGCCCTTGAGGAATTTGCTGAAGATGCTGAATTTCAATCGCGCTGGCGCACAGTGAAAAAGCAAAATAAGGTCAGGCTGGCCAGGAAGATTCGCGAGCGATGTGATTTGGAAGTTGATCCTGATACCATGTTCGATATTCAGGTGAAGCGTATCCATGAGTATAAACGCCAACTTTTGAATATCCTGAGAGTGATCATTCACTACCATCGTATTCTGAAAGATCCCAAAGCAGTAAAACCTGCCAGAACAGTGATTTTTGCCGGGAAAGCCGCCCCATCATATTATAGGGCCAAGCTTATCATCAAGCTCATTACCGCGGTGGGTGATATAGTTAACAATGATCCTCTCATGGAAGGTCGATTACGGGTGGTCTTCATCCCTAATTACGGCGTTTCCCTTGCTGAAACAATCATTCCGGCTGCTGATCTTTCAGAGCAGATTTCCACGGCTGGCACAGAAGCATCTGGCACCGGCAACATGAAGCTTTCTCTCAATGGTGCATTGACCATAGGCACCCTTGATGGTGCCAATATAGAAATTCGAGAAGAAGTCGGACATGAAAACATATATATATTCGGGATGACAACTGAGGAGGCGGAGAAACAACGACGCAATCCAACCAGGACACCCCATGATATTTACCTGGCCAATCCTGAAATAAAACATGCTTTGGATCGCTTACGTGAGGGTGGTTTCAGTCCTGGTAATCCTGAACTCTTTCATACAATAGCCGACAGTTTACTCAGTGTTGATGACCCATATCTCGTTTTATCTGATCTGGAAGATTATTTGCGGTGTCAGGATGAGGTGGATAATGACTACTCTGATCCAGCTGTTTGGACGAAGAAGTCAATTCTCAATGTTGCCAATATGGGCAAATTTTCCAGTGATCGCTCTATTCGAGATTATGCCAGAGATATCTGGAATATCAAAGTAGCTAAAATTTAATTTTCTTTTATTCAACAAGACAAGGGGTTTTAGATGAAAGTTGTAGCATTTAGTGGGAGCTCCAGAAAAGGTGGAAATACCCATGACCTTTTACAAAAGGTTCTTGCATCTTTAGAAGAAGAAGGTGTGGAAACAGAGCTGGTTGAACTTGCCGGAAAGCCGATTCAGGGCTGCATTGCCTGTTATAAATGTTTTGAAAAAAAAGACCAACGGTGCGCTGTAAAAAACGATGTCATTAATGAGTGTATTGAAAAAATGCTTGATGCCGACGGCATACTTCTTGGTTCGCCAACCTATTTTGCCGATGTGTCAGCGGGTATGAAAGCCCTTATTGAGCGATGTGGCATGGTGTCCCGGGCCAACGGTGATATGTATAAGCGAAAAGTGGGCGCTGGGGTTGTTGCCGTGCGACGGGCTGGCGCCTATCAGGTATTCAACTCCTTGAACGCCTTTTTCCTCATAGGCCAGATGATTGTGGTTGGCTCTTCCTATTGGAATATCGGCATTGGCCGTCAACCTGGAGATGCCATGGATGATGCAGAAGGCGTAAAGACCATGCAGGACCTTGGTAAAAATATGGCTTGGCTTTTAAAGAAAATGAATGGTTAAGCGGAATTTTTCTACTGTAAAACGATACCCTCGATGGGGAGAACATACATAACTCTACTCTGTTAAGGTTTATTTATGGCAAAAGAGAGCAAAGCTTCTGATCTGCGGTCTTCCATACTTATAGAAGCACTTAAATCACATCGAAAGGCTGATAATCCAATACCACCGGAAATTTTGGGGCATATTCCCTATTTTGAGGAGGTGTTTAAGGAGAAAGAATTTTGGCCTGTACTTGTAGAACTCGCTGGCAGTGACGGTATTGCCCATATTGAATTGAAAAAATTCAAGCAAGGTGAAACCATCATTGAACTAGGGAAATTCGACCAAATGATCTACTGGGTTATTAAAGGAAATACCCAGGTGATCACAAAAATGGGTAAACAACCGAAGATCATTCATACATCCAAAAAGGGCGAATGCATAGGGGAGTTAGGTGTAATTAAGGGCCTGCAAAGAACAGCTCATGTTGTGGCAGGGAAAGAGGGGGCAGAACTCATCGAAGTTGACTGGGCCATCACCGATAAAGATCCGGAACTCGGAAAATATTTTTTCCATCTCCTTTGTTTGCATCTGGCCGATAAATTGGACAAATCATATGCCCGGCAAATTCAAATTTTCGCCAGAGCCATTAAAGTGATTAATGAACGGACAGCATCCCTTATTCAGCAAAATAAAGAGCTATTGAACCTGCTCAGAAAAAATAATATTTCCTATACTGACAAGGTGAAAATTGATCAGGATCAGGCCCTGAGTATTGCCATTTCGAATATTAAAGAAACCCTGTCTCTGCTGGTTGATAAAGAGAACCAGGGGGACCTGCATAAACTAGGACTGACTTGAAAACATGAGCCAGTAGGCTTTATCCAACCGAAACAATTCCCAATGTAGTTTGCCTGTATGAATCATAATCATGTACAAACCTTATGATGTTGGCAAGGAATCCATGAAGAATTTTTTGTTCGAGATGGTCTGAATCCCGGTCCGGATATGACCTCCAGCCGCTTGTAATCCGGCCATGCGGTATTATCAGCTTAACAGTATGTCACTTCATGCCGGGTGTTCCCGACATGGCCGATAAGGTATGACTGTCCCGTCCTATAATTGGATCAGGACCGAAGTTTGGTAGACTTGCCAGTCGTGAACGGATGTTGTCGGAATTTAATGAGGGTTTATTGTAGAATTTTTCTATTCTTCAACAGGAATGGCATGACTTTTTACGCCTAAATCAGCGCCTTGTTCGGCATTTTTATTTCAGGATTGCTTCATGCTCTTTGGGAAATAATTTTGTGTTCTTAAACAAAATTTCACCAGCATCAACATGACTGGAACCTCAATAAGTACGCCGACAACAGTTGCTAGAGCTGCACCTGAGGAGAGGCCAAAGAGCATTGTTGAGGTGGCGATTGCAACTTCAAAATGATTTGATGCACCGATCATTGCAGCCGGGGCAGCATCTTGGTACTGGAGTTTAAATATTTTTGCTGCACCATAACCAAGTCCGAAAACGAGGATTGTCTGGATGAAAAGAGGAATGGCAATCCAAAGAATAGTCAATGGGTTGCGTAGAATAACGTCCCCCTTGAAACTGAACAGGAGAACAAGAGTTGTTAGCAGAGCAATAATGGTCAGAGGGGTGAGTACATGTAAAAACTTTTCCTGAAACCACTCCATGCCCTTTGTTTTGATAATCCACCTTCTTGAGATGTAACCAGCCACAAGTGGCAATGCTACATAAATAGAGATAGAGAGCGCCAAGGCCTGCCAAGGAACAGGAAGTCTGCCAACCCCAAGCAAAAAACCTCCTAAAACACCATAAAGCACAAGCATAGTCAGAGAGTTTATGGCAACCATGACCAATGTTAATCCATCGTTCCCTCTCGCCAGATAGCCCCAGACCAAAACCATTGCCGTACAAGGAGCAATTCCCAAAAGAATGCAGCCGGCCAGATAACTGCGCCATAACGGTATTTGCAACATTTTCACGCCTTCAGACAAAACCACCGTTCCGGCCCCATATTGAGCGCCTACCGTTAAGTCGAGCCCAAAAGGCATTTTGATCAAATCAATGGCATCTGGGCCTATAAATTTATTAAGAAAAAATCCTAGGAATAAAAAAGCAATACCGTACATAGTAAATGGTTTGATGGCCCAATTAATAAATAGCGTTAAGAAGACAGGTTTCCCGCTTTTACCGGCCATAATGACCTCACCAAAATCTATTTTAACCATGATTGGATACATCATGAAGAATGGACAAATGGCGATTGGAATAGAAACGACAGGGGCTCCGTTGACGGAGATGGACATATTGTCGAGTGTTTTTGCTAAATCTGGAGCTATTTTACCCAAGATGATACCGCCAATTATGCATAGCCCAACCCACAATGTGAGGTATCTTTCAAACAGACTGCTCATTTTTCGATTTTGAGTTCTAGAAATGGGTTGTGTCATTGATTGGCCTTTCTTAGATAGTTTTTTGCCGAACGGTTGAGCTCAACAGCGTTTGCCACGTAACACCGCCGCGCTACTTCCAGTCCAGTGAGGTGACTGGTTGTGCAATTTTTATATGAATAGGAGGAAGCTCATTTCAGTTCATCTTTGTAGTGTTTCTCTAAACATGCAGGACATATTCCATGACTCAGTTCTGCTTCCGTTTGCTCGTTGATAATTTTTTCAACTTGATTCCAATACCCATCATCGTCACGGATTTTCTTGCAATGTGAACAAATCGGTAGAATTCCTTTTAATGTTCTAATTTGGGCAATCGCAGACTCTAGTTTTTTATGGGACTCCTCAATATCTATTTTATTTTTTTCAATCTCTTCGATAGATGGTATCCATTTCCATAAACCAAACGCAAGAAGACCAAAGCCAAGCAAATACCCGATAAATTTTTCTATAAAAGCTTCTAAAGGAGTGTCTCCAACAATGACCAGGAAATTTAATTGAGGAAAATTATCAGTTATATCAACAACCATTCCCAAAAAGATTAAAGCAAAGCCATAGTTTATAAATAACCATCCGCTATGGTTTCTTGCGAGTTTTTGCGGATTGTTAAATGATAAAGCGTAAATAATTACTCCTACAAAAATTGCCCTAATTATTTCTAAAATGATATCAACCATGATAACAATCCATACTTGACATGATCTTGTGCACAACGGCCCGCATAAGTCAGCTATATAAAGTTATAAAAACCTGGGAAAAGATCCTCGAAATGCACTAACAATAATGTATTGCGGCAATCCTATTAAAGCCAAAGAGGATCTTATGAAAAAGAGAGTGTATAGGGCGACAAAAGTCAAGAAATTAAGCGATAATTCCGGGCGTAATCCCGCCAAATCCCGGGGACACCATATTTAATCCATTGCGTCAATTAAGATGGTGTCCCCGGACTGTGTAGAGTAGATCTGTCATCAAAAACGATGGGGATTTTCTGTAAATTTATGAGGCCTTGCGCGTTAAACAATGGCATCAAGGAGTGGTGGTGTTTGGGATTGATCGGAGTCCTGACCTTGGGCGACAAGATTATCCAGTTGTGCTAAAAAATCTTTCTCAAGGAACTGGAGTTCTCCCAACCTAAAAGGAAATCGTCTTAAGAACGTTGAGCCGTGATCGACAAAAACAGAACGTGCGGCTGCTGCAAGCTTTGCTGCATTGACCGGTCCTGTTTGCAAGAAATGACCAAAACTTTCCGCCATTTTTTTCGATGTACCTATTTCTTGATATCCACTTTGCACCATTGCCATTTCATGTCGTTCACGAGATTCTGTAGTGGGTTTGTCTCCTTGCAGGTGGATGGCTTTCTGGCCAATCCTGGGATTTAGACTATAGTCAACGTCAAGTTCAGTTTCCTGTAGTGTGGTTTGAGAAACATGATCCATCGCCAACGTTTGACTTCCCTGTTCAATTTTTCCTTTTGCTGTGTTGGTTCTAGACTGTTCAATAGTGAGTTCATCTGGCGGGATAGATTTTCCGTAATATATGGCAGATGCCCAGGTTGTTTGCCGTGAAGAAGCAAAAGAGAGAGTGTAGTTCTTTAAAGGTTCGTATCTTTCTAGGGCGAGTCCAACCGGATCACCAGGTTTTTGATTATTGGTGGAAAAATGGTCATCCAGAATTGCAGTTAGTTCTTTCTTAAAAGCGTCAATGGCTGCCTTTTCATTTTCATCCAGCTCACCTTCAACTTCTATGTTGAGTTTGCTCTCAACCTTGAGCGAATCCTCAAGCCCTGGCATTCTTCTATTATTGATTCTTACGTAACTTCTTTTAGTGCGGGTGACATCATACTGAATGGAAACCTTGTCACCTTCAGCAGTGTGGATTTCTATGTCTGCCGTATCGCTATGCACGGACTCATAGGGACGGGGAGTTATGATCGAAAGTGGTGTTTGAGGGAGAATTGTAAAAATAAATGACGT
>CAYUCH010000175.1:0-7472 GCA_964443295.1 uncultured Desulfobulbia bacterium | reverse complement strand
ATTGGAACAACATTTTCACTTAACGACCTGTCCGAATTTTCCCGACCAGCTCTAGAATTGCAAAAACGAGAGTCTTTGTAATTGTAGAAAAAAAGAAATTAAAATGCTGAGTTAATATTTTCATAAAATTGATTAAATTAATCTAGAGAAAACTATTATGGTCAAAGAAAAGATATTTCATGCATTTTGTCATATTTCCTTCACTTGCCAAATACAGGATATAAATCTCTACCGGGATTATTTATGGTAATGTTTTCAAGATATTCTCCGCTCTCAGGATGAACAAGCCATATATCATAGTTACCTTCTCCGTTTGGAACAGTAATGGCTAAAAAGTTGCCATCTTTTGACCAGGAAGGAAATCGCTCACTTTCAAAATAAATCCTGCCGAGAGAACCAGTTACACGTGCTGTTTCAAGAGTTTCAAGATCAACTTTAAGTAATCGATTGTACCACCACCCACACGGCTCTCCATCTAAAGAAGGTGGATCTTCTGTACAGGACTCCAAGTCTTCATCTTCAGAAAACCTCGAAAAAGCTATTTCATTTCCACCAGGACTCCAGGTGGGCCAGTTATCATCATGCCACATAGGATAGCCTCCATCCTCAGTAACAACAGTTTGGCAACTAAACTGTCTGAGGTTATCACCTGTAGTATCCATAACAAATAACTGAGTGTAATATGCCTCACCTCCTTGAATATCATGTGGAGGGCAGCTCCCTTCACCATAATCAATACGAGCACGTTCTTTTGATACGAAGGCAATACTATTTCCATCTGGAGACCAGGATGGAAAGGCGCTATATGAAACACTATCATCTATTTCAGGATGAGGAGGGTAAGTCAGTTGTTCTGCTGTTCTTGTAGCCATATCCATGACATAAATTTCCCACCTACCATCAGTTTCTTTGTGGTATGCGAGCTTTGTACCATCAGGTGACCAATTGGGTGCACTTCCTAGACCCAACAATTCTATTTCATTTGACTCAGTTGTTGTTAAATCTAACAGGAAAATACTCGAAGCTTCTGAGTAATTACAGCCCCCACAAGGTTCACCAGCACCATTCACTGCATCAGTTTGCGGCAGACCAATTCCAAATGCCAAAGTTTCTCCATCAGGCGAGACATCCAGCCTACCGATACGTATGCCAGGAAATTGCTGGGAGCACAAACAATCATTAGCCCAGTCATAATAAGCATCTGTTGTATTATCCCAGACAATTTCCGGTTCATCATCCCAGAGCTGCTTTCGAACGATTTTCTCTACACCATTGTATTCAGCAACATAGTATATATATTGAGCGTAGGCAGAAAGGGGAATGTAATCTCCAGGGATTGTAGGCATACCGATTGGGCAAAAGTTTGAAGCAATTGTGGATGAAGCACAAAAAACCAATACTCCTAACAGACAAAATGCCCTTCTCAACTTCCTTATACTAAAAATAATCTTTTTAAACTTTCTTGTAGCCAAATTAATATTTTTCATATTCTCACCGCTTCTATTTAGTACTTTCTCCCAAATATCTCATATCAATAACACGCCTGTATTTCCTAACACCTAAGGACTCTTATGTAAAGATATTTTACTTAAGAGTTAGATAACACCCTTTGAATTTCAAAAACGACTCACTTAAATCAATACTTCGGCATTACTAGACTTACTTATAGCTGTCATCCTGCATGCAGTGTGCAATGGGCTCCGCCTCGCATAACGCGTAGTTATGGTTAGCGGCTGTATTTCTGGAAAGGCTTCTGACTGTGCTCCATAATTACTCTGGCGACACCTTCCCGACCAGAGGGCCGCCAACCATAACTGGACGCTATGCGACACAAGCAAGCAGGACGCCAGCTATAGGCCTGCGCCCCCTGGTAGTCTTTCGCATGTCTGGAAGGCACAGTCACCCACCGAGACGCCTACTTATTTGATCACCCCAAACCCCTCAAGGGAGTTCATGGTAGGTGGCTGTCATATTTTGTGCTATTTATCGTGCGGCTTCTCAATCAGATACCATGGAGGTACCAACAAAAAATCCGCCAGCCACTGACCTATTACATCACCGCCCAACCACCCTTCCGCCCCTAGGCTCCCCCAATAAAAAAGGCAATTGAAGATAGAATCTTCAATCGCTTTATAGCAATAAAATAACACTGTTTTGTTTTGCTTCTAAAAACAAAAACCACTGAGGTGGTCATGAAAAATTACACTTTACAAAAAAAGTCCTTGCAAAAAAATACAATTACAGCCAATATCATCGACTATGAAAAGACAGATTACGAAACAATTGTTGTACTGGAGAGACAACCTTCGGCGTAAACCATTGATTCTTCATGGAGCAAGACAGGTTGGCAAAACATACTCATTGCTCAAATTCGGCAAAAAGTATTATCCTGCATTTCATTATGTGAATTTTGAACAGGATGAACAACTTTCTGCCATTTTCAAGCAGGACCTTCAACCAAAGCGTATAATCAAAGAGTTGAGTTTTTACCTGGATTGTAAAATAAATTCAGAAAGCGACCTACTCATTCTCGACGAAATCCAGGAATGTCCCAGGGCCATCAGCAGTTTGAAATATTTCCAGGAAGAAATGCCTGCGCAGGCTATCTGTGCTGCAGGTTCTCTACTTGGTGTACATTTAGGCGATGCCTCATTCCCTGTTGGAAAAGTGGAATTTTTGGACATGTACCCCCTTTCATTTCCCGAGTTTCTACAGGGTACTGGGGAAGACGATGCTTATAATTTTTTGATGGGCCTGAAGACAGGAGATTCAATCCCAGAAATTATCCACACCCGGCTTTGGTCACATCTAAAAAACTATATGGTGATCGGTGGACTGCCGGAGGCAATAAATACCTATAGGCGTAATAAAAACGATCTTTTCACTGCTTTTAAGGCTGTGCGCAAAACACAGACAGATCTGATTACAACATATATGGCGGACATGGCCAAGCATTCCGGAAAGTTGAATAGTATGCACATTGAACGGCTCTGGCGAGATGTTCCTGCCCAGCTTGCCCGCGAACAAGACGGATCCGCCCCCAAATTCAAATTCAAGGGAGTTGTTCCAGGTCTCAGCAGTTATTCACGTCTTGCTGGTGTCATAGATTGGTTGGTTAAGGCCGGCCTCATCTGCAAGGTACAGATAGTAAACAGTGGCCATATACCTTTTTCCGCCTATGGCAAAGAAAATTTTTTTAAACTGTACTGTTTTGATATCGGACTACTCAATGCCTTGGGCAATTTGCCTCCAAAATCGATTCTTGCCTATGATTACGGAACATATAAAGGGTATGTGGCAGAAAACTTCGTTGCCCAGGAGTTCATCGCCTCGGGATCCGGGCCTCTTTACTGCTGGAGGGAACGAACTGCTGAAGTCGAATTCTTGCGTGAAATCGACGGGGAAGTAGTACCCATAGAAATTAAATCAGGCTGGGTAACTCAAGCAAAAAGCTTAAAAGTTTTTACCCAAAAATATTGCCCGCCATACCGAACGGTAATGAGCGGTAAAAATCTTTTCCTTGATGAGAAAAATAAAATCCATCATTATCCTCTCTTTCTTGCATCCCGTTTTCCACTTGCACTGAGAAAATAGGAGTTAAACACATTTTTTTTGAATCTGTGACGAAAAACAGGTTGATACAATTATGAGCTGGATTTACGCCGTGCCTTACCTGTATCTTTCATCTTGTTTGCAGTGTGCAAAGGGTTATGCCTCGCATAACGCGTAGTTATGGTTAGCGGCTGTGATTCTGGAAAGGCTTCTGGCTGGCTCTCCTTAATTGCTCTGGTGACTCCTTCCCGTCCAGAGGGCCGCCAACCATAACTGGACGCTATGCGACACAAGCAAGCAGGCTGCCAGCTATAGGCCGGAGGCCCGTCGTAGTCTTTCGTCGATCTGCAAGGCACAGTCACCCACCGCGACGCCTACTTTTTTGATGCCCGCCCTCCACCCTAAAAAAAGGAAAGGCGATTGAAGATAAGATCTTCGATCGCCTTTAAAAAGGAATCTGTCATTATTTTCCGAATCCAGCTTAGTTGATTTTTTTCTCTTCTTCCTCTTTTTCCTCTACAATTTCCTTCAGTAATTGCGCTCGACCTTCAGGAGATAATGGATGTACATCAAGTTTGTTAAGCCTTTCAAATTCCTCAATCAAATTGGTTGGATTCGTTTTCACAAGCTTCCCAAACATTGAAGTATAAATCTCGAATTCAGCATCAAATATGTCCGGATGGGAAAATACAAACCGCCACAAAGGAATTATATCATTTGATCTTAAAATAATATTAGTCTTACTTAAACTAAAATACTTCTCCGATGATGAAACTAGTTCCTCTGATGTTTTTTTAGATATTGAATATGAAATAAAAGCACCAGTACTGACCAATAAAACGATTAAAAGTAAAATTTTAAAAAATTTCATATTCATACCTTTATTGCGGTGATTTCTTTTTGCCAACAAGTTTTCAACCTACTCACGTCTTCTTTGAACCTGCCCAGTCAAAGCCCTCACCTTATTGGCTGTCTCAATTGCAGATCGTTGGTTATTTCGATAATCACCAGTTGCTGCATCATAACCATGACCTAATAACTCGTGGGCAATTACATCAGTGCCCCTATAGTGACCTTCATCAATTTCAGAACCATATGGCGTATTGTACCAACTAGTAGTTTGATTGGAATCCTTTAAAATATTATCAAGTTCAACCACGCCAAATGGTGCTCCATTGTTTATAAAGGAGGCACTTTGAGTTTTATATTGTCCTGCTCTATATCCTATATCAGAGAACATTATAAAAAACTCCATGCCATTAGGATCACGTACTAAACTTAACCGTCTAAGTATATCTCTCGCATCTTCACTGTTGCAATTGCGGGCAGCTTTTTCAATTTGGTTTAACCATGCGTTTATAAGTGCTTTCTCTTTTGCAGTACCTCTTATAGTTAATTTCAGCCCTAATGGATCAATCGCATTGATTGGATTATTTTCGGTATAAAGGTACACGTTAATGCCTCCTAACTGTCCAATGGGATCCGGACGGAGGTATCTCCCGGTGGAAGGATCATAGTAACGATGATAGTTATAATGAAGTCCAGTTTCCTCATCAAAGTATTGTCCCACTAATATTCCGATGCGCCTTACCCCCCTAAAGAGCTGTTTTTTTCCAGGGAAGTTTTCGTGTTTTCAAAGAGCTTTTTTTCTTAACTGCAGATGGTATTCCTAACATTGACGGAGCTTTTTGTAAAGAGAGCGGTTAAAGGAAAAAACAACTGGGGAGCCCCTTGGGGGCGGACGGGTAAACGATGGGGATTATAAAAGGATTTGCGGGAAGAACGACGAACGGATCCACGAAGGGATCGGCATCCCGGTCGGGCGGGGGATCAGATAAGATGCGGCCGGCTTCGCTTCATGTCCGGGCTGGCGCAAAGGGTGCTTATGTCGCATAATATCGCAAGGTTATGTATAGCGGCCCATCAGAACTACGGGAGATTAAGAGGGATTTTTCCAGGCAAATTTTACAGAGATTTCTTGGAAGGAAGCCGCTGTATATAACCTGTATTATGCGATCATTGCTGCGGCCTTTGTGACAGGCCGGGCATGGAGTGGAGGTGGACGCGTACCGATGCAGTTTCTTCTAGCCGGTACTATTTCCTATTTCATCGAGATGGCAGCTCAAGCGCATGGTGTAGTTGGCTATTGTTTTTCCGGCGGTGGCAACGGTTCCCGGTTTGATTGGTGTACCTTCGTCCAGTTCACCGAGAAGGCAGAGAAGATCGGCCACACCGAAGATGCAGTCTATAAGGTCATCGCTAGATGTATTAGGCCAGTCGTGCTGGTTCATGGCTGCCCCCTTTGGATCATATTTTCACCGGGATGATATTTGGCGTGGATGGCTTTCAGGTCATTGATGGTAACGCGGGTATAGATCTGCGTTGATTCCAACGATTCATGGCCAAGAAGTTCTTGGACATGGCGAACCGGTGCCCCATGTTTCAGCATATGGGTGGCACAGGTATGCCGGAAGGTATGAGTTGAGACATTTTTCTTTATGCCTGCAAGATGAGCGCATCGTTTAACAACGGCCCATACGCCGTTGGCATCCATCTTATTTCCCCAGCGGTTAAGGATTAAAAAGCCTTCATCCTTACCCTGCAGGAAGGTGGAACGAACCACCATGATATAACTTTTTACTAAGTTACAGACCCGGCTAGAAAGAGGAACAACCCTGTCTTTATCTCCTTTACCGGAACGGATATGGATATAGCCGGAGTCAAGATCGAGATCATGGATTTTGATGTTGGCAACTTCAGCCCTTCTAATGCCGGTGTCATACAGGATTTCCATGACAACTCGATTTCTGTAACCTCGATTGCTTTGGGTATCCTGACCTTTCATTAACTGTTTTATTTCAGGCCCGGACAGGATCACCTTTGGAAGTCGTTTTGGTTTCCTGGGCAGTTTGATCTTGGCGCCGGGATCTCTGAGAAGATAGTCTTCTTCCTTTAAAAAGAGGGTGAAGTTCTTGGCTATGGCCAACATATTCCCCTGGGTTCGGAGTGTCATGGGAGTGCCTTTTTGAGTCAGCTTAAAGGCCAGTTCCTGCTGGTATTCTGCCATGATTTCACTGGTCAGATTTTCGATGTGATAGATTTTTTCTTCGGCCAGGAACCGGCAGAACTCCCGTAAGCCATACTTGTTGTTGCGGATCGTATAATACGATCTTCCTATTATCTGCAGATGTTTGAGATATTCAGGGATAACTTTGGTAATCAGCATTTTTTCTCCCTTATTCCAGGATGACTTTTTTTATGAGTGTCTTTCACTTCAACCGGCATGATCTTGGTGTAGTACTGAGTAGTGTCGAGCCTGCTATGACCAAGAAGTTTCTGGATATAACGGATATCAGCCCCTTGCTGAACAAGGTGAGTTGCGCAGGTTCTTCTAAAGGTATGGGGTGAGACCGGCTTTTTGATTTTGGCCTTATCTCGGTATTCCCGGATAGCGTTACGCAGGTTATGCGGTTGCATGGGGTGGCCGGTATTCTTCAGAAAGAGGATTCTTTCTTTGGGATTTTTCTTGCTGTATCTCGGCCTGATCTTTTCCAGATATTCCCGAAGATAGCGCCGGGCAGTTTTGCCCAGGGGAACCACCCGTTGTTTTCTGCCCTTGGCCTTGCGGACATAAAGAACTTTGCTTTTAAAGTCCACATCATGGACGGTAAGGTTCAACAGTTCATCGGACCTGATCCCGGCACTGTAAAGGATTTCCATAAAAGCCCGGTTTCTGATCTCCATTCTAAAAGAGAGATTGGGTTGCTGGAGCAGCCTTTGCATTTCAGCTATGGTGAGAACCGGCAGCATTTTCCGATTCTGGCGGCAGGTTTCTTTGAAGCCTTCAGTGGGATTAATAAGGAGCTGGTTGTTTTCCGTCAGATATTCAAAGAGCCTTTTAACGGGCCTGAGTTTCAGGG
>CAYUCH010000174.1:0-7533 GCA_964443295.1 uncultured Desulfobulbia bacterium | reverse complement strand
AACAGGATACGCCTTTTTTCTTAAATCGCCCATACACCAGATTCGACTATAACTCCTGTCCAATACCGGAGACGTTGATGTTTAAGATAATGTAATACTGGTGTAATGAGGTCAGGCTTGCATTATCGCGTTATTCTGTTAAGGGATTAGATGTCTAAAGAAAATAATATTCGGCAAAATACACAATGGAAAAACATCAAGCGGTAGCGGTACTTATATTCATTCTAGTCATAACATTTGTTGGCTATCGTGATGGATATGAGATAGCCATTGAACAAGGCATAATTTTAATTCAGCCCTTGTTAGCAATCATATTTTATAGACTTATAGCCAGATTGTCAGGCATTGGCTTTCCGGAGTGTTTCGCTAAAGACTATGGCTCTGAAAACAAATCAGGACCATATGCATTTTTTTTCTGGCTGTTATTTATAATCGTATGTCTGTTTATCGTATTTAAGTGGAGTCTCTACAATTAATGGCGAGGAGCCTAAAGGGTGATCCCTTAGTTCCATAGCGCTCCCAAATTCCAGTACTTTATCATTACACATATTGTCTGCAAATAATTTTCAATCTACTTCTTAAATATTTCACTTACAAGAAATACTTGCCAGGTTTTTGGGGATAATGTTAAATTTCACCTTTTGACATTTTGAAAATGAATTGAAGAGATGAAAATATTTGGAGGAGGAAAATATGGAAAATATTCAGGAGGATGATCAACATAATAAGCTCGAACGGTTTCTCCCAAAATCAACACTGATTTTTGGTGGAGCCGCTGTATTACTCATGGCAATGAGCCAACCATCTGTTGCCGGAATTACAGTATATGAAGATGCTGAAAGCGGCGCATTCGCAAAGATAGGCGGCAGGATCCAGTTGCAGTATCATTATTCCGATCCGGAAAACGGTGAATCCACAGACAGTATATTTTTTCGACGTCTTCGCCCGTATATTGAGGGTGGTTTTGCCAAAAACTGGGAAGGAAAGATCCAGTTCGATATTGGTGAGGCAGAAGGGGAAGACGAGTTATCGGTCAAAGATGCCTATTTCGGTTATTCCGGTTTTCAAGGGGTGAATCTTTTAGTTGGCAATGTTGACTTTCCCTTTTCCCGTGAACTTCTTACCAGTTCAAAGAAACAACAGCTTGTTGAGCGTACTTTGGTGGGTGACCATAATTACGGCACGCCCGATCCCCAGGTTGGTATTCATCTGTCCGGTGAACTTGCCGACAAGGATATGATCACCTGGGGAGCTTCCATTGCTCAAGCAGGCCTTGATCCTGATGCTGACAAATTGGATTTCGATACCCTGGTGAATCGGGATGCTGATTTCAATGAAGGCTGGATGATTGGCGGCCGGGTGGATTATCATCCCATGGGCAAGATGGATTTTGCTCAGGGTGATTTTACTTCAACTCCAAAAGCCACCATCGGACTGGGAATTTTTACCTGGTCTAATGACGATGATAATAATACCTATACCGATGCAGCTGGACTGTCCACTGACACTGACAACGCAGATATTGATTCGGTAACTGGTTTTGAAATTTCCGGTGGTTTCCGTGGGGCTCGCATTTCCATTGATCTGCAATACAACCTTTTTACTGTTGAGTCCGTTGATCCTGCTTTTTCAGGAGGTATTCTGGTCAATGGCGAAACAGACCTGGAGAATTTTGCCGTTGAAGGCGGATACATGGTTTGCCCACAGAAGCATTTCGAGTTGGTGGCCGGCTATGAATTACAGGATGCAGATGGATATGCAGATAAATGGTCCCGCCTTTCAGTGGGCGCCAATTATTTTTTCCATAAACATAATGCCAAGGTGCAACTCACCTATCGTATTGGAGAAAACCTGAATGGGATAGAGGGTAATGATGAAAATGAGTTGTTCCTGCAGGCCCAGTATGTTTTCTAATGTTTAGATGAGTTAAAATTTAAGACGAAAATAAGATATGAGGAAAGCCATGCAACTTTTGAACAGAGGTTTATTACGTTTTTTATTATTCAGTGGGGTAGTGCTCCTTGTCGCTTCTTTATCAGGTTGTGGAAAGGAACAGGCCGCGGTTGTTATCTACACAACTCATGATCGAAATCTCTCCGAACCTGTATTGCAGGAATTTACCAAACAGACTGGAATAGAAGTCAAAGCAACATACGACACCGAGGCCACCAAGACTACCGGCCTGGTGAACCGGTTGATTGCTGAGCAGGAGAATCCACAGGCCGATGTATTCTGGAATAACGAGATTGGTCGGACCATTATATTGCAGGAGAAAGGAGTCTTGGCTCCTTATCCAAATCTGTCTTCTCTTGCTGCCAATACCGCATTACAGGATAAAGCTGGGCATTGGGCCGGATTCGGGGCACGGGCCAGGGTGATTATTGTCAACACCGACCTTGTCAAACCAGGCCAGGAACCCACCAGCCTGCAGGATTTTTTTGATCCACGCTGGAAAGGCAAAGCAGCCATTGCCAATCCCCATTTTGGTACCACAGGCACCCATTTTGCAGCTTTGAAGGCTACCTGGGGCGAAGAGAAGTTCCGCACCTGGCTTAAAGATATGAAGGCAAACGATGTGGCGCTGCTACCCGGTAACGGTCAAGTGAAAAACGAGGTGGCCGGCGGACGGTATGCATTCGGCCTCACTGATACCGATGACGTGAACGGCGCCATTATCGACGGCAAGCCGGTGAAGATGGTTTTTCCTGATCAGCAGGCAAACGGCCTTGGTGTTTTTGTTATTCCCAATACGGTTTCTTTGGTAAAAGGGGGGAAACATCCTGAGCTTGGTAAAAAACTGGTGGAATTCATCCTTTCGGCCCAGGTTGAAGAGATGCTGGCCAAGGGCCGAGGTGCCCAGATCCCGGTACAACATAAGGTACCTGGTCCGGAACGTTTACCAGACAGCAGTTCCCTAAAGCATATGGATGCAGATTATCAACAGGTAGCTGCGGAATTTGAGAACATGTTGGCCTTATTTCGGGAAGAATGGCCTCGTTAGCCCATTGGGATCGCAGAAATGTGGTGGCCGGCCTCATGGTCGGCCTCCTCTTGTGTCTCTATTTGCCGCCGGGATTCAAACTTTTTGAAGCCGGTGGCCTTTTCCTGCTGTCAGAAACTTTCAGCAAAACGATAAATATCTCTTTGCTTGGTCGCACTGTTTTCCTGTGCGGAATAACCACCCTCATATCGCTATTTTTAGGTGGTTTGCTTGCCTTCCTCTTTTCGCGAACTGATCTGCCTGGCAAGACCTTGTTTCTTGCCTTTTTCCTACTGCCTGGAATGGTACCCAGCTCAATCCATGCATTATCCTGGTCTCGTCTTATCAGCAACGATAGTATACTGGTCGGTTTAGTTTCTGCTCTTGGACTTACAGCAGCTCCTTTAACTGGTTCATCCGGCTTTATTACTACCATCTGGGTGTTGGCCATAAGTTATTATCCCATTGCCCTCTTACTCCTCACTGTGGGATTTATCAATTGGGATTACCGAAACCACGAGGCGGCTCTTCTCCATGGCAGACCATTGCGGGCCCATTTGTTCATTCAAGGACGCTATTTTTCCCTGTATTTATTGATCGCAGGCCTCCTGGTTTTTCTTTTAACTTTTTCTGATTTTGCTGTACCGGATCTCTTTCAAACCAATGTATACGCCACTGAGATATTTATTCAACTGGCTGCCTACCAGGATACCCAGAAAGCCTTGGCCGTGTCTCTGCCACCCTTGTTTTTGGCTTTGATACTGATGATCGCTTTGATCAGGCTGGTGCGCCGCATTCCACTCGCTGCAACCGATGGCCGCAGAAAAATCGCCCCTACCTTGTCTATGAATAGCATGAAATGGCCCATGCTTTTTCTGGTGACTGGGCTTGCATGCCTGCCTGTGATATTACCCACATCTCAACTGATTTTTATGACCAAAGGCTTTGAGGTCGTCCAACGTGCCTTTCAAGCTGTGTGGCAGGATTTAATAACAGGGGCGATTATTGCCAGCCTGGTGACACTCTTCATGGTTATCATGGCCTTTTTTATTGCATACTGCAGTAACCGAAGGATAAAGCCGGTCGGCCAGTGGGTGCATATTTTGTCCGTGGCTGCCTTTGCCTTGCCCAGTTCACTTTTAGGATTGGCCATGATTCTTTTCTGGAATCAGGCGGGATGGCGAGGATGGTGGTATAGTAGTGGGCTGGTCTTGTTTTTAGCCTTTGCCGGTCGATGGTTTCCGCTCCTTTTGGAGATGGTCTCAGCCGGCTGGCGGCAGGTTTCACCGGCCCAGGAAGAAGCAGCCTTTGCCAGTAGCGGCTCATGGTGGCGCAGTATGTATCGAGTATTATTACCCCAGATGAGACCCGGCCTGGTAGGTGCTTTTCTACTGGGTTTTATCTTTTGTTTTAATGAATTGAATTTGGCAGTCTTGTTGGCACCACCAGGAGTATCGACTTTGCCATTGCGGATTTTCTCGACAGTCCATTACGGCCCGGATAGCCTGCTTGCAGCCATGTGCCTATTACAGGTAGCCTTTCTCTTCCTGCCGACTGTAGCTGCTTTGTGGTTCTTGAGAACTATGTGGAAACGAAAAATGGGATCAAGTCATGCTTAAGCTGCAATCCATTAACAAAGCGATCAACGGGCAAACCATAATCTCTGGTTGCAGCGCAGAAATTCAGTCAGGTAAAATTGCTGTCATCGGACCTACCGGGGCAGGAAAAACGACCCTGCTCAGATTAATTGCAGGTTTTGATAAACCCGATAAAGGGGAGATTCGCTGGCACGAGACAGTATTTGTTAATAAGCAGACATGGTTGCCCCCGTGGTGCAGAAATGTCGGTATGGTCTTCCAGGACCTTGCCCTCTGGCCCCATATGACCGTGAAACAGCATCTTGACTTTGTTCTTGGCGGGAAGAAGGGCTTGAAATCCAGTGACAAGAAGGAGCAAATTCAGTCAATTATCACAAAGACAAGACTGGTTGGAATGGAAAAAAGGTTTCCCTCTCAACTCTCAGGTGGTCAGCAGCAAAGGCTGGCCATTGCCCGGGCCGTGGTGGGTAAACCGGAAATATTATTGCTGGATGAAGCCTTTAACCAACAAGATCCGGAGAGCCGCCAAGAATGCTGGTCCATAGTACAGGAATTCCAGAAGGAATTGGGATTTCTTCTCCTAGCTGTCACACATACCTTGGCTGATTTTGTCAAGGAGATGGATGCTGTCTATCTTGTTGAATCGGGTTGTCTGAAAGAACTATCAAAAGATGAAATACATTCTCAGACTGATTCGGTTCTAAACTAAGAAAGTCTTGGTGATCAATGTTTAAATTAGCTCTTCAAATTACGTTACTCGTTGCAGGCTTTTTTCTGTTTCCAAATTTCGATGTGTTGGCTTCAGAAGGTAGTGGGGCGGAGCCTGCCTCACATGTCTATACAACCTGGGAAGGATCTGAACCGGATAAAGGCGCCTCCGCCTGGTTGATCAAACGTTTTATTGATAAAGATGCCAAGTTTATCTTGAAACCTTCTGGTGAGAAATTGACAAAAGGGATCGCTTTTGACGTACCAGAAGCGAAATTCCGCCGGACCCATAATTTGGCAGGCTATGAAACACTTTTATTAGCCTATAAGGTAGAAGATCCCATTGCCAAAAAGATCGGTCAAATCATCCATGACATTGAAATCAACGCCTGGCGAGCCAAAGTCTACCCTGAAACTATAGCTGTTGAGAGACTTGTCAGGCGTATTCAGGATAACTACGGCGCTGAGATGGTCTCATTTAACTGCTACTATGATTTTTTTGATGTGGTCTATGAACAATTTCATGCTCTTAGACCAATTGAAGAGATTAGTATTCCTTCCTCCTGCCAAGGTACCCAGGAGTAATGACAACACAATTTTTAGCTTAAGGCTTTTCTTGTTTTTCCTATTTTCCAGCACAACACCCAATTCTGCTAAATTTCCAGATATCACCTGCGCCTAATCCGGTGTGAGGAGTGATAATTGATGTCCTAAATGTGAGGAAAAGATGGCGCTGAAGGGCTGCAAGAAAGGATGCAAGTGTAGGATAACAATATTAGTAAGGTTGTTCCTGTTTCCCGAACTGTAAGGGAACGCGGGAATACCAATTTCCCAACTGACAAGTTCGACGTCGGTAAGCAAACTAATATGAATCAAAGTTATTTGGAAATATGTTGACTGCGTGATTTTTTTTGCTTGAAGTTCAACACGACCATTCCGCATTTCTCCAAACGGTTTCTAGGTTAATCAAAAAAATACGGAATTGGCTTTAAAAGCGTTGAAACTATCTTTCCCCTTGACTCCACACACTAATTTTCATATTGATTCCTATCAAAGTGAAGTGATTTTTCTGTATAATTCAAAACTATACGGAAAAGATAATTTGTGATAGACGGAATGCCGTCTATAAACGAATTAACAGTTTCGGTATAGTGTACTATTGGGCTCAATAAGCATAAAGAAAGATAGGTGTCATAAATAAAGGAGTCAAAATGATCAAAATTCATCTTGCGCAGATTTATTACAATACATCGTATTATGCCCCCCCAATTGACTACCTAGAGGAACCTATTGCTTTTAACGGAAAAGATACTCCGCTGGGCAAATTACGTTCAATTGACAAAATACAAGAGCACCTCGTAGAAACTAAAAGTATATACATCGAGCATATTCGCGCTAAATTATTGGATATTGCACATTGGTCAGGAAAAAAAGAATGTCACCTGCTTGCTTTCCCTGAATATTCCGTACCACCTCAAGTACTTTTAGACTTACAGAAATTAGCTGTACAATATTCAATGATCATTGTAGCGGGAACTCATAGAGTGCAAGCTGGTTCCAATGTAAAATCAATATACAGTGAATTAAATATTTATGAAGATTCTGATTTTGTAGGGTGTGCATGTAGCCCAATTATTTGCCCTGATGGATCAGTCTATCTTGCAAAAAAAATTAAAAAATCAAAATGGGAGCCAAACCTAGCTACTCCGGAAAAAGAACCAAAATCTTTTCGGATTGAATGTAAAGGGGAACTGATATCAATTTCTGTAATTCCTTGCATTGACAGTCTACATACAGACGTTATTGGTAAAATTTTAGATAGCAAGCCAGAAAAACCTAATATTATAATTTGCCCTTCTGAATCTCCTTCTACATCTTTATTTGAATCAATAGCGAACCTTCTTGCTTCCAGTGAAACTCTCTTTTGCTATGTCAACACGGCCGAAGCTGGTGGATCTTTTTATAATATCCCAAAAGCTTGGGAAACATACCTGAAAGGCCATTCTCACTTTCATGAAAATTTACCATCAAGCACTGAAGCAATACTGGAATTGGTAGCAGAACAAAACTGTTTTTATGCCAAAAAAGGTTCACTAGACAACTCTCCAAATTGCTACCATCCTTTCCCGTATCCAATAATTTATACAAAAGAAAGTGATTGGCTAAATAGTGTCACCGCTTTGAAAAATGAAACGAGTTATAGTCAAATCTGGTGTTTCAGAAAAATTCATTTAAGCGACGTTCTTG
>CAYUCH010000173.1:4834-7536 GCA_964443295.1 uncultured Desulfobulbia bacterium | reverse complement strand
GGCCATTCATTGTGCTTCCCTTAATGCTTTTGCATCACCAATAGATTTAAACTCATTTAATACAGAAGCGGGAGTGAGTGTCGAAGGAGATTTAGTCACTTTTAGAGAAGAGCCTGGATTTTTAGCACTCTATTTTTTCAACGACTCTTTTTCCGTTGATGCCGGGGCAGGAGTTTTGTCCTTTGACTATGACCTTCAACATGGAATAAATGATTATGGCGACTACCTAATTTTTGAAGTGGACTTTAATTCAGAGTTTGAAGTTTCGACCACCAGCAACGGCCATTTTGAGTTTGATTTAAGCCCCTATCAAGGCAGCACCATCTCCCTGGCATGGGGACTTCTACGGGACGGTGATGCGAGCAGTGATACAGTCGCTACTCTTCAAAATATTGACGTGATTTCAACCTTAGAAGTTCCTGAACCAGCCACCATATTTCTCCTCGGCAGTGGATTAGCCGGGCTGACTGCTATCAGAAGGCAGAAAGCAACAGGCAGGAAATTGAACTAGGTTTTTTTCTACCCTGTAAAAAGTCGCAGTCAACAAATTAACGGACAAAAACGCTCTGCTAATAGTCCTCCACCCACCGGATAATCAAGATGATCCAAAGAATTTTTACCATTGTCGCTATTCTATTTTGTTTGCTAGGCGGTTTGTTCACTTCGGTATCGGCAGCCGATATTGATCTGGACAGATCCACAATGCGGTATGACCGCCGCACCCAAGAGACTTATTTCGATGTTTCATTGGAAAACTACTCGGTTACGCCAGTCTCATCCTTGATTGTGATAATCGATTGTATCAGTGATTCACGGGTGACCGTGGCAAATAGCGATGGTGTTACTGCAAGCGGCAAACCATATTTTGATTATTCCCAATTTGTTGGTGATGGCCTATTGGATCCGCAAGAGATCAGCCAGCCGAAAACCTGGCGTTTCGCCAATTCCTCCAGGGCCAGCTTTACATACACCTACAGGATTGTAGATTCGGAGGTTGAGCAAACCGATATCGAGTTTAGTAGAACCACGATGCGGTATGACCGTCGCACCCAAGAGACATATTTCGATGTTTCCTGGGAAAATTACTCGGCTACGCCGGTCTCCTCCTTAATTGTGGTTATAGATTGTATTAGCGACTCAAGGGTGAGCGTTGCTAATAGTGACGGGTTTACCGCCAATGGTGAACCATATTTTGATTATTCGGGATTCGTCGGTGATGGCCTGTTGGATCCGCAAGAGATCAGTCAGCCGAAAACCTGGCGTTTCGCTAATCCCTCCAGGGCCAGCTTTACATACACTTACAGGCTTGAATATGCAGAGGTTGAGCAGGCTGAAATTGACTTGCAAGCTTTCTTCCTGCGTCTTGACAATACAAATTGTCCGGACATGGTCCATCTCACCGTGCGTTTGGATAATAAAAGTGAGACCACTATAGAACCAGGAGTGGCGGTTTCTTTTTATAATGGTGTAGCCTCGCAAGGTACGTTAATCGGGACGGCATACAGCACCATCGCCCTCGCACCCGGAACATACCAGGACGTAACTTTGCCCTGGAATAATCCGCCTTCCGGAACACATATTCTATCCGCCCGGGTTGATGATAATGGTCATGGTGTGGGTTTCTATGAAGAAACAGACAAAGCAAACAACCTGGCAATAATGGAAGCCACGATTTGCGAGGTGCTTCCACCGCCGACTCAAAACAGCATATCCGGTCAGGTCATCGATGCGGTGAGCGGTGAATTTCTTGTGGGTGTGGAAGTGGAGCTCTTCACTGAAGAAGATGGTCTGCCCGGACAATTGATCTCTCAATATATCAGCGGTCATGAGGGTAGTTTTCAGTTTTTGGATCTTACTCCCGGTACTTATATCCTCTCAGCCGAATCCACAGGCTACCTTGCCGGACAACGAGTTAGTGTCCTACAGACGGACACAACGCTCACCAACCAAGATATAGCACTATCGCCCGAACTTATTGACGGCGAGATCCGCATTGTTTTGACTTGGGGAGAATACCCCGAGGACTTAGAGGCCCATCTCACCGCCCCTAATCCCGATGGATGCAGGCATCATTGTTATTATTGGAAAAAGGAAATTCCCGGGGCCAACCTGGACCTGGATGACCGGCAATCCTATGGCCCTGAGACCATTACCATCACCCAAAAAACTCCAGGCACCTTCCGTTATTATGTCCACGATTTTTCAAACAAAGAGTCATCCTACAGCCAGGCCTTAAGTCAATCAGGAGCCGAGGTGCGAGTCTATCTGGATAATGAAAGCGATCCTCTGGTATTCACACCACCGGCGGCCGTGGGCACTGTATGGCATGTTTTTGATTTGGACGGTGAAACAGATGAAATCACCCCAGCAAACATAATGACCAATCAGAATACACCTGGCCGGATAGATTTTCCGATTATCACCTCACGTTTTCCAACGAACAATGCATCTTGGCACGTTCCTTACACCTATCAAATGACTGCCATGGATCCTGATCCCGACGACCAGTTGACCTATTCGTTATTAGACGGGCCCGAGGGAATGAGCATCGATCCTCAAACCGGTTTGCTGGAGTGGTTCCCTGCCGGGGATCTGCTGAGCTATTACTTGGTCCGTGTAAAAGTAGCTGACGGACGCTGTGGTGAGACAACCCAAACCCATCGACTTCTCGTAAATTACAATCCCTCCCTGCAGGTCAGTGT
>CAYUCH010000173.1:3499-4734 GCA_964443295.1 uncultured Desulfobulbia bacterium | reverse complement strand
AATTTAAATTGGGAATACGATTGTGCTAATTCCTGTGAAATTGACCAAGGCATCGGTGAAGTTGGGTACAGCGGTTCATTGGAACTGAGTTTTCCTGAAAAAGGCGTTTACAGGTACACTCTTTCTTGTACCAATGGAGGGGGGACAAGCCGTTACTCGGCTGCGATTTCGGTTCTAGAACCGGTAACACTAGATCCTCCCCCTTCTTTGGAGGATCCTGTTGATAAAGAGATCTGTGAATGGTCGCCTGGTGATCCGGTGACTTTGGAATGGTCAGCCAATAACGCGGAAACCGTTACCATCCATCCGGGTATCGGCGAAGTAGAAGAAAGCGGCTCCATGGTGGTCTATCCCACAGAATCTACCACCTATACCATTACCGCCACAGCACGTAACATAATAGCATCCAAGCGAATATTTGTGCCCGCAGCGCCCAGAATATCGTTTTCCGCTTTACCAAGAAGGGGCCTTCCCGGTGACACCGGCACCTTGAGCTGGACCACTGGATGTGCAGACACAGTGACCATTGATAATGGCATCGGGGAGGTGGCATCATCCGGCACTACCACTGTTTCCCCAAGCCAATTACCTTCCTCCTATGTTCTCACTGCCGTCAATGAGAGAAGTTCAGTCTCCGATAGGGTTACTATAGGTCATGTCAGGCCAACCGGACAATTTAGCGCCGATCCGACCTATATTAAAAGTGGAGAAGGAGCTACCCTTACCTGGTCCACCCAGTACGCCGATGAGATCAGCATCTCTCCGGATATCGGTCCCGTAGAACCGAGTGGTAGTATTCTGGTGATTCCGGAAGAGTCGACAAGGTATGCCTTGGATATTGTTGGGCCCGGCGGAACAGATCGATTATATGCGAGAGTGAACTATCTGCGGCCCATGGCCGATATTCGGGCGACCCCGGAAAGTATTGCCCTGGGAGAGAGCACCACCCTTTCCTGGGTTTTCAGCAATGCCGATCAATGTGAAATCGATCAGGGCATCGGATTGGTTGAGTTAGGCGAGGAAATAGTAGTTTCCCCTATTGAGACCACCACTTATACCATCACCGCCACCAGTCCGGATGCCTTTGTCTCGGATCAGGTCACGGTTGTTGTCACTCCCACACCCACACCAGTGCCTACAGTTTTATTCCGAGCCGATATTAGTGCGATCATGGTAGGAAATTCCACGAATTTGACCTGGTCTTCCACAGATGCGGATACGGTAACCATTGAACC
>CAYUCH010000173.1:0-3399 GCA_964443295.1 uncultured Desulfobulbia bacterium | reverse complement strand
ACAGATGCGGATACGGTAACCATTGAACCTGAGATCGGTGAAGTTGCAGCAAATGGTTCCATAGTCGTATCTCCCGACGAAACCACCATCTATACCATCACCGCCGTCAGTCGCGGTGGGACGACATTGACAAGCAGGGCCATAACGGTCACCTATGTAGAACCCACCGTAACCTTGCAAGCAGAGCCCTTTGCAATCCAGGGAGGAGATTCTGCCCTGCTGACCTGGACCACAACCGGCGCCGATACCGTGACCATTGATCATGGTCTGGGGAGTTTTGCACCTAACGATTCAGTTTCGGTTTCTCCCAACGAGCCCACCACCTATACCATCACCGCCATTGGTCGAGGCGGTACCGCCTCTGCCCAGGCAACTGTATCGGTCACCAATCCGTTACCAACGGTAAGTGTGAATGTCTCACAAAGCTCGGTTGACTTGGGAGACTCGGCCACCCTCACCTGGGAGACAATCAATGCTGTAACCATCAACCTTGACAACGGTACAGAGGTAATCCCCGTAGATGCCGACGGCTCACTACAGGTTACACCGGAATTCACCACCACCTACACCATCATAGCGATCAATTTATTGGGCCGGGAGGTGCGTGCTGCAACGACTCTTACCGTGATACCACCTCCTTTATCGGTCAATATCCTTGAACCAGGCGACGGCTTTGAGGCAGACCAACTAAATATCTCCGTTTCCGGTACGTATGCTGGTGTTGCCAACGAAATCCTGGTTAACGGGGAGGAAGCCGCTCTTGACGCCGGCTCATTCAGCCTAAACTCCTTTGAACTCAGTCCGGGTGAAAACGAAATTATTGTCACCGCAGCAGATGCCTATGGTCAATCGGCCACTGGGCAGATCACGGTATTTTACACTCCACCCTTCCCCGTGGTCAGTATAAGTGCCTCCCGCTCTTTTGTAGAGGCAGGCAACTCTACGCGTCTTTCTTGGTCAGCTTATGGGGCCGAGACCGTGACCATTGATAATAACATTGGCGAGGTCGGCCTGACCGGCCGTGAATACGTGTCTCTACTTGAGACCACCACCTATACCATCACCGCCACCCTGGGTCCCTTTACCACCACTGATACGGTTACCGTTAATGTCTTTTCCCAAGAGGCATACAATTACGGTAATCCTCGTTATGCAGCGCAAGCATTTTTGGAGTACCTCAACCGAGCCCGAATGGATCCGGCTGCTGAGGCGGCTCGGCTGGGCATTGACCTGAATGAAGGCTTGGCCCCGGGCACAATAAGCTCCGAACCACTACAGCCGCTGACGTTTAACGCCCTTCTCACAGAGGCAGCCTCTTTGCACTCAAGTGACATGGTGGAGCGGGATTATTTTGACCATATAACTCTAACGGAAGGAGGAATTGAAGAGGAAGAAGAAGAGCCCGAAGAGGAAGAAGAAGGTGAAGGTGAGGATGAAGCGTTAACGCCGCAAATGCGGGCCGAGGCGCAAGGATACTTCGGTACTATTGGTGAGAACATCTTCCAGGAGAATAATGATAATATTTGCGGTGACTGGAATGATTACCTTATTCACGACTTCATTTTTATAGATGAGGATAGCCCCGACCGTGGAAACCGGCTCAACATCCTGTTTGCCGATTACAAAGAACTAGGACTTGGCATAAGGTATCGTGACCATAGCGATTTCTCGTGTAACCCCGTTGTAACTAGTGACTTTGGTTTTATCCCGAATACGGATTCATTTCTGTTGGGTGTCATTTTTGACGACCAGGATGGTGACGGCTTTTATGATATCTATGAGGGCATGGAAGGGGTGACGATTGAACTGTTGGGTACAGAATATATTACGGGCACAGCCGAGGCAGGCGGATACGGCCTACAAGTGCCACCAGGCACATATACTCTGCGGGCAACCATGCCCAACGGCAGACAGGCCCAACAGGAGGTTACAATTGGTGACTGGAATGTAAAAGTCGATTTCCTGGCAGACGACTTTGTTGTACCACCCCCGGTTGTTACTTCTTTTCAGGCCAGTGCCGTGGATATCCAAGCCGGTAGTTTGGTCACCCTGACATGGCAGACGGAAAACGGCAGCTATGCGACTCTTTTTGATGGACAGCGGGAAATCAGCATTGCCTTAAACGGCTTCATGACAATTACTCCGGAGACGGGGACAACCTATACCATCGTGGTTACCGGAACCGACGGTGCCACCCACTCGGCGCAAACAACCATCAGTATTATTGAAGAGCCCCTGACAGGAGGTGCTTTTCGCGCCGAACCGCAAAGCATTATACCCGGCGGCAGTTCTACACTTTTCTGGGATGCTCTTGGAGCATCGAGTGTGACAATTACTCCTGATATCGGCGCTGGCGTTCTGGAGCCCAGCGGCTCAGTCCAGGTTTCACCAAGTGAAACAACCACCTATATTTTGACCGCTACCAAGAACAACACCACGGTTTTTGAAAGGATCACCCTTTATGTTAGTGATACATACACTTACGGCGATCCAACTCCGGCCGAGCAGGCCCATCTTGAAGCCATCAACCGGACCCGGGCTAATCCGCAGGCTGAAGCGGATCGGTTGGGAATCGACCTCAATGAAGGTCTGGCGCCCGGCACCATCAGCAGTGATCCGGTTCAGCCTCTGGCCTCTAACGGGATGCTTATACAGGCGGCCCGGTTACATTCAGCGGATATGGCGGAGAGGGATTACTTCCAACATAACCTGGATGGTGAACCCTCATTTTTTGAACGGATAAAGGCAGCCGGATACCAGGCTAATCATAGCAGTGAAAATTTAGCCGTCCGTACCTCTGTTGGGCCGGTTGACGAGGTCGACATCATTATGACACTGCATGACGATCTCTTCATAGATGCAGGAATTGAAGGACGCGGACACCGCTTGAACATTCTCAAAGCTCGATTAAGGGAAGTCGGCGTGGGGGTGGCGGAAGGCTCTCATGTTGCTGCTGAACCCTATGGGTATATGCTGACCTGTGATTTCGGCATGATCGCAGACAATAATCCATTCCTCCTGGGTGTGGTGTATGACGACAAGGATAGTGATGGCTTGTATGACGCCGGTGAAGGCCTGAGAGAAGTGCGGATTGAAATTAAGGAGAGCGGGGATGAATTCCCCACCATGACCGCTGGTGGCTATGGGATTCAACTTCCAAACGGAAACTACACAGTAACCGCCACCCTGGCAGACGGGAAAAAGGCTGTTAAGACCGCCGTCATTGTCGATCAAAACGTTAAAGTAGATTTTCTGAAAAGTGAGTTTGCCTATGAAGAACCACTGGTCATCCTGAGCGCTGACAACATTTCCATTTTACAAGGCGAGTCGGTTACCCTTTCCTGGTTGACCAGTAATGTAGGAAGCGCTGTACTTAATGACGGAGAATCCGTTACACCT
>CAYUCH010000172.1:0-7603 GCA_964443295.1 uncultured Desulfobulbia bacterium | reverse complement strand
AAGAACCCGGTCGAGCACCTTCGGCCTATAGTGCAAAACCGTTGTAAAATCGCTATGTTGTCCCAAGTCCGCTTTGAAGGCTGACACCCCTGTTTTTCACTTTTTTTCAAAGAACCGTAACCATAGTTTCCGGCTGTTCAACCGGTTCATTTTATTTACTCCATACTTTTGATATATGCTAGTTTTTTCCTTAACTGCATAACGAGGGAGCCCCTAGGGGGCGGACGGGTTGGCGGGCGGGGGATCTGATAAGATGCGGCTGGCGTAACGGAGTGGCCGGGCTGGCGGAAAGGGTGCTTTATGTCGCATAATATCGCAAGGTTATGTATAGCGGCCCACCAGATCAACGGGCGATTGGAGCTAACTTTTACCTGGGACTTTTACAAGACTTTCTTAGAAGGAAGCCGCTGTATATAACCTGTATTATGCGATCACAACTGCGGCCTTTGTGACAGCCCGGACATGGAGTGGAGGTGGACGCGTACCGATGCAGTTTCTTCTATTCCCTCACCCACGACCGGGATTTGCTTCCGAGATATTAAGGTCGGCAAGATAAGAACTGAGCCGGGCAATGTCATGGGCGATGATCCTTCCGGCACATGCAACGGTGCGGGGCTTGACCGGTGTTTCCTCGTCAAGTTCGGCCAGCATACACATGATATCTGCGACACCGTAAATCCGATCCGTCAGTTCCTCTATTCTTTTCCATGCCTTTTCCGAATGGGTCATTACAGCTTATCCTTTTCCCTGGGGTGGCAACGTCGGTGGGTTTCCTTGAGATCGTTGATGGTGATCCGGGTATAGACCTGGGTTGATTCAAGGGATTCATGGCCAAGGAGTTCCTGCACGGCTCGGATATCGGCCTTGTTCTTCAACATGGCTGTAGCGCAGGTATGGCGGAAGGTATGGGGCGAGATGGTCTTTTTTATTTTGGCCTTCCTTGCATGTCTTTTTACCAGTTCCCATACCATATTCTTAGACAACCGGTTGCCACGGGCTGAGAGGAAGAGGTGGTTGTTATACGGGTCGTGGATCAGGTCCGGACGAACTGACTTGATATAGTTTTCCAAGTAACGGCAGGCGATTCGGCCTAGGGGAACAACCCGGTCTTTCCTGCCTTTCCCGGCGTTTATCCTTAAGAAGCCATCATCATAGTCCACATCCGACAAGTTCAGATTAATGAGTTCTTCTTTCCTGATCCCGGTGGTGTACAAGACTTCCATGATGGTGTGGTCTCGGTAGCCGATGACGCATTTGGTGTCCGGTGCATTGATGATCTTCCGGGCCTCGGATCGAGTCAGGATGGATCGCGGCAGCCTTTTAGGTACTTTGGCATAGGGGATATCAAGGGCGGGATCACTGACCAGATAGTCCCGTTCCTTCAAGAACCTGGTGAAGCTCTTTACCGCCGAGAGCATACCGTTCTGATAACCGACGCTGTTGGGTCGGCCTCGTTGGCTGATCCTATGATACAGTTCGGTTTGATAGTCACCGATTATCATCCTGGTAATACCGTCTATATAATGGATGTCCAAGCTATCCAGGAAGGCAATGAACTTGTCCAGCATGAACCGCTTGCCGCTGATTGTCCTAGGCGCCAGGTTTCGCACCTTGAGCGATTGGATATATTCATCCACCAGTTGCTGCAGGTTGTCTTCTTGCATATTCCGGCCTTATTCGTTTGATATTGGGTTTCACTGAAGCACGCTTTATTTTGTCTTTTTCCCGGGGATGGCTTTTCTGGTGATTTTTTTTCAGGTCCAGGCCCAGGGCTTGGATATATCCTTGGGTGGTTTTCAGGTCGGTGTGGCCGAGCATCTTCTGTACGGCCACGATATCGGCGCCGTTCTTTACCAGCTGCGAAGCGAAGGTATGCCGGAAGGTATGGGCGCTGACTTTCTTCTTGATCTTGGCGGCCCTGGCGTTGGTCCTGATCATGATGCCGACCACCTGTTTACTCAAGGGGGTACCGAGATTGCTGACCAGGAGATGCCTGCTTTGCCGGTTTTTCTTGGTAAAGTGAGGTCTTACCCTGGTGATGTATTCCCGCAGGAAGCGGATGGCGTGCTTGCCCATGGGTACTACCCGGTCTTTTTTCCCTTTTCCCTGGTTGACCCGCAGCATTTTCCCCTGCAGGTCAGCATCATAGATGGTGAGTGAACAGAGTTCATTCAACCGGATGCCGGTGGAGTAGAAGAGTTCCAGCACGGCCCGATCTCGAATGCCGGTCATGGCCCCGAGGTTGGGTTGATCGAGGATTTTCCGTACTTCCTGCACTGAGAGGATGTTCCTGGGCAAGGTCTTTTCCTTTTGCGGTTCCAAGATGTATTCCATGGGATTGATGAAGATTATGTTGGCCCGTTCCAAGTATTCAAAGAACCTTTTCAGGGAACGGACCTTGATGATAATAGAGTTGGTGGTATAGCCGGTGCCATCCTGTTTTTTATAGTTGTAAAGGCCGGCAATATATTTTTCCAGGTCCAACCTGGTCACCGTCTTGATATTCTTTTTAAGACCTTCCAGGAAGTCCCGGACGTTATTGCTGTATGCCTTGATGGTGGCCGGGCTGCGGTTCAACACAGCCATGTTTTCTTTGAAGCCATAGAGAAATTGTTTATGCATATGACACCCTGTTTTTTTATGTTGTGTTGCCTTAATATCTTTTCCCGGTTTCACCGCCAAGTTGACGGGTTTTCCTCTGTAACTCCTTGAGGGATAAGGGATTGCAGGTTTTGCCCTCTACCCTCCAACCCGCCCTCCAAGGGGGTTCTAAGTACCCTCTAGGTTGTCGGATATTCCGAGCTCGCCTGCTTTTTCTTTTAACTGCCCCATGTCCACCAGGCCGATCAGGAAGGATTTGCCGTCTTCGCCTCCGCCGGTATAGACCAGTTCGTAGACGTATTCTTTGCCTTTCCGGCCTGCGGTGGAGTAGATGTATTCCAGGTCTTCCAGCTGCCTGATATGGGTCTTGACCTGGAAGTCACTCCAGCCCGTATATTCCCTGATATCACGGCGGCTGAAGGTTACTTCTTCGGTGTCTTGATTGGCCTGTTGTTCACACATTTCCTTGACGAGCATGAGTAACTTGCGGGATGGCGGGCTGAGTTCATCCAGGGTGCGGCCCAGAACCTCACCGGCGATCTCATTGGCATAAAGGATATCGTTAAAGGTGACGTTGATGTACTCAACCGACTCGCCGTTATAATCAACGGTATGGATTTTGCGTTGATACTGGAAGAGACAGCAGATGGCCTGGATAAGGTTGAGATATTTGGTGTGGTCCCGCCTGGCCCGGAGTGATTTACTACTGAAGGTGAGGAGGTTGGCGTAGGGGTTCACCACTTTCAAGGGTTTTAATAATCGGTTGGCGGCCTTATGTTTCCTGTTAATATCGGATGTCTTCATCCGATTTAAAAAGCCTTCCATGGTCCGGCTTTCCCGCTGTTTGACTAAAATTTTCTCGGTCATTTCCTGGGACTCGTCAATGGAGATAAAGAGGAAGCGGCTGGCGGTTTCGCCGTCGATATCCGTAGCTGTTGTGGTGATAAAGACCATCAAGGGGCCTTCCACCGTGTTTTCCTCGGTCTTCATCTTGCCGGTCATTGGGTCTTTGCCCGTGTAGGCAATGGTGATTTTCCCGGAAGATTGGATAGTCCGGATGGAGTACAAGGCACCGTTCATGCCGTCCAGTTCCTCGATGGCCAAGATTTTATGGGCAAGTGTTCCGTCTTTATAAAACAGGGCCTGGTCGGTGAGCCGGGTATATTTGATAAAGTCTTCATCTGGAAGCATGGATAAAATCGTATCCTGCAGGCAGGATTTCCCGGCCGCTGATCTGGACTGGATCATCACGGATAAGGGTTCATCCATCTTCCGTGAGATGGCGGCGATATAGCAGAGCAGCTTGTTCATCTCCTCGCCGGTGTAGCCCACCGTCTCAAGATCTCTGATGATCTCTTCTAAAAGGTCGGGATTTTTCAGGAAGGAAAGGGCTGCGTCCTTGTCTTCAGCCGTTATTTCCTGGGTGGTTTCTTCCGGCGCTGGTGGTGGCTGATAGTTTTCCGCAAGCTCAATGAGCCTTTCCATATCCCGGTTGATGGTTTTATCTTCACAGCCGAACAGGTCGGCCAGGCCCCGGCTGAGATAGGCCCTGGATCTGGCCGAGAAGAAGTCAACCGTATCAACGTGGAACCGTTTCTTGATGCCTTCTTTTTTAATGCCCTTCACAGTGGCTTTGAGCTTGGGGCCGGTTTTGTTGATGGCCCGGACTTCGTAGAACCGTTTTTCTTTTGAGAAAGTAAAGCCGTCTTCGATTGGACGGGTTTGTTCCGTTTCCGGTTCTTTGGGAACGGCGCCGGGCAAGAGGGCTTCGAACTGCTCTTTTGCATCAGCAGTTAAAAGAAAAAATTGATTGATGTCCTGATCTTCAGGAAGAGTAATTCCATCCACTGCAAAGCCTTTGTCCTGCAGTCTTGCGACAACGGCTTCATGTCCCCGTTTTCCGGGTTCGTCATTATCAAAGCAGAGATGTACTTTTTGTATTTCTCCTTGAGTGAGCAGGTGGAGGATTTCATCGGTCAAGCCGTTGGTGCCGTAGCATGGAATGGTATTTCTGATCCCGGCATTAATGAGAGTGAGACTGTCTATGATTGATTCGGTGAGAATGATTTCCCGGTGTGCTTTCACAGCCTGGCGGTTGAACATGCCCTTTCTTTCACCAGGAAGATAAAGGTGGGCGGCCCCGCCTCCCTCGATTCTTCTGCCGTACATGCCAACCGGATCTCCGGCCTGGTTGTACAGTGGGAAGGTGACACAGTTGTAAAAATGCTCTTTACCCTTGGCATTAAGGATGCCCAGTTCCTTCAGCTGGTCCATGGTCTCGCCGTTGTCCGGCAAGACGTTCAGCAAGGTGCCGTTGGCAAGGCCGACCTTATAGTCCGAGAAAATGGCGTTGTCCGTGATACCTCGGTTTGCAAGATATTCCCTGGCCCGGGCATCTTCACAGAAAGCAGTATGATAGAAGTCGATGACCCGGGAAAGAAGTTTGATATGGGAAGCAGTCAACGGTTTTGTTTCAATGATTTTTTTCTTAACTGCCTTTCTGTCCTCTAGTACGGGAATATAGGTTGCCAGTTTCTGCACGGCGGTCGTAAAATCCACTTGGTCAAAGAGTTGGACGAACTCAATGACATCACCGCCCTTACCGCAGCCAAAGCATTTCCAGAGGTTTTTGGATGGTGTTACTGATAATGATGGAGTTTTGTCTTCGTGGAATGGACAATGGCCTTTATAGCCCTTGCCGTTTCGTTTCAGGTCGATGCCGCAAGCCTTCATGAACGGCGCAACATCAACGTAGCCCTTGATGGCCTCTATTTGTTCTTTTTCTAGCATCTCTTCTCCTTCTCTTCTGCATCTCGAATAATAAATCTCGTAATAGATTCAATGAGTCCCGCAAGCGTTGCGGCTCAACCAGAGCTCGACCGGCATGGTAGTCCTGCTCCTGACGGCGCAAGTCTTCCCCTGAAAAACTGAACGTGGCTATCCGACGGTCATCAAAATTGATGCCGTTCAAGCTACCGCCGCTCGACAGGAAGAAAGCTCCCTTGTAAATATCCGTGGTCTCATGGAGTTGGGCCAATGATCATCACCCCCTTTACGCCCTTGATTTTACCGGGGAGATGCGATAGAAGAAGAGTTCTTCGGCATCTCGCCGGGGTCTCGAAGCCCGTCATTCGGTTCACCTGCCAAAGTTTTCCGGATGATGGGCTTTTTTCTGTGAAATACACAAATTAACTGTGGCACTATATGCACATTAATAGCACCACAAGACTACCTGTCAAGCAATTTTTAGTTGCCAGAACAACTTTATGACAATAGACTTGTGGTATGGCTACTACAACATCTACCATAATTCCAGGGTTTGCAGAGAAGCTGCAACAAACTAGAAAACAAAAAGGGCTTACTCAAGGACAGCTTGCCAGGCGGGCAGGAACCGACAGCCAAAGGATTTCTAAATATGAAAGAGGGGTTCTGGTGCCAACAACGGCAATTTTAGTCAAGATTGCTGATGCCCTGGAAGTAAGCCTCGATTACCTTGTTCGGGAAGCTGAAGACAGAGCTGTTGGCAAGGTCAAAGACTCCGCACTGCTTGACCAATTCACTCAAATTGATTCACTCCCCGAAAGTGACAAGCAGCTTGTCAAAGGACTTCTTGATGCCTTTATCAAGAAAAGTAAATTCGAAATTCTGGCGCACAGCTAAAGGGTTATCGCCGCCTTGCCCCTCACCAGACAAGGAAGTTCACAATGCAAACACAAACAGTAAAAGAAAAGATAACGGAAGTTGTTTTATCGCAGCCGGAAGATGCAACTTATGATGAGATCATGCGCGAGTTGGCCTTTGAAAGAATGGTTAATCGTGGTCTGAATGATATTCGCGCCGGACGTGTTATCCCTAATGATGAAATGGCAAACCGGATCAGAACATGGCAAAAATAAGATGGTCACATGAGGCCGCACAATGGCTGAAAGACATCTATGACTACATAGCACAAGACAATCCCACCGCTGCCGGAAAAGTCGTTTCCGGCATCTATGAAAAAGCTCAACTCCTGAGCGACTTTCCTAAGCTGGGGCAGAAGTACCGTGAAGAACCGGAGGGTGAGATCAGGGTTCTCCTTTATGGTCATTACCGGATTGCCTACATGATAACAGACGACTATATCGATATTTTAGGAGTCTTTCACGGGGCATTGGATCTTGACAGGTATTTACCCTAGCGGCATCCTCCAGCCCAACTTCATCAGATAGAAGAAACTGCATCGGTACTGTGGTTGTCACACTTTGTGCAGGCTATGTCCGGCGGGCTTCGCCATCAGATGCCGGGGCGTTGCCCGCATAAAATTGTCTTATGTTTAATGCGGGACAAGCAAGGTACGGTTAACACCACTCCGCATTAATACATAAGGAATTTTATGCAACATAGCAGAGCAAAAAATCCGCCAACCACTGATCTATTACATGCCCACCCACCAACCCTGAAAAAACAAAGGCGGTTAAGAAAAAAATCCTCAACCGCCTTCAAAAATATACAGCCTTGGCTAGCAACAAAAAAATTCCATAATCACCAAAATGAGCACCAAGACCCCAATCAGTGCCCACTTAAATGGCAATGAAATACTAGCAGGCACGCCAGTCAACAAGAACACAATAAGTATTAGGATTAATATTTGAAGGGGTACTCTAACCAACCTATTTTCAAGAATTCTCTTAATCTTCATATATCCAAACCATGCAAGGTAACTACTGAAAATAAAAGGCTTTCGCCATTACATTTGCTCGTACTTGAAATCGAGCTAGTCGCATGGGTCATTATCACAACCTCCTGTCATTCTGCACAACTCATCATATGCTTCATTTAGTTTTCTATACTCCTCCAACAATTCCGCCAGTCTTTGTTCTTCTTGAATTTGAGAAAAGGGCTTCCAATCAGGATTACCAGCTAATCCTGGACCAAAGAGACCAATACCTTGGCCGACAGTTAATGGTACACCAGTTAGTGTACCAACAACTCCTCGGGTAACCGCCCATGTGAACCAATTAAA
>CAYUCH010000171.1:0-7611 GCA_964443295.1 uncultured Desulfobulbia bacterium | reverse complement strand
CGACATTCCACTTAAAGGAAGGTAGATCCTGTCCAAACAAACCAGGCCACCTCTATCTTCTCACTAAGCAGAGTGAGGCTGGGGGGCTCATCGAGTTTGTCCAAGTTGGTAATAGTTAAAGAGGGATATTTACCAGAATGATCGATTTTGACAGCATCATTATCATCAAAGTTAGCAGCGACCTGCTTGTAAGTGGCATCTAGTTGGCGTGTTAAGTTAGTGATTGCATCATGTGGCTGCACCGGGTGTCCAAGCGAGCGACAGACTTGTATTCGGTTCGCCTGCCAATCTGCACCCTGCAGCAGTTTCTCCCTGGGATCACCCCAGCGATTGCTATTTTCGACATAGATATCCCGTCTTCGCAAGCCGTCTTGTAGCTTGTCGAGAAAACACAGCGTATAACCTCGTCTAGTGACTCGACCTTCTTTATCAAAAACCAATCGTTTCCAGACAGGCGTGATAATATCGAGTGGTGGATTTTCCAAGATCTGTTTGCGTAACTTGCCCAAGCCAGCGAGATAATTGAATGCAACAAGTGTGGTTTCACCTGCTGGCGCAGCTTTGAATACAATGTCATTGAGTAGCCGTGTTAAAAAACGTCCGACCTTGCCATACTGCGCAACCATCTCATCATGAAATTTATCGCTAGAGGGACGAGCCAACTCATTGACGATGGTGATAGATTCTGCCAATTGCGCTTTAGGAATTCGGGTAAAAATTGCTTCACGCAATTGATCGTCTTTGGTTTCTTTATTCAAGATCAGAGAACAGACTTTCGCCAATGCTAGTGCGGATTTATCCAAATCTTTCAATGTTCGTAAGCGCTTTTTTTGCCCGATTTTTTTTGCTTCCCCCGCAATCCCTGTAATCAACAGATCAAGAATATCCAACGCATCATCAAGAGCAATGGTTTCAAAAGCCTTAACAAAAGCCACCAGAATTGCTGTACGTTTGTAATCTGGCATCCTAGCTATTTTGTGCATAGAGATGATGCCAGCATGGCGGGCAAGATTTTTCAGCAGCACTGGTGGTATATTTGAAAAATCTAGTTCTTGCATGCGAAATTCCTGCAACTCAAGATAGCGTTCCACTGCTACATTAAATGCTGGGCCACTGATTGTCATAGGTCCTTTCCGATAGCTATCAAAACGGGATGACCGCATGCCTTCCGGTACCTGAAATAAGGTTTTTAATTTTGCTTTTTGCTCATCTGCTGGTAAAGACGATAGCCGCTGCCACAGTCGGTTTACGGCTCTTTCTCGAATTTCAGCTATTAATCGAGATAATGTTGATGCACCAGGTAAGAGTATTTTGTTTTGGATCAGCCAGGCGGTGGCAAAGTCGAACATCAGGCTTGGTCTTTCATTGCTGATCCAGGCGCGTGAATATAGCAATCGGCTAATGCGAAATGCCCAAGGCGGATCACTAAACTCGCGGTATCCATAGTGCTTGCGGATAAATGCAGTATGCTCTCGCTTGGTGGTGTCCCTTTGGGCATAGTCTGCCAATACAGCAACATCTATAATCGAGAGCTGCCTCGCCACAAATGTTTGAACGTTGGCTGGCACAAGTGCCAAGTTTGAAAGGAAGGTCCCTAAAAACCGGACAGAAGTTAATTGCAGGGCAAAGCCCAGTCTGTTTTGATCGCCACGTCGACTTGATATGAACGCCAGATCAGTCTCATCAAGGTGAAAGTAACGTGTAAGTTGAACTTCGTTTGGTTCGCCGGGAAAGTGGCCATACTGGGCTTTCTGTTCTGGGGTTAAAAATTCTACGGCCATTAATTCACCCTATACCAATGACAGAAATTTAATAAAAAAGAGCGCTCTAAGTGTCTACGATATTATAAGTTTGTAGACATCTTAAAACATATGCAATAAACTGTCTATTAAATCGCTTTTCATAGAGTTAGGACACCCAAAGTCTATTAATTGATTTAGGAGACATTTTTCGAACCATGAGACTCTTTGGTTACGCTCGAGTGTCCACAAGCCAGCAATCGCTCGATATACAGGTCAAGGCCCTTAAAGCAGAAGGAGTAAAAGACAACCGCATCTTTACGGACAAGGTAACGGGCAGTCATCTCAACCGAGAAGGGTTGCGTTTATTGCAGGTCAAGGTAGAGGAAGATGATGTAATTTTAGTGAAAAAACTGGATCGCCTTGGCCGTGATACCGCTGAAATGATACAGTTGATCAAGGAATTCGATGACATGAACGTCGCTATCAGGTTTTTAGACGATGGTATCAGCACCGAAGGTGCAATGGGAAAAATGGTTGTCACCATTCTCTCTGCCGTAGCTCAAGCGGAGCGACAGCGTATCCTTGAAAGAACCAATGAGGGACGCATCGAGGCAAAGGCCAAGGGAGTAAAATTTGGGCGAAAACGAACAATAGATCGAGAAAAAGTACTTGCAATGAAGGCACAAGGAATTGGACCTTCCGAAATTGCAAGAAAACTTGGAATAGGGAGATCGACGATCTATAAATTATTAAAAGATGCAACTCAAGGAGTCTTCTGATAATGACATAGGGCTCACAATAAATGCGAATAGCCGTAGACTTTTTCATTTTTGGACTAAAGAGGGATTCCAGCAGCGATCTGGATGGTTCTTTCATTCCTGCTTGTCCCCAGTCTTTGGAAAGGTCTTTACTTTTTTGGACAGTGAAATCGACAGGACCAGCAAGGAATAGAATGACCCCAGAGGTGATACTGAAACAAAAGGCACCAGTAATTCTCCTGACACAAAATCCTAACTTTCTATTCAAATGCTCCGTCGGCTCAAGATTTTCAAAACTATTTGCACCATGCTTTTGATATGCTATTGTGCTCAATAGAATTTATTCTTCCATTCAATAGAAATGCAAAAGGCAGCATCCATGCGCACAATTCTTCTTTTCCTATTAATTCTCACCTCGTCTTTTTTACCACATACCGCCAATGCCGATGTCCTGCCTTCATCCGGGCCCATCTTTGGAGGCACCCCCATCACCATCACAGGCAGCAATTTTGTATCGGTTATGGCTGTCTATGTGGGTGGGGAGATGGCCTCGGGTGTTGTGACGGTCAACAGCACGACAATTACCGCCGTTACGCCTGAGAGTTATTCAGAAGGCACGGTGGATGTCGATGTAGAAACAATGGATGACTATATCTCCTTTCCTGCTACGTTCACCTACATAGCTCCAACCATTTCTTCTGTTACCCCTGATCACGGTACGATTGTCGGTGGTACCGCAATTACCATTTCCGGGACATTATTCAATGAGGTGGACAGCATGATAGTCGATTTTGGTGGCAACTATGCCAATAATTTGGTGCTGGTTAACGACAACACCATCACCGCCACAACGCCGGAAGGTATGAGCGAAGGTCCGGTGACCGTGGAAATCCAATACCCTAACTTCTCTATTTCACTTGATAATGGCTTCACCTATATGCAACCCAGTATCAACTCCATTACTCCTCCATCAGGAACCGTTAACGGCGGGTTCCCAGTTACCATCTCAGGCGCTTATTTTGTTGGTGATGTATCCGTGGAATTTGGTGGTGACTTTGCTACCGAGGTGACCTTGGTTGACAGCAACACAATTACAGCTCTTATTCCACCCGGAATGCCGGGGCAGACAACGGTAGACCTTACCGTCGGGGGAGGCATGGGATATACTTCATCCACGTTCACCTACATCGCTCCCACCATTGAGTCGATCATCCCAAATTCAGGGTATGAAATTGGCGGTACTGAGGTGACTATTACCGGCACTCTGTTCGAACCGACGGCTGTTGTTAAATTCGGACTCAAAACTGCCAGTGCTACCTTTGTGGACAGCAACACCATAACCGCTATCACGCCCAATGGCTCTGGCGTGGTTGATGTGTCAGTCAGTACGGATTATAGCCAGGCAGACCTCAGTCAAGGTTTTACCTATACAGTCACTCCTACTCCTCAAATAATCAATATTTCACCACAAAGCGGTTATTTGGTTGGTGGCACACCAGTGATTATTTCTGGTACAGACTTCCTGGATGGCGCTATAGCCAATCTGGGTGGAGTGTCGATTTCGAATTTGAGCTACATTGACAGCACCACACTCATAGGCGATACTCCTGCCTTAGGGATCGGAACCTATGACCTTACCGTCATAAATCCGGGCAATAAGACCGGAGTGTTAACAGACGTTTTTACCGTCATTTCAACCCCTCTTGAACTCACTGCCGGCGATCTGGCACCGCGGGGTGAACCTGACAACCAACTCAATGTCGCTGATTTAATTGTACTCCAACAATTGATCCTCGGGAATGAATCACCAAGCAATTATGAACAATTGGTCGGCGACGTTGGTCCATTGAACAATCCGGACGGTGAATTAAATGTCGGTGATTATGTTATTCTACAACGTGCCGTAATGGGAGAGATCGCCCTGCCTCCGATATATGATACAGCTCCTCCGCAAATATCCATCATCTCTCCAGTCAATGGAAGTACTCTTACTCAGCCTACCGTTGAAGTGATTGGCATTATAGATGAACCGGCTACTGTCCATGTTGGGGGAAACGACCTTGGCCAAGTCACTTATTTTTCTACCTCGGTCATCTTGCAACAGGGCGTAAATGCGATCACAGTAACAGCCACTGATCTTTCGGGAAATACAACTAACACTATAATCAACCTCTCTGTTGATAGCCGTGCACCCGTACCGCTCAATATCAGTAATATGACAGTCACCCAGCCTGGAAGCGGCCAGGTTTCTTTCACCGGATCAACTAATGCCGTTGAACCCGGCACTACAATTCAGTTCATCAATACAACCACCAGTGCCATAGTAACCGTTATTGCTGACGGCAACGGCGCCTTTACACGACAATTTGGAGCAAACGAAGGGGATATCATTCAAATCGAAATTTTAGATGCCGCTGGCAATACCAGTCAATCAACAGCTTATATAGTGGGGGCTCAAATCCAGATCGTAACACCTCTAGACAGTGCCACTTTCGAAGGTTCGGAAACAAATGTTTCAGGCATTTTTTTAGGGGGCTTGGACAGTGGTGTCATGGTTAACAACATACCCGGGTGTATGTATGGCAATTCCTTTTATATCAACGAATTTCCATTGCAATCCGGAAGTAACACCCTGACAGCCACCTTGACCGACCCGGCAGGTTCTACGAATGAACATTCGATTTCAATCACCGGCAATGACAATCTTGTGCCGACCCTTGGAGCGGATGACGATTGCGGTATTGCGCCGCTCACCGTCAATTTTTCTTTAGGAACCGCCGGAGTTAATATTCAGCAGATCGATATCGATTTCGACGGCGATGGTGTACCGGACTACACCACCACCGATGCTAATGCTGCCATGAGCACTACCTATTTCACCCCTGGTGTGTATCCCGCTACAGCCTGGATTTTGGATGACCAGGGGGTTGAATACGAAATGCGATTGAATATTGTCGCTCAGGATGAATCTGTTCAGGATGCTCTCCTCCAACAAGTTTGGAGTAATTTTTCTGGAGCCCTTGCCACAGGTGATGTCGATACTGCATTGCAATCGATTCGGACCCAGTTACGCGGCTTCTATGGCCCTATCCTTGAGGCATTAAGCACCAACCTTCCTGAGATTGCCGGTGATCTTTCCGGTATCAAGAAAATTCAGCTCAGCGAAGACCTGGCCGAGTACGCAATTCTTACAGTGGTTGATGGTCAGGTGAGCACCTTTGTGATCACCTTTACTAAAGACTCAGATGGTATTTGGCGTATTTTGTCGATGTAAAAGGAAATTTTTATGATGAAAAGAATATTATATTTTTTAATAACTGTTCTCTTATTATATTTTTTAATAACTCTTATATCCTTAAAAGCCAATCCATTTTCGTTTTTCGATGTCTATAACATGCAGGGGATGGAAGCGACGGTGGTTGATAAGGAAACCAAGCAACCCCTTGAAGGCGTGATGGTAGTTGAAGTGTGGGAAGCGGGAGGTGGGCTTGAAGGACATACCGTTGCTTATTTGCCGCTTCATGAAGCCGTAACCGACAGCAACGGACGTTTTACATTTCAGGCCCAAGGCTTTGGGCGCGTTTCCGAGGGATTCCTAAAACCGAATACACCTCGTCTAATATTCTTTAAGCCCGGCTATATTTTTGAAAGTGAACGCAACCGTTACCATCCTGATCGTCGCTTTGAATTCAATCGTCGTTCCGACTGGCATGGCAAAACTATTGAGTTGGAAAAGTTTGAAGGAACAGCAGAAGCATACGCAAAAGAGTTGGAAAGATTCAGCGGAGTGCTGAACAATCTAAATCGTGGTGATTGGTGTAAATGGATAGTGATCCCAGAGACACTTGGAATGGTTTATAAGGAATTTAAGAAACTGAAGGGAAAAGGTGTGCGAGCCAAAGTTGCCATTGGAGCTCCATGGGTTGTTGACGAGCTGAAAAAGTGTCCATCTTCAGATCAATTTTTCGAGGTGTTTGAGGAATGACGAGAGCCTTTTTTTTAACAATTCTATGCCTTGTAGGGGTAATGACGCAGCACTCAATAGCCTATGAAGAGGATACTCATCGAGAGTTGTCCAAAGTGTCCGCTGAACTATCCGACCTTGCCACTGCCAGTAATAATGTTCTCACTGATTTTGGGTTGAGCACCGACATCAGTGAGCATAGCCAACAGAAATTTCCCAATTCCAAAGGGAAATCCAGGTCAATCACAGAACTTATCCAGGATGGTTCTGATTTTGAAGACAAGTTTGACAGAGCATTGAATCATTTTTATGACCCTATTGACGACCTGTCATTGCATCATTTCATACTGAGTGTACTCGGCATCGACACCGAGAAAACTCCTGACTGGGGTCTAGAGGATGCTGGGAATATTTTCAGCCAGGATATATCTTACAAGGATGCCATGGACTTTTTCCATTCCTCCTTAACCGCTTCTACAGTAGAGGAACGGAATCAGTTCTGGGGCAAAACATTTGAAGCTTTGGGTCATGTGATCCACCTAATCCAGGACATGGCCCAACCCGAACACGTACGTAATGATCTGCATTTTGATAAACGGTTTGGCGCAATTTTTGATATCTATGATCCCAGTTTGTTCGAAAGTCGATCACTTGAAGTATTCGAAAATGGAGTTCCGGCCTCCCTTACAACCTACCCTCCTGTCTCATTCCCAACTGCCCGTGAATACTGGACCACCCGTGTGGCGGATTCTGCTGTTATGGACCGCCGCGGTTTAGCCGATTTCACAAATCGTAACTTTGTAAGCAAGGATACAAATTTCGAACTGTTAAATGGTGGTATCAGTCCAGACAGTCTTTTTGATCTTCCGGAACCGGTACCAGTTCCCAGCGGCAACAACATTAAAAGCTTGGCCGAATTGCTTCCTGATAATAATGAAGGTGCCAATCTCTGCCTGCAGTTGAATCAAAACAGAGGATTGCCGACCGACTCTCCGTGTGAAATTATATTTATTGAAACAGAAGTAACCGACAGTTATCTGCCTTCCTCTGAAACCAACTCACAAGCTGCATCACTATCATTTTTTGATCAGTATTTGCGTATTCCACTGATCTCGGCCACCTATTCCACGCGAAGCCGGCCACCCAT
>CAYUCH010000170.1:0-7781 GCA_964443295.1 uncultured Desulfobulbia bacterium | reverse complement strand
ATCCTCCGAAAACCACCCTGAAAGGGGGGCATCCATATCAGCGGGGGCCAAGGCTCAATAGGATTGATGCACCGAGGTCAAAGTTGTCGAAACTTGATCTGTCTGGATTTGGCTTTTGGAATGTACGATTCGATGGCAGTGACTTCTCAGGTTCAAATCTTTCTCAAATTGATATTCAGGGTGGCAGTTACATCCAAACAAACTTCAATCATGCCATGCTCAACAAGGCTTTCATTCTTCGTGCTAACTTTGATCATTCTTCTTTTGAGAATGCTGATTTGTCGAATGCTCGACTTACAAAGGTCGACTTCAGGGGTGCTAGCCTGAAGGGCGCCATTTTAATGGACGCATGTTATGACAAGAAAACCCTTTGGCCGGATGGCTTTGATCCTGCCATGGCAGGCGCTAAACTAGTTGCCTCACCACTTCAATGCCGGTGAGGGTGCGTGTAATTAATTGCCAGAGACAAGTGTTATAAATCAAAAAACAAATTGATGGTCGACCAAGGGGCCGAGATGGAAGTGAATTCCAGGTGGGGTCATAACGAGCAGAATTATTGGCCCGCACAGATGCATGGCGTATTGCTTTTTGGGGGGATTTGATGAAGTATCAATTAGTAATACAGTTTGCCGCCTCTTCAGTTGAAGATTTTGATGCGATGGTGGAATTGGAAGACGAAATCGAAAATATTTTGGGATCTGACCATGTACTAGATGGGCATGACATTGGATCTGGCGAAATGAACATATTTATTCACACCAATGATCCCTCTCAAGCGTTGTCTTTAATAAAAACAACCGAAAGGCTGAATAACTTTGAAAATTTTGTAGCGGCATTTAGGGAGTTCAAGAACGAGACTTATGAGGTTCTTTGGCCCAAAAATTACGAAAGAGAATTCTGCATTGTTTAAGCATGACAAAGCACTTGTTCGGATTGCATACGTTGCAGTAGAATGTCCGGCTTGCCAATCATCACCCATCCTCCACCTTCTTCCACGACATCTCAATCGCCCCAAATGCCAACATGCTGACCGTTGTCATGAAAAAAAGACCCAACAAGAGATATCCGCCAAACAAAGACATGGACGGAACACCGCCACCAGCATCGATCTTGAAGAATGTCAAGGCAGCCAAGGCAAAACTCCCGCCAATGGCAAAGAACGAGGCCGGAGCATAACTGAAGGCGATTTCTTCGGCGCTCTTTCCTTGGGCTGCAAGGGGATTCTTCAATAATTCCAGAATGCCATGCTTGATCAGATGGGTGTCATGGATCCAGATTGTAAATCCCTCGGCAAAGGCCATGGATAGGCTCAGCGATACAATCTTCGCCAGTGAAAGATCCACCCCTGGCCCGGCATCGGTGAAGATCAGAAAAAACAACAGGTTGATATTCGATGAATATTTGAAACCATGGTGCCAGAAAAATGCGCCGAGCAGGAATTTCCCGTTGAATCGCCATTTTTTCAGGACATTGGTCCCGATCCCCGGCACAAGGTAGCCATAGAGCAGGGGGAGGAGGAGGGTGAAAAGGGTGAATCGCAGACTCTGGGTTCGGCTATACCAGCCCCAGCCCAGGAGGAAGAAAAGGGGGATCGGTAAATAGTAGATCCAGAATGTAAGAATGTATTTCATAGTGATCCCTGCTGGAAACGAATTTGGTTTTTCTTATTTGTGAAGCCCAAAGTGCATACCGTGTTTTTTGAAGGTTTCTCGGCGGAAAAGGGGATTGTATGCCAAATATATTCCCAGTCGCCTTAAGGTGCTTAGGTTAGTTTTAAAATCGAATACTCTCCTGATGATTGACGGAATACTGTTGAATTTGGTCCGGAGTTGAAAACACGCCTCCGTGGGTTCATCCGGACTCAATTTGTTTGGGATGAAGGCGGCATGGTTGAAACGGTATTCCGGATGGAGCCACCATTTGCCGTCATACAGCAAACGATTTTCTTTCTGGAGATCTGTGTATAACAGAGTATTCGGATAAGGCATAAGAATATTGAAGGCCGCGAAGGTGAATTTATGCTCCAAGGCAAAATCCAGGGTGCGTTGAATGGACAGCAAGGTGTCATGCTCATGTCCCAGGGTGAAGGCCGCCCAGGTTTGGAGACCATAGTCTCGCAGGATTTGAATCTGTGACATATATCCTGCAAATTTATCTAAGTTATGGCCTTTGCCCATGGATTTTAGACTGGCTGGATCAAGGGACTCAAAACCGACAACATGGCCCATGCAGCCACTGCGGGCCATGAGGTCCATCAGTTCGGAATCACGGGTCATATCGATACTTGCCTGTGAGACCCAACGTATTTTCAAGGGAATAAGCTCGCGGAAAAGGTCTTTGGCGGCAGCCCTGTCGGCTACAATATTATCGTCAACAAAAAAGAGGAATTTTCTCTTCTGCACTGCAATTTCAGCAAGGACTTGGTCAATGGCCCTGACATAGTGCTTGCGGTTGAAGTATGAACTGATGGCACAAAAATTACAGCTATGTCTACAACCTCGGCTGAATTGTAAAAGAGTGATGGGCAGGTATCCTTTGTCCTGATATATCCGACGACGTGGCAAGATCCCGCCCATTTGGGCTACACCCGGTTCTGCCTGGTAGAGCGCTTTCACTCCCCCATTCTGCATATCATTAATAACCGTTTCCCAAAGATTTTCAGCATCTCCCAGAAAAATAGAATCAGCGTGTTGTCGTACCTCTTCCGGAGTGAGATTGGGGTGCATGCCGCCCATAATCACCGGCACGCCTCTTTGGCGAAACTCACTACTTATCTCATAAGCCCGTCGGGCCGTATAGGTCTCTACTGTGATGGCCACCAAATCGGTTGGTTCATCATAGGGGATCTCTTCCATTCGATCATCGTAAAGAACTACATCAATATGGTCCGGCGTGAGACCTGCGAGGACTCCAAGCTGTAAAGGCTCCATTCGTCCTTCATCCACATAGAGGCTATGCTCCATTCTGCCAATATTGGGTTTGATCAGGGTGAGTCGCATGGGATATCGTCCGGTGAAAGTATTGGCAAAGGAGCTCCCAGTGGTGAGCCCTGTTTGGCAAGGATTTCTTTTCTGGAAATGTAATTTGCCAGGAAATAAAGGCCGAAATGAGTAAATGAGCGGCTGTTTGCTTTCACATTGAGAGCCCTGGTGAAAATGGAAGAATAGGTGTTGAATGCCTTCCTGGCTTGAAAACAGCCGTCAGTGAGTTCCTGGGACGACATCGCGACAGGCTGGAATGTTGCTTCCCCGTAACGGTAACTCGGCTCAAGCCACCAGCGCTTATAAAGGAGCCTGTTTTCCTTCTCCAGTCTTTTGTAGAGGGCGGTTCCCGGAGTTGGGGTTAAAGGATTAAAATTGGCAAGACAGAATTTTGATCTCAAGGCAAAGTCGACAACCGGCTCAAAGGAATCTGTTGTATCCCAGTCGTAACCGAAAACGAAAGTCCCGTAGATCATTATCCCGCGATCGTGGAATTCCCGAATTGCCGTTGCGTAATCTCCGTATTGGAGGTTGGAGCTCTTCTTCATCTGTTTGAGATTGTCAGCATTGAGTGACTCGAAACCGATGGTAGCCGCGATGCAGCCGCTCTGGGCCAGAAGATCCATGAGTGAAGGGTCCCGCGCGATATCTATGCTGGTCTGGCATACCCAGCGGATGTTTAAGGGGATGAGGGCATTGAGTAATGCCTTGGTTCGCGGGCCGTCAACAAAGAGGTTGTCGTCCACTAAAAAATAATATTTTGCATCCAGAGCCTCGATTTCATCTACCACGTCCCTTAAGGGGCGCTGTCTGATCGAATTGCCGTAAAAGGCATTAATGGAGCAGAAATCACAAGCATTCTTGCAGCCTCTGCCTGCCTGGACCGGTTTAATTTTTCCGTATTTTTTGTTTTTAAAAAGGGAATAGTCCCCTTGTCGGTTCGAGAGTTGGGGCGGGTGCTTTTGTTGGTAAATGGCCTTAAGTGACCCTGACTTAGCATCAGCAAGAAGCTGAGGCCAAAGTTCCTCGGCATCGCCTATGACCAGAGAATCTGCAAAATGTCGGGCCTCCTCGGGGAGAAGGGAAGGGTGGTAACCTCCCATGACCACCGGGATACCCTGTTGGCGGTAGTGAACGGCGATCTGATAGGCTCGTCTTGCTGTATACGTTTCTACCGTGAGGGCGACGAGATCAGGTGTGTCGTTCAAAGGGAGTGGTTCAATCCGCTCATCGAAAAAGGTAATGTCAACATCCGGTGGGGTGAGCGCCGCTAAAATAGAAAACACTGTCGGCTCCATGGCGTCAGACGACTGCAGGTCATTCATGTTGGGTCGTATAAATGTAATCTTCATAGGAATACCGAATGATCAAGCGGCGTCTTGCTCAGGACGCGAGCCTTGATGTCTCCTTGTCGCATACCCTTTGATGCGCAATGGGCAAAAAACTTGTGGGTAGCTCCGGGACCTGTGTGAAAGATACGTACCGTATTGAGTTGGCCGAGTTTACGGCAATAATCATAGTGAAAATTTTTACAGAGTCGTTGGTCGAGTTTAACGTCCAGTGAAGAGATTACAGCTTCATTTACAGTGGAGTCTTCGAGATACAGGACATAGTGTTTCATGTCCATGTTTGGGCAAAGTAGAAAAAAGCTGGGCTTAAGGGCGTGCTGCTCAAACAATTGGTACAACTCTCCGGCTACAAACTGCTCGCTGAGTTTTTCACCAAAAATGTCGGAGATGCCATCGAGCTTGCCCGTAAACCGGATGCGTGGCATCTCTTTATAATGACCGACTACTTCTACTGTATCCTGCAATTGATAACGATATAAGCCTCCGCCTGTAGTGACGACCACACTGTATGACTCCCCGGTTTTAAGTTGATGGGCCAGGCGAATCGTATTTTCTATCGGCTTGCCTGATTGAGTCAGGGGAATAAATTCAAAAAAATGAGAAGTTCCTGAAAGTACGGATCCCTGCATGCCGACCAGTGGAAAGGAGACAAAGGCCTCAGTGGCGATCAGCCCTTTGCCCTGCATGTTAATTCGTGGGAAATACTTTTCTTGAAGATCCTTTGCATGTCTGTTTGAAGGACCATCAAGCCAACAACTGATTAAATCGAGTTCAGGCCAGAGTTCTTGTGGTTTTTTTGGACCGTATTCGTTAATTTCTTCAGCCCGTTGGGGGGTAGGTGAAAGTTTACGTCTGAGTTTGGCTGAAAGATCTTTGTCAATGGGAATCGGTGGAGAGATCGTTCCTGCGGCAAGATCAGCAGACAGGCTGTCCCAGTATTCGTCCAGAAAGTCCATGAGTAGGGTGAGGAAGGTTGGATTCCACACCGAGATCAGACGAAGGTCACGGCGCAAGAGTAAAAAGAGCAAGGTAACATAGCGGAACGTTTCAATGTTGGAAATCCTTGTTACCTCTGCGGGAACGGCTTGAAGCGAATTATTAATAAGTCTGCCAAAAGGTCCCAGGTAATCAGTGTCAGCCTCAAAACCAACAGGAACAACACATGAATGGGGAGGCGTATAAGTGCTTGCCGGACTTATCGACCAGTAAGCTGTGCCCTTGAGTGCCGGATAATTGCTATAAAGGTTGTAGAGCCAGGCGTTGATGCCGCAATTGAATTCTTGTCTGAGAGTCGAGGTGTAGGGGATCAGTTTACTGGGGCCTGCGGTGCCACTGGAGGGTTCAAAGAGGCGGATTTTGTCCCTGGTGAGTACTTGCTGTTTACCGTCAGCTATAGCCGTTATCTCTTCCTGGTAATCATCATAGGTCGTGAGAGGGATGGCCTGCTGGAATTCGGAAATAGAGGTGATGCGGCTGAAATGAAAGCGGCGGCCATAGGAGGTTTCAGCATTGCGGGCCAGGGAGTCCATGAGTATTTTTTTTTGGCTGGATTCCACTTGACCTGCAGCGCGGTCGAAATTTCGCCATCCTTTTTTGCAATATGCAAGCCAGAGATTGTGGGCCAGTGGAGAGCAAAAGGCCTTCATCGTGCCATCCTCTCACCTGCAGCTGTGAGGTTGTTGACGCTTACATTGGTGAGGCAGACCAGCTCGTCTCCATCTCTAAAATTGGGATTTTGTTCTTCAAAAAAGCGGATGTGCGGGTCTTGTGACCGCATTCCCGGGGCTGGACAGTATTCATCCTTAAGCGGAGTAGCGCCTTCCCTGAAACGAACTATGCCTGAGGCTGGGTCAAACTGGTCGCCGAAGAGGTGGGTTGCAATATCATGCATCAGGCTCAACGTGTCCGAAGAGGTGGGCTGGTTGTAGCATGGAAAGAAATGTCTGAAAAAGACTGGCAGATACCGATATGTTCTGAATCCTGACGATATGAGCAGCCAATACAGAGGGTGCTGTTTATCATGGGTAAGATTCCAGACGGCCCTGATCCAGCTCTTGGCCAACACCATAGAATTCCAGTATGGCTGGTGGATTATTGTATCGCCGCTATAGATAATTGTCATGGATTTAGAAAGATGGCGATGGTCGAAAATGCGAAGGCTGGTAAAGCCCTGCACCCTCTTGTTTTGGATATCTCTGAATAGAATGACCCAGTCTTTCGATAGAACATCCTTGCGGAAATTACTCCACTTGATATCGCAATAATATGAGGAAAAGAGAGAATACATCTCCTCTGTTATTTCGTCCTGCAAAGAGGAGGCGGGGAGAACTTCACTGACCAGCTGTTCGCTCATAATAGGGCCACCTCCAGGCCGGGAAGGCGGTCGTCGATGGAATGGAGCGAAGTGTTGTCTCCTTCGTCCCAGGACACCAGAAATATCCGACTTAAGCTCTTAAAAGTCTTGTATGATTCCTCCAGGAGAGCGTGAAAGGGGTGCCGGGTAGCAAAGCCGACCGTCAACAAAGAAATTTTACGTTTTTTGGCCTTTGCCAGGGCCGTGTCGAGAAGGGCGCTGAATATTTCACTTCGATGTTCGCTAATGCTGACGTGGCTGAGATAGCAATGATCAAGAGTGCTGTTGATTGCAGGTAGTCTGGGACTATTGCCCATTTTGGCAATGAGGTTGATAAGCAGGCGCCACCTGGCAATACGAGGCGAGTAGGCCCTGATAACCGCCTGCTTAAACTGTCTTTGATCCCACAATGCCATGCAACCAATAATTTTATCCTCTTCAATGGCGAAGATGAAATCATTACTGGTTAATCCCGGGGTTCGGTCGGGATGAAAGAGGGTGTCTCCATCCCATACAGGCGTAAACTGCAATGTCTTGTTGTTGCGATGTAAAAAATTGATAAGTTCAGAGGTCCGTGCGGCTGAACCGTTTTCTATGCGAATGGTGTCGGGCAACACTTTAACGGTTTTTTTGTTCCTAGTTGGAACGGTATGGGTGGCAAAACGGCAATATTCTTCATACTGAGGCAGCCCTGAAACTCTGGAGAGTAAGATCCGATTGGCTGATGTGTTGTCCTCCATGATGCTTGTCAGATAAAAGGGAGTTTGCCCATCCCTATGCAGTTCTCTTAGAAAGTGCAACCCTCTCTTTAAAGGGAAGAACCTCCTGTGGGGCGGAGTGAAACGGAGTTGGCCGAGATAGCCGACCTGTTGCGGCGAACCATTGATAAAATAAGGCCGAATAGTCCGACTACCAAATCCCGCGAGTTTATTCGTGCCGTGTTCCCTGGCAATGATCGCCTGGTGAAAGGGGCCTTCCACTCCGGAAAAATCAAAATAGGAAGGTTCACGCTCTAAGGAGAGAGCAATGTCTCCACCCATGGGATTTCCCGCAGGAGTTGACGGATGGCGTCATCGTCCGCCTGGTTTGCCAGTTGGA
>CAYUCH010000169.1:0-7871 GCA_964443295.1 uncultured Desulfobulbia bacterium | reverse complement strand
GACAATTACTTCCAGAAAAACCGGTAACTGTCAGATCGGGTCTGAATTACTACAAGTTATTTAATATTTTTAGCTTCTTTCTCCTTCTCCTTTGCCATCTTGCTCGAAACAATTACCTTCACTTCTTTTTGCTTCTTTGGTGCACATCCACAACCACAAAAACCATTGGGAACTTTTTGCTCTGCCATTTGTATCACCTCCTTTTACGTTAAGTACTTGCGCAATGACTTAATCAAATTGCTAAAAAAAATGGCCCTACTCTTTTGTTTCTATTTCGCTTACCCTTCCCTGCACAAGATTGAGTTCTTTCTGCAATTCAGCTTCATACTTTTTCAATGCCTTCAGGCTGGCATCACTCAATTCCTTTTCTTTAAATTTCCCAGTGCCTTTACACCCACACGTACACACCTCATCCAATATCTCTCGACAGTCCTCCATGGCTTCTTCATTTATCGAATATGGAATCCAATACCCCTGCCTTTCACTTCGAACCAGCCCTCCCAGCTTTAATATCTTCAGATGTTGTGAAACTGCCGGGAGGGTTATGCCTAGTTTTTGTGAGATCTCCTTCCCTCCCAAAGCTCCATTGGCCTTAAGAAGTTCAATGATCCTCACTCGTGTTTCAACACTGAGGACCTTAAATATTTCGGCGGGTTCAATAATCATAAGAAAAACCAAAAAAGTAATTGCGCAATGACTTAATCATATTACCTTAAATGTATTGTGTCAAATTTTTTTTTAGGATTAGCTTAATAGATAAAGCTCATCACTTCATAGGAATTCAAGCACATGGCCAATGATGCTGGACTACACGAGAGGCAAGTAAAAATTGTAACCCTCGATATGGGCAAGCCTTTCTATATCGGGAAAAATGCAAAAGGCTAGAGTGCGGAGGACGACTGCATGTTAACTGGAATCCACTTTATTTTGACATACACCTGTAACTTTGAATGTGATCATTGCTTTCTCTATTGCAGTCCAAGATCACAAGGGACTTTCACAATAAATCAAGTGACCAAAGTTCTGGATGAGGCTCAAAAGATCGGCACGGTTGAGTGGATATTCTTTGAAGGAGGCGAAACATTCCTGTTCTTTCCCCTCTTGAATGAGAGTATCAAACGCGCCAAGGACAGTGGCTTTAAAGTAGGCTTGGTAACCAATGCCTATGGTGCCCAAACCGAAGAAGACGCAGATTTGTGGTTACGGCCTTTGGCGGAATCAGGACTGTCATTTATCAATATCAGCGATGATGATTTTCATTACGGAAAGGAATCGGTCACCCCAGCTTCCATTGCCGTATCTGTTGCCAAGAAACTATGCATTGACACCTCACCAATTTGTATAGAGCCGCCAATAGTTACTCGTGAATCTGTAAATGAAGAAGAAAAGGGAAAACCGGTGGTTGGCGGTTCCGTGAGATTTCGAGGCCGGGCCGTTGAAAAGCTGTCTCACGATCTTCCTCTCAGACCATGGGAAGAGTTGTGTGAATGCCCTGACGAAGATCTTAATTCGCCTTCCAGGGTTCATGTTGATCCATTTGGCAATGTTCAAATATGCCAGGGTATAAGTATGGGCAATATGTGGGAAACGCCCCTTTCCGAACTGGTTAAAAATTACAATGCGGAATCCCATCCCATTTGCGGCCCTCTCCTTCGTGGAGGACCGGCGGAATTGGCAAGAGAATTAGGTGTGATACACGACAAAGGATATATTGACGAATGCCATCTCTGCTATTTAATCCGCAGTGCAATCATTGATAAATATCCTGAATATCTTACGCCGAGACAGGTCTATGGTTTGGAATAAACAGTTTTCCCAAAAGCGCGAAAAAGAGCAAAAATAGTCAAGTATCACTCTCCAAGTTTTTTTAACATAGGAGCCATTCAACAGAATTCAAACCAACCACCAGTCCCACTACTAACAAAGAACAATGAAAGCAAATACCCAACACAGCTATCATGAACGAATTCTGAAAGTACTGCTCCACATCGAACAGTACAGTGATCAGGAATTACGATTAGAAGAACTTGCAAAAGTGGCCTGTTTTTCCCCATATCATTTCCACCGGATTTTCAAAGGAATGACCGGCAAAACCATTGGCCAATATATCCGCAGAATTCGTTTGGACAAGGCAGCCCTCCAGCTTCGCTACACTAAAACAAGTGTAACTGATATGGCCTTTAACAGCGGCTATGACACGGTGGAATCATTTATCCGAGCCTTTAAAAAAAGATTTACCCTTTCCCCTTCACAATACCGCAAGGCAGACTCGGCAGGGTCAACATCTATGGACCACGCAGAGTACCTGAGACAAATTCAAAAAGGAGACATTATGATTGATGTAACATTGAAAGAACTTACCAGCAGAAAAGTACTTTTTGTCCGCCATACCGGCCCCTATGACCAATGCAAAACTGCCTGGGAAAAAGTATGTGGCTTTGCAGGAAGCAAGGGACTCATGCCTGCAGTGACGGAGTTCTGCGGACTCTGCTATGACAATCCAGAGGAGACTGCACCAGAGGATATCCGCTATGACGCCTGTCTGGTTACCGAGGCTGACATCACGGCAGAAGGTGAAATTGGTACGCAAAAAATACCCGGCGGTAAATACGCCACATGCCAACATAAAGGCCCCTATTCCGGCCTGGCCCAGACCTACCAGGAAATCTATGGCCACTGGCTCCCCCAATCCGGCCATGAACCGAAACACAGCCCAAGCATTGAAGTCTACCTTAACAGCCCAGAAGACGTTCCCGAACAAGACCTGCTGACGGAAATCCAGATCCCTTTAGCCTGATTCAACACATCACCATTTACAATTTCCCCCACCTTCAGCAAGTAGGTGGGGGAAACCTTGAAAGGACATTATGACTACAATAGATGACAGGTTACTGAAGATAATTAAAAAGAGATTTGGTTACACCGATGATGATTTGAAATTATTTAAAAATGATCCTCGCAACCTTGAATTACTAAGTCGAGCCACTGAATTTAACAATATACTTTTCATTCTTGAGGTTGTTGAGTCCAAAGGGTGTAATAGCAATCACAAAGTCGGAGAGAAATTCTACTTTGATTATGCCGGGAATATTTTGACCGATTTATGCCCACCAAAAATCTGTGGCTATTCGCTTAATTCGGCAATGATGATGATTTTTGCCGCAAATGAAATGCTTTATGCCGGAGTAGATCCCAGCGAGATACGATTCAAAAGAGCAAGTTGCTTTGATGTAGGGATTGAGTGTGGAGGATGGGGAAGAATTGTTTTAGAACTTAAAATCGAAGATAAAACCAATCCCATTGAGTAAGGAATTAAGCCTTTAACCAGTGGCAAGAAATCAGGATTAAAGGGACACCATACTTAATACGCAGTCTCAAGTTATGCATGCCCCCAATTTTCTATATTTCACATGCCATCCATCTTCTTTGGCAATCCGTGATAGACATGCACCATCCACACGATGGCGAAAATGGGCACGATAAGATTTGCCACTGGGACGAGGGTGAGCAGTGTAATGACCAAACCGCCTCCATAGACCGCACCTTTGTTATTTGGAATGAGACTCTTTGCTTTTCCTTTTCCCAAATGATACCCAGCCGCTCCTTCAAAAAACTCTCGACCGAGAAGATAGCTGTTCAGTGCCACTGATAAAACAAAACCAATACCGAAAAGGTAAAAAGGCAAAATGAGCACATTGAGAAACAGGGCTAACAAAGTAAATTTCACATCATGAGCCACGTCTGGCCAAAACTGGGGCTCTTCCTTACGCATTTTGTCCGGATAGTGTGAGCGTTCCACCAAAGAGATAGTCTTCTCCTGAAAAGCTCCGGCAATGAGAACTGTAAGCGCAGGAAGCATAAACCAGCCACCAACACCGGTGACAGCCGCCACCAGCCAGTTGACCAGTGAATCAAGCCAGCCTTTCTCCAGGTTAACCAGATGATCGGTGCTCCAGGTTACAATGCCTACGGCAAGTAGCACCACACTAATGGCCAAAGCGGCACAGATAAACATTAAGCCAAGAAGATTGGCTTTTTTAAGTGAAGTGATTGTCTTTTTGAATGGATACATGGTGATAAGTTAGTCCTACTGATGAGTTATGGGAAGAGGTAAAAAGACGTTGAGTGAGAATAATTGCAGATTTTGCAAGCAACACGAGATTTCTTGTTCCATACTAAAATAATAATAGTACTGTTACACATAATCATTGATGGTTCATTCCTTATACGCCGATCATGCACAATCAAATCGATCCTAATACAGGATAAATATAAATGGCCTGGGCATCAGAACTACCAAAGATTATTAATGGAGATGACTGATGCTCGAGAAACTCCTCTCTTTTTTGACCGACAATTCGCTGTATATTGCTGGTGGGGTATTGACAATTGTGCTCTTAATGCTCAATAAAAAGCTCAGGAAATACGCCGCAAAAGTTATTTCACTTCTCACCACCCTTCTCTTGCTCTATTTTGCATATTCCTTGATAGCCCAAGAAAATAAACCTGCTCAACACGACATATTAAACGATGAAACAGCGGAGCAGGGACAGGAAAAAAGAAAAAGCATTTACTATACTGATCCTGCAGAACGCGTGCCTGAATAATAAGAAAAGCCCCCGGGGGAAATCCAGAACACACACAAAAGAATCATTCCTATCATATTTGACATGCACGGACAAAGTTTATGGCTTGAAGAATGATACAGGCGCTGAGACATGAGAGGACACCAAACTTAATACGCCAATTTTAAGCATGGTGTCCTCTAAATTGTATGAAGGTGTATTTCCAAATAATGAGCTGCTTGTCTTTTATACATATAAATTGGTCCCATTCAGCCTTCCTTCCCCATTCGTTTAATGGGTGAGGCAATCATCACGCCAACAGCATTTATCCTGATCACAGTAATCGCCTGCTGTCTGAAAACAGGGGAAATACCCTTCATGGACCTGGATTGATTTTATCAAGTCCACTTTTTTGATCTTGGCTGCTTTCAGACCATAACTCTTTGCTTTTTTCTGCACTTCTCCCATCTTCATAACGTACCCTCCTATGCTCAATAAATTAATGAATACACTATTACATCACAGGGGATATTTTTTTGTCAAAGAATATATGTTTGACAAAATGATATTTTGATATGAAACCGTAACGAATACTTCTTGGATAGAAAAAATATGACCACAAAAAAGGAGCTATTCATTCCTCAAAGTCTCATAGACCTCTTCAATCTCATCCAGCACCAGTTGCATGGTAATACCGATTTTGTCGTGGATTTCCTGCTGCATGTTTTTCAAAGGCGGATATTCCCGAAGCCGTGTCTCCACCTGCAACGCAACATGCTGGAAAGCGCTGGATAATTCCTTGAAAGGGAAACCCTCACCATACCTGCGTCGGGCAAGGTAGTTGGCATAGGTAATCAGGAATTGCCGCTCTCCCTGGAGAATGGCGAGTTCCAATAATTCATATGCATAACCGGCTCGCATCCTCAGGGTTTCATGGTCAAGTTTCTGATAATTGGGGAACAAATCTTTATTGTCAGGGCTCTGCAAATAGATAATGGCTTTCCCCAGGATTTCATCTTCCAAATCCAGCATGGCCTGATAGATCTTCATCCCAGGATGTTCGACTATTTTTCGATAGGCCATGATACGGTTCTTCTGCTCCCAGAGAATGGGATTGGTTTTCATATTTTCAAGCAGAAAAAGCATACGCCGTAAAGGATGGTACCGAGGGGTGGGATGCCAGTCCAGTTTCTTCCGGGAGACTTCGCCATCAATAATCAACTGGGTATCAATGTATTGCAGCATCCACAACTGTTCAAAGGGAGGGCGACGAAGTATCCAACCCAATACAGTCATGCCGACAATACCAATGGCAGCCAGAAATACCGGCAGATATATAGGCTTATGGCTGTTAGTAAAGGAATATTTGCTGACTATTTCGAACATTTCATTATGACAGACACATCCGTCAGTACTGGCAATGAGAATCTCATGGTCGGCAAGTTCACCGTGTTTTACAATAATCTGCCGAAAAAACCGGGTGAGATCATGGATGTGAAGATAAGGCAGAGCGGTCTCACCATTGCCCACAAGAAACCGGGACATCCATCCCCCGGAAAGCCAGTTTTTCAAAAGAATGTATAAAGGGCCGTATTCACACCAGTCACTATAGATGGCTGCCAGCCTGACAATGGCACAGGGGAATTTTTTAGAGTATTCCTCAATGAGCTCCTCCGCTTTTCTTTTGCTCCGGGCATAGGGAATTTCCGCGTCACAAGGGCTCTCTTCATCCACGATCCGTTTAGTTCGACTAATGGAGGCAACGGTCAAGGAGCTTGCAAAAATGAATCGTTTGACATTGAGTTTTTCCGCGTGCTCAAGAAGAATTCTGGTACCAGTGACATTGGTCCGTTCATACTCAGGATTTTCCTCATTGGTGAAATCGTAATAACCGGCGAAATGAAAGATAAAATCAATATTACCCTGGGCTTTGATGGCAGCCATGACCCTGTCCATATTCTCAGGATCGGCTATATCGCCACGATACCAATGGACATTGGATTTCATTGATACACCAGCCATCTTCTGGCTCTGCATATCAATGGCATAGACGATGAAGTCATCGCCCAGGGACTGGATAAAATTCCTGCCCACAAAGCCGGAAGCGCCGGTAACAATGACGGTTGGTTTCTCGGGAGGGGATGACATACTCTTTTTATATCCTCCAACTCACTTCATTACACATCTCTTGTGGTCCATTTACCAAGACTTGTATGTTCCATTTTCCAATGAACAGCCCGCGCCACCAGGACAGTTGCCTTGCCATTATGGCAGATACGCTGTGCAAGGGTTAAAAAGATATTTATTACAAGTTTTTAATCTCTTTGTATCTATAACATGCTGTGACATGGTCATTAACCATTCCCACTGACTGCATAAATGCATAGCAAATAGTTGAGCCGACAAATTTAAAACCCTTCTTTTTCAAGGACTTGCTCATGGCATCTGATTCTTTTGTGGTCGCAGGTATTTCCGAGATTGTTTTCCACCTATTTGTGATTGGCTTCCCCCCCACAAAGAACCAAATGAAATCATGAAATGTTCCATGTTCTTCAATAACCTGCAAATATGCCTGGGCATTTTGTTTTGCCGCAGCGACTTTTAACTTGTTACGAATAACACCTGGGTCATTAAGGAGTGTTTGTATTTTCTTGTCTGACCACTTGGCCATTTTCTCTGGGTCAAAACCATCGTAGGCCTGCCTATAGGTCTGACGACGTTTCAATATAGTAATCCAACTCAATCCCGCTTGCGCCCCCTCCAGGATAAGCATCTCGAACAGAGCCCGGTCATCATACACCGGCACACCCCACTCCTTGTCATGGTATTCAAGGTATATTTCATCGTCTGTCAACCAATCACATCGTTTCTTCATTTCTCTTTCCACTCCTCACCACATTATATTTCCGAATGAATCTTATGACCTGAATGAAGCATAATCTGTATAGCCTTCTGCCCCACCACCATACCAATGGGTCATATCTTCAAAAGGATTTAAGGGCCAGTTGTTCTGCATCCGTTCGGGCAAGTCCGGGTTTGTAATATACGGACGTCCAAAGGCAATCATATCCGCGTTTCCCGCAGCGAGCTGTTCCTCTGCCGACTCTTTGGTATGACCGCAATTCCCCATCAGTACACCTTTGAAGATCGGTCTGAACTCAGCTAAAGTCATGGGCTCGCCCTTTTCATGAAAGCCAAAGGCCAAACCATCCATGACATGCAGATAACCGAGATTTAACTTATTCAACTCTTCTGTGCGAATTCCAGACGATCCCGACCACCCATTCCATTTGATTCCGGCCACTG
>CAYUCH010000168.1:0-7945 GCA_964443295.1 uncultured Desulfobulbia bacterium | reverse complement strand
CTTCAAGTGGGTTCGGTCTTGTACAAATCCGCGTAGCGGTTCAGTTCTCTATTGAGGTGTAAATATCTATATGGTTTAAAAAATGATTTTTATTTGGTTGTCTTTAATCCCAGGCAGTTCCCTGTACCTTTGTTGGTAGAGTAGGGACCTAATACCGTATCCAGGTCTTCTTCCGGAATTCCACAACCCGTGACTCTGATTATTTTTTCACCAGAACACTCAATTTCTTCATTCCATAGGTAAAGCAGGCAGATAGGAGAAGCAGAGAACAGGCAATTACAATAATGGTCTGATTCCCTGGCAGATCTTTTTGAAAGGACCATAGCAGTCCTGTGGAGGTCGACACAATTCCCAAAATGGAAGAAAGGATCAAGATTAGGGTCAGGTTTCTGGAAAACAACAGGGCAGTGGCAGGAACTACAACAAGATAGCAGAAAACCAATAGGGCGCCGCCGGATTTTGAGGCAGCCGAGACCACAAGCCCGAGGATGAGGAAAAATGATAACTCCCAGAAGCGACACTGTATGCCCATCACTTGAGATGTCTCCCTGTCAAAAAATGAGTATGCAAGGGGCCTCAGGAAAAGAAACATCCAGATGAGTACAGGTATTGCTGTGAAGGGGAGGATAGTCCTGTCCTTCACATCTGACAATATCAGGTCACCATAGAGCATTGCTTTGATTTCCTGGAGCCCAAAACCACTCTTGGAGACCAGCAGGATACTTAAGCTTGATGCCATTAAAAAGACCAGGCCAAGAACCGCATCCCGGGGGATCCTGGTGTTTTCATAATTGATGGACAGTATCGCCACTGCAAGCGTAGTCAGGGCCACTGCGCCAACCAGAGGATTAAAATGGAAAACCATGGAGAAGGCTATGCCGCAGGCTGCGGTCTCAGATAAGGCAATGCTGATGAAGACCACCCTTTTTAATATTACAAAAACACCAACAACAGAACAGAGGATAGACATGACAAGGCCACAGAGAACTGCTTCCGGAAAGAAGATCACCAGGTCTTGAATTGCAGTTATCATTGGTTGTTCTCCCAGGCATTCGCGTGCATTCTGTTCCAGGCCGAAGACGAGTCAAGAAACTGCGTGCTGTTTTGATCCACCAGGCAGACAGTGTCTGCAAGATGTGACAGGTCTTCCAACCGGTGATGGGCCAGGAGGATGGTTTTCCCTTCTTTTTGGTTCAGTTCAACGAGATATTTCAACACTTCCCGTTCAGCGGCGGCATCAAGGCCTGCTGTTGGCTCATCAAGAACAAGAAGCTCAGAGCCTGAAACAAGTGCTCGGGCCAAAAGTGTCTTCTGGCGCATTCCACCGGAAAGTTCTGAAAATGTTTTCTGCTGATGGTCTGCCAACCTGAAACGCTCCAGTGTATTATCAACTCTGGATTGTTGTTGTGGGTTGGGACGTTTCCAAAAACCCAATTCCGGATAGAGGCCCATGGTAACAATTTTTCGCACAGAAATAGGGTAGAGAGGATCAATGTAGTTTTGTTGGGGCACATATCCAGGGGCAATGGGACCGAAGCGACAAACAAGTTTGCCGCTCCGGACAGGGATAAGCCCTAAAAATGCCTTTATAATACTGGTCTTGCCTGCACCGTTTGGCCCGACAAAAGGCAGAAGAGCACCCTTGGGAATGGAAATATCCACCTTGTCCAAGATAATTTCAGTTCCATACCCTATTGTCAAACCCGAACCTTCAATTACCAAGTTCATGAGCCGGAAAGTCCTTTTTGGAGATTGTTAATTACATAATCAATGAGTTCAAGATAGGAGTTAACCTCCTTGCCTCCTCCCACTGTATTTGGGCTGACCACGACTGATAGCCCAGAATGTCTGGCAATGAAATCAGCTGCTTTTCGACTGTAAAAAGGTTCCTGGAGGATCACCCTGACTGTCCTGTTTTGGGCAATCTGAACAACCCTGGCCAGGTGCCTGGAGCTTGGCGGAATTCCTGGTTTGGGTTCCAGCTCGATCACCGTTTCAAGGCCAAACCGGCGGGTCGGGTAAATCCAGCTTTTATGATAGGTAATCAGCGGCTGCCCCATGTATGCAAGCATCATAGCATACCAACCGCTAACTTCCTGTTCTTTTGGCTCCTCTTGAAGGGTGGCAGCCAAGGTGTTCTCTAGAAGCATTTGCCACAGTCGCGCGCCTCCATAATGGTCTACCAGGCCAAAGCCAAACATCTTTTCATCCAGCCTTCTTTCAAAGGTCTTGAGGTTTGCCTTAAACTCCTCCTTCCTGTCCGGAAAGAGTGTGGATAGACGATCTGCAATTGTCTTTGCCACTATTCGGCCATTCAGCGGATCAAGCCAGTAATGGGGATTGCCATGGGCATGGACATCTCCCATATCCCTGGTCACCTTTCCTTCCGGAACATCTTGCCGGATGATGTTTTCCGAACAATCGATATGCCCCGGGGCTCCTTCCTGGATTCGCCTGTTTCGTGAATCGCGGAGAATGACAGGCTCCCAACCCACCTCAAGATCCATGCCAATGCGGATCCAGACATCTGCATCCCGGGCCTTGATGATAAATGAGGGCCGGGAAGTCAGAAAATGCGGATCTTCCAATCCTGAGGCAATACTTTCAACCTGGGCCAGCTCACCAGTTATGGAACTGGTGATGCTGGCCAGGTCAGTAGTGGTTGTAAGGATATTGATCTTCTCTTTGGCAAGCAATTCACAAGGTGGCAGCAGCATGACAGAAATACAGATGTAGCTTAACAATCTAATGTATTTCAGCATTACTCTTCCCCCTTAACCCATTAAAGAGGAGGTTGATTTTAAAATATTAGGATAAGTGACTTGGTGGTGACTGCTTGTTAGTAGTTCCATAGTCGGTTCTCCATTGTCTAGTTCCTATTTATAAGTTTGTTTGTAAGTCACTAAAAATCATGGGCTGCATGTTTACCAAAGGTGATTCGCCATTGCAGGGCAAACTCCCAGGCGGTTTCGCTGCCTTCTTCCGTGTCAAAATCTATTTGAGCACTTTGGAGGCGCAGAAGTGAAAACTCAGAGAGTTTCCAGTCAACCATGGCGGCGAGCCTGCTGCTGGAATCGTAACCTTCTTCTGACAAGTCAGGTAACTGCACTTCATTTGTGACACCGACCTGCTCATAGCGTAAACCGACACGCCAGCGGGGAAGCACACCATAAAGAGCCTGGAGGTAGTATCCATCCTGTTTGTCAATATTTTCTCTACCAACCAACCCTGGTTCGAGATTATGCTGAACAACTGTCAGGCCTTTTTTTCGATTGAAATACTCTGCCTGAAAAACAAAATTTCCCTGTCCATGTTCTTTTTTTGCATCGTATTTGTAGACCAGATCAATGCCCCACATGTGGCTGTCTCCATCAAGCCAGTGGTCAAATGCCTCTTCATGCTCGGCATGTTCATCATGCTCATCCTCGTCGTGTTCTTCATCATCATGTTCTTCTTCTTCATGACTGGCATGGGCTTCCTGGTGATCACCAAAGGCAAAGGAAAAACCCAGTTGGAGGGCATGTTGATCTCCGAGGTCAGGAGAGAATTTAAGGAAGCTGGTCATCAACCTAGGGGAATCATTCATTGGGAGCTCATCTGACTCAAGCTCCTGAAACATCGTTTCATTTTCACCATTAAAAGCCTCTACACCAAAGAGCAGATAAAAAGGAGTAGGGGCCAGCCAGGTGAGTTGTACTCCAGTGTCAACCAGGTTGTGATCTCCCATAATAAGTTCATAGACAAGGGGCTGGTCATAAAAATCCCAATTATGGGAATGCTGTCGGTTGAGGCGGCCGATACCACTGAAAAATTTGCCGCCACTCAAAGTAAGACCTGCCGGTAGAGAGGTCGTCTGGATTACCGCCCCTTCAATCTCAGTACTGCCATCATCAAATGCCAGGGTGGTCCAGGCACGGAAATAGGGATCAACTGCAGCGGACAGACCCAGCTCGATATGGCGCAGATTGAATCCGTTTTCTAGTCCACCATGACTGTGTCCCTCGTGGTCGTGGCCGAAACCAAAACCGGATATCTCTTCCTTCAGGTGAGCCATACCTTCTTCACTGTTATCGTAATAGTAGAAGCCGTCGATAACTACTGAGGCATCGAGCTCCAGATTATTGGCAATGCCGGTTTTCCCTATTGGGTTTTGAGTTCTGCTTTTAATTGTTTGATAGAGCGATTGTTCATCCGAACCTGTTGATTCAGCCAAGACATTAACGCTCAGTCCGGTTGTTAAAAAGAGAAATGCTGCAATTACTGTAAGTGACTTCTTCATTATTGTTCCTTTCTGCGGTTTATTTGAAAACCATGCAGGAATAAAAATAGTATAAAATCGCGTCTGTCTCGTCGAGAATTCGGCGACAATACATGATGGAACAACCCGCATTTTTAAGAGCAGTTGAAAAAAAGGAGGAAATGCGTACAGAAAAAGAATACCGTCGCATTTGGATCTTTAGCAGACCGCACCTACTTTAACATGTTGCACCTATTATTTTGGGTCGTTTCACGATTGAAATGAGCAAAGAAAAGAAACAGGAGGGCCCCGTTGTGAAAAGGAGAGGTAAGCTTGGAGAGGTATATATGTTTGCGTTGGAAATGGTATGAACCACTGATTGAAATCGAGACACAGAAGGAAATCACTTTTTTCGATGGCGCAGTATTTGGATTGATCGCTTGCGAGGGAGATGCTGCAGGTATGGCCGTCATGCTCATGTTCGTCAAAGCCGTGCTCTGCCAAGTGATGCAGCGTAAGCACCTGCACGGTCAGAAAAACAATGGTAAATGTGAGGCCGAGTTTTCTCATCTTTAAATGACAGAATGATTTTTTTTGTTATAAAAAGGCGTTTAAAACATATCTTGTGAAGGTTCTGAAAGATTTTTCATTACATAGGATTATGAGTTTCGCATTTGTCGGTTGGGGACTAAACCTGGATTGTCTTTGAGCTCGAGCCGCACTGTGGAGCCCACTTCGTCTTCACTGGTAATGTGAAATTTTCCACCATGGGCTTGTATGATCTTATAGGCCATGGCGAGGCCCAAGCCAGTTCCGGTATCCTTGGTGGTAAAATAAGGATCAAAAATCTTATCAAGATCTTCTTCAGGGATGCCACAACCCGTATCTCTTACGATAATTTCAACCTGTTTCGCCTCTTCAGCAGGACGGGAAATGACTGTGAGGGTACCACCACCTTCCATCGCTTGAATCGCGTTGAGAATAATGTTCATCAATACCTGTTTGATACGGTCCCCATCAATGGTTAGCTCAGGTAAGTCATGATGCAAATCTGAGAGAACCACCACTTTAGCTGCCGTATATTCCGACTCCATCAATATAATGATGTCAGAGAGTAGTTTGTTGATATCAACTTTGCCAAGTTTCAAATAAAGCGGCCTGGAGTAGTCCAATAGATCTGAGATGTTTCTGTTCAACCTGTCCACTTCCTGGCAAAGAAGCTGGGCTGTTTCCCATTTTTTTGTGCCTTCATCAAAACTATTGCCAAGCATGATAGAAAGTCCCTTTATAGAATTGAGTGGATTCCGTATTTCATGCGCAACGCCAGCCGCCATCTTCCCCATGGCCACAAAACGCTCATGCCGTTGTATTTCATGGCGCAACTTTTTGATTTCGGTCAAATCATGCATGAGCAGAACTCGACCACGTGTTTCATTATGGCCGTTGTGAATGGGCACAGAGCATATGTGCAAGGGAACAACACCTTCCGGGGCAGGAAAATCCAACTCCCTATCGATTATTTCATCACTCTCCTGCATGCGGCACGTATACCCCCTTAAAAGGGCGGGGAGAACCTTGTGGGCCTTTCGGTTGATGATTTCCCCTTTTAATGAGCCGGTCATTTTTATTGCTGCCTCATTAAAAATTTTAACTCGACCATCAGAGCCGGTGGCCACAACCCCACTGGGCAGCCTGGCAAGCAAGAGCGATGAGAAGGTTTTTATATCTCGAAAGGCATGGAGAGAACGGTGAAATCCCCGTTTGGCGGCTAAAAGCATGGTAAGGCCAATGCCGCATCCGACAAGAACAATTACAAGAATAATAAATTGAATACTATTTCGGAGGATGGCATTTTCCATGGCCTGCATGTGAAGCCCGATAAATATGAGCGAGGATTTTTTCCTGGCAGTCTCTGTATTGGTGTTGGCTTCTGATTTATTACCAATAGGTGTCTGGGCAAATGAAGAGATTTGCGCAAATTGCAGGACTTTATTGTTCCAACCTTGCCTTTTATTTATGGAATAGAGTGTGCCTGGGTCTTTTGATTTGAAATTGTCCAGATTAAAGGTCTTGGGAACTGCAACCTGATTTGAAGAGCTTAGATTTTGAATGGTACCGTTGAAATCAGTAATGGCTATAAATGCGACCTGTTTAGCACTTACAAGCTGATCCAGGAGAGGTTGGAGGGAGTCATAATTACCAGCATTAGATAATGTATTACTCGCTCCTGCCTCAACAACTTCTGCAATATTCTTACCTTGCTGTAGAAGAGAATCCAGAAAAAAATCATTTTCAAGTTTGGCCAGGTAAAACGAAAGTGCTGCAATGGACAAAAGAAGGACGCACACTCCGGCAATCATGAGTCGAATGGTCCATTCTGGTAGATATTTTTTATTAAAAAAACGGTTCCTGCTTTTCACTTAACGAACCTTCACATATGTGCTGATCAAGAATTGTACTGCTTATATCTCTATGAAGTTGAGAGGTTATCTTACAATATCCGTATATTATCTCCTATTAAAATTCAGTATAGCCTTATTTCAGGGATATAGATTTGTCTTAGAAAGTGATGAAAAGGTTATTAAAGGAGGGTGGTTGTTGGGAATGGTATGAGAGGAGAATGATTTCAAGATAAAATCTTGACCTTGGGATTATCTCTTTCACTCCATCCACAGCAAATAAAAAAGCCCCTCCCGTTTTCAGGAGAGGCTTGGGGTGTGTTGGGTGCTATTTTTCTATTTCTTCCTGCGCAACCCTGCAAGCCCTGCAATACCTGAGACGATAAGGAGGATTGAGGTGGGTTCGGGGACACCACTGATGTGGGTACTAAATACCATATCGGCTGGGGCGCCTATAAAATCTATTTGAGCCCATCCGTTACCTACATTTTCAAGCAATTCACCACCTAAGTAGTCTGCATATTCTCCAGTACCTACCCAGTTGACGTACATCGAATTATTATAAGAGGGATCGTCATTGTTGAATACAATGGCGTATTGGTTCCCTGAATTAATGGAAATATTCTCAGAAAGAAAATTCATAACGAAAAAAGTATTAGCAGGGTCATAAACAAAGCCATCGGAATAAAAAATGCTACCAAGTTGCGTACTCGGCAATCCATTGATTGTATCCCATATAGAAACTGTAGTGGGATAGGCTGCAGTCCCATGCCGTGAGTATGGACGAAATTCTACAGTGTCTAATGTACCAGAAAGTCCTGCTGTAAAAGTCTGAGCTAAACTCCGACTACCATTATAGCCCGCACTTCCATTATTGCGATACTGAAATTGATCACGGACTGAAGCCGAGAATGATTGACTAGAGTTAAACAAGACGATTAAAATTATAAAAAGTTTGAATACGATCTTCATGTAGTTTCCCTCTTTTGTGATTTGCAATTTCCAAGCATGTTAGATCTCTTAAACTATAGCAAGATCTGCAAAAAGCATACCAGTAATTAGGTGTTTGTTTTTCTCTAGCAATTTCATGAAGTTAATAGGGCGTGACAAAAAACTACCAGTATTAATCTATCCGTTTTCCAGGAAACCGGTCCGGGAACCCGGAAGAAATGTTACATATTGAGAGGGAAAATTCAGGCAAAACAGAAAAAATCAGGTTCGGTTATATAACTAAAGTGAAAGTTAAGACTTTTCTTTTAATTATCCAAACTTAAACCACCAGCTGTGCTGGTGAGTCCTAGCTTCGCTA
>CAYUCH010000167.1:0-8007 GCA_964443295.1 uncultured Desulfobulbia bacterium | reverse complement strand
TACCTATTATATTCATTTTATTTCCAATGCCAGTAACACAGTGGCCGTATCCTGCAATTTTGCTGCAAGTTCAAATGGTTATTCCGATTACAGCGATTACTCCGACTATAGCGATTATTCCGATTATTCCGACTACTCCGACTATAGCGACTACAGCGATTATTCCGACTATAGCGATTATTCTGACTACAGCGACTATAGTCGTTACAGCCGGTATGGTGCCTATGATAATTACAGCAATTATTACAGTAATTATTTTGTAAATAGCTGGTAATCTAAAAGTATTACGCACCGCCTTTCAAATTCAGGGGTGATATAAGATTTTCAGCATAGGTTTAGAAATTCGGGAGTTCGGTTGGTTTTCAGATTTTGGTGCGATTCGTGATAAATGACCTGGAATATTCTAGACCTCCTTTTCAGGACAGTCCTGGTTTTCTCCAGCTCAGTGGTTTTTGTTTAATTATAGAATGATAAAGTTTCTTTTTGTGCATGGCTGGCACGGCTTTTCCCTTGCTGAATGGAACCTCCGTGAAGCCATTGCATCACATTCACAAATCTCCATCGCTTTTCATGCCATGGATTTTCCCCCAGAACCATTGCAAGGGGATGCCTTCCTGGATGAAGTCGCAGCTTTTTCACCAGATTATATAGGCTTTTCTTGTCATTTTTGGAGTACAGCTCTGTTCTTACAAGCAGCAGAAGGAGTTAAGCATTTGCTACCCGAATGCTCAGTCATTCTGGGTGGTCCTCAGGTGAATTCAACCAAGGAAGCTGAGGCAGTACTGGTGGATCATGGTTGCGTGGATTATGTGATCAGAGGTCCAGGAGAGCAGCCCTTAGTTCAGTTGTTAAACATTTTAAATGAACAAACTTCTGTTGGAAATGTTCAAGGATTGAGCTTTCGTTCTGAAAAAAAAATCATCCATAACCAGATGGAAGTTCATGCGCAGTGGGACAGGGGAACCATATTTCATCCGCGCAACGGAAAGCTTCTGTCAGCTCTAGAAAATAAATGTGTCGTTTCGTATGAAACAGTTCGTGGATGCCGTAACCACTGTATTTATTGCCAGTATAATAATCATACATTTCAGATACTAGACCTTGAGCTCGTCACCAAGGAACTCACGTTTCTCTGTGACTGTTCTATTCCGCATCTTCGTATATGCGATGCCCATTTCGGAGGGACAAAAGAAAGAGCAAAGAAAATTCTCACGATATTGGGTCATGCAAATCAGGGTACCAGTATTAAAATATATCCGGATCTCTCCCACATCGATGAAGAGTATATCGAGCTGCTTAAAAAGGCCAACGCCGAAGTCACCAGTATCGGCATTCAAACTACCAACGAGAGATCGTTATCACAAATACAGCGACCGGCCAACCACACGCAAAGAGAGGAGATTGCACTTCTGCTCAGAGAGTTTCCAGAAATACCAGCCGACCTGATAATAGGACTGCCGGGTGATGATATTACAGGAGTTCGAAAGACCTTTGAAGACATCATTGATTTCGGTTTTGTTAAGGCCAATATATTTCGTCTGGCAGCTTTTCCAGGCACATCGTTGACGGAAAATTTGTCAATGCTCCTTGATGATTTTTTTCTCTGCTTGGAAAGCAACCAAGTTCTCAGCTCCAATGCCTTTCCTGTTGAATCGCAGACCACTTTGGCATTACTCATCCGCTCATTTAAAATTGCATTTATATTTCAAAAAACGAAAAAGGCCCTCGCAGATGTGGAGAATGAATCCATCTTGGATGTTCTGGACATGATGGATGATGAAACGATTTTTCAGATTCACGGAATATTGTACGACACAGGGCCATCCACCTTATTACGGAAGATGACCTTTATCCTGAACGCCTTGGAATTCATCAGTCAGGGGGAGGATTCAATCAGAGAGGTCATTATTCATGATCTCCTGAATCACGCCTTCCGCTTGGCCTCAGAGCGTAACATTGAATATCTCATGTGGTATGATCAGGACACTCTGAGGCGGGTCAATCAGGTAATCTGTATTTTGCCATCAAAGGGATATATATCATGGGATCTTGTTACGCGAACATTATTCAGTGAATCTTCTCAGTACACCATGAAAATCACACAGCAGGAAGAAGTTCTTTTCTTGGAAAGCAGTGAATTGTTTAGGCAAGAATGGTAGGAACTCCTGAATGAATATTTTACTTACAAATAGCTGCAACAGAAAGTGTCCCTACTGTTTTGCCCAAGAGAGGATTTCCTATCTGGGGGCAGATCATGATGGGAAGGCCCCCAAGAAGGCACCAGGGAGTATTTCCAGGAAAGATTTCCTGACCGCCGTGGAATTTGCCAAGAGAAGTGGGGAAGAGCGGGTTGGTTTGCTTGGCGGAGAACCTTCATTGCATCCGGATTTTATTGCTCTGCTCCGTGAGGCATGGGCAATGAAAATACAGACCTCTATCTTTACCAATGGGACCTGGAAAAAAGAGGTCATTGATTCATTCTTAAGCAGTCTCGATAAAGACCATGGCAAGGCCAATATCATTGTGAATGTGAATCATCCCGATGACACGCCGGCCAAGGAGCAAGAAGCACAAGCATATCTCTTTACCAGGTTGGGGCGGTACTGCACCCTGAGTTTTAATATTTACCGGGAAGACTTTGATCCACTTTTTCTGGTTGATATTATCAATACATATCAATGCGACCGGCAAATTCGACTGGGAATTGCCGAACCACTGGCCCATCATGCAAGTCAGCATGTGGAAGTCACCCGATACAAAGAACTAGCTCCTACCATCATGAAGTTGGCAGAAAGCTGTGATGCTAATGATATCAGCCTTGGTTTTGATTGCGGTTTCCTTCTCTGCATGTTTACGGCTGAAGAGCTTGGCAGATTGCACCTTGCCGGGGCACGCTACAATTTTGGTTGCGGCCCTGTTTTAGATGTGGGCACAGATTTATCAGTCTGGGCATGTTTTCCTCTTTCGACATTTGCCAAAGGAGCACATCTGCTTGAGTTTGAAAATTGTGCCCAATTACTTGATCATTTCAGAGCTCAATTCAAGAGACTGTATCGTGCCGGTGCGTTGCCTGAGTGCATCGATTGTCGTCATCGAAAAAGAAAGAAATGTGCCGGAGGTTGCGCGGCCCATGTATACAGGAGTTTCAATCCATGACAGGGGGCAATGAACTAGCCGTGGGATCTAAGAAAGAGCCCGATAATGCTAATCTGACCGTTATTTTCAAGGGACTCAACAAATGCAATGCCGGCTGTACCTTTTGTTGTGTGGGAACCCCTGAAGGAAAAATTATCAGTTGGGATGATTTTATACAGGTGGCGGATTCTTTGGAAGATTATATCCGGGAAAAGAGAATTGCCCATATGACCTATACCTTTCATGGTGGTGAACCAACTCTTCTTGGCGCCGAACTCTTAAATAAAATGTGTGAAAGAGTCAACCAGATGCCTGTGAAGGTCTGGTTTAATATGCAATCAAACATGCTGAGTATCCCTCATGATATTCGCGAAATAATAAGCAAGCACCAGATCAAGGTTGGAACCTCCGTGGATCCCCTTGATTTGGGTCGTTTGGATAAGGCCGGCAAGAGTGTTTTTTCGCGATGGTTGACAAATTGTCTCGATTTTCTGCAAAACGGACAGCCACCCGGAGCTATATATGTTGTTACCAAGAGTTCTCTTGGACATGCCCAAAGAGTCTATGATATTTGTGAGGCCATTGGATCACTTGTTGGTCAGCGTTTTGCATTACAAATAAATCCTGTATATGCCCAGGGAAAAGCGTCAGAAAACCAAGAGGAAGTTGGTATCACTGCCGATGAGTTCGGCTCATTTCTCATTGATATGTGGAGGATATGGGAAGAAAACAGGCGATCCATTTCCCTGGCTCCCATCCAGTCCTTTGCCGGCTATTTTCGCACTCCGGATAAAAACAGAATGCCCCATTTGTCCTGTACATTCTTAGGTGACTGTAAAGGAAGTCATGTGGGCATTGACTATGATCTGAATGTGGCTGGTTGTGGAAGGCGTCTTGATAGTCAGGCCTTTTTAGGGAATCTGAATACAGACTCTTTAGCTGCAATATTGGATAATAATCACGAAAGTATTCTCATTTCAGGTCGATCTGACCGTCTGCGAGATGGGGCGTGCAGGGATTGTGACTTCTTTCATCTCTGTCATGGCGGATGTCCCGATGATGCCTGGCTTGAGTCAAAGGATCTCAGGGCTCCACATCACTGGTGTTCTTCATATCGCCAGATGTTTGAAGCCATGGCAGAAGAGATTCCCAACTATAGAAAACCAGCAACTCCTCCGCCATTTAGAACTAAAAATGAATCGGAAAAACTGGAAGTATTAGCCATTGATAAACCTGCCCACATCCCGGAGAAGTCCGATAAGAGACCACGAGAGGTTTGGGTCCTGCCTGATTCTGAGGGAAAGTGGTTGGGGTTTGACAGTGAATTCCCAATGCCAAAAGAGCGCAAGAATTATGATCGCATGCGGTTATGGTGTTATAATCGGCAGGTTAATTCACTTGTTATGTGGGAGGATCTCCTGCAGAGTCGTGGTATTGCGATAGTTCTTTTTGAGGCTGAAGGCCTTGAGGAGGCAATGAATATTCTTAATTCATTACGGGCTTTTATCATACTGGACGTTTTTTCCATTCTGAAAGAGAAAAATGGTGCCCACATCCTTAATAAATGTATTGAACGCTTTACCGGAGATCCATTGTGGTTCAGCCAGGTTCTCCCCTTTTCCCAAATGATTACCAAGAGGGTCAAGCGGGAGAGCTTTGCCTTTAAAAACTGTTTTGGTTTAACGCCGGATCAATTTGTAGTGAAGTATGAAAATCAAGACCAGAATGACAATATGGACTGCCGAGATATCATTTCCCGCCTTGAGCAAGAGGCTGATACAAACTTGGCTGAGTGGGTTTTGGGAAGAAGGCCCTGCCTGAATTGCAGCTATTTTCGAACCTGCGGAGCTCGATTTGCCCTGGGTGATGGAGAACCATGTGCAAACGAGATGATTTCCATTGTTGCCCATGTCCATAATACAGCCAAGAAGTTGGAAAACATTTTGGAAAATCAATAGCAATGAGAGTGAGTGAGTCCAGTAACGGCCGGATACATGAGATGTTTTTTATTCTCCTTCCGACTTTGGAATGCAATCTTGCCTGCCCATATTGTTTTGAAGAACATCCTGCTGGCCGTTGGGATATTCAAACAACCCGGCGAATTCTTGAGAATATATTCGAACTTTTACAGGAGAGAAATCTTGATCGTTGCCGCTTTCACTGGCAGGGTGGTGAACCCTTACTCTTAGGTAAAGATTATTGGGAAGAGGCCTTGTGCATGGCAGATTCCTTTGCCCGCAGGCAAGGTGTTCAACTTATCCAGTCCATGCAAACCAATCTCACGCTTTATCAATCAGGCTTCAAGAGTATTGTACGAGAGTATTTGGACAATGTTCTTGGAACTTCCTTTGAGCCAAATGGCGTACGATGCTTCCCCAAAGGGAGCCAGGAAAATTTTTCAGGGGTGTGGAAAACTGCCTATGATACAGCCTTGGCAGATGGTTTGGAGGTGGGAGTTTTGTCGCTCCTGACCCCCGAGGTCTTGGAAATTGGAGCTGAGAGTTATTTATCAATACTGTATCAAGACTATAACATCCGGAGAGTGCGTTTTACATTGCCGTTTCGGCAGCCTGGACAGCAGGGAAAGGGATTCTGGTTAGAGGCCCGCAAAGCTGGTTTATTTTTAGCAGAGGCATATAAAGTATGGCAAAAAGCTGGTGGTGATGACTGGATGGAAATTCGCCCATTCACCTATCTTGCCCAGCGAATTCGGGGGGAGACGCCAAATGCATCGGGGCTTTGCCTTTATTCACGCAATTGCGCTGACATAGCACTTTCCATCCTGCCCAATGGAGATGTTACATTATGTGATAGTTTTTCAGATCCTGAAGCAGAGATGATGTATGGCAATATCTTTGAGAGTGATTTGAAAGAAATGTATGGTCGTCCACAAATTGTAAAGGTGAGGCAAAAGGTGGCAGAATTAATGCATGCTTCTTGCCATGCATGCCGGTACCTGGCCTATTGCTTTGGAGGATGCCTTGTCAGGTCCTCTGCCCATGGTGAAACCAAAGATTTGCATTACCATTATTGTGAAACAAATAAGATTCTATTTCAGGCCATTGAGGATTTGGCTTTTACTGCTCCCCTTTAGTTAACTCCTCTTTTATTGCAAATCCAAGCTGTTCAAGGGAATATGGCTTTTTTACAAAGCTGCCGGCACCAAGTCTTTGGGCTTCTTCAACATCCTCGTTTTCGGAAAATCCACTACAGATCAATGCTTTCTGGGTTGGATGAAGTTCTAGAATTTGCTCATAGGTCTCTCGTCCATTCATTCCAGGATCCATCACCATGTCAAGAATTACGAGGTGAACCTTTTCCTCGCTCAAATAATCTACCGCCTCTTCGCCTGAAGATACGGAGTGTCCTTGATAATTGAGGGATTCAAGTATGTCTATGGCAATTTCCCTCAGGAGTGGTTCGTCATCGACAACCAGGATTTTTTCTCGGCTACCTTGGAGTTGATCAATACCGAGGGCCTGTATTTTCTTGGCTGGGATATCATGGGTAATGGGAAAGAATAGTTCAAAACTGGTACCATTTTCATTACTGCTTACCGAGATGCCGCCGCCATGATCTTTAATGGTATTCCATACGATAGCGAGGCCGAGCCCGGTTCCACTGCGCCCCATGATTTTTTTGGTATAAAAGGGCTCAAAGATGTGATCAATATCACTATGAGAGATACCCTCGCCGGTGTCCTTAATTTTTAAAACAACATAGTCACCCTTAGGAACGTAATTATGCTTATCAATTGGGCTGCGGAGGTATTGGTTGCGGGTGGATATGATGATTTTACCTTTTTTCTCCATAGCCTCGGTGGCATTGGTCATCAAATTCATTAGGCATTTTTTTATGTGAACTGGAGAACAGGAGATATTGTTCAGATCTTTTTGGCAGTCCGTAAGAATAGTGATAGCTGGATAATACTCTTTGAGTTTTTCACCTTCCGGCGAGGTGAGGTATTCGATTACCAGGGTGTTTAGATTGGCAGTTTGTTTCGAACTTGCCACTCCACGAGCTACGGTGAGCAAATCAGCTACCACCTCACTTGCTCTCACTCCAGATTCATGGATAGCCTCAATGGCCGGCCGAACATTACTATCCTTGGGGAGTTTCATCAGGACGAGTTCAGGATAGCTGACAATTCCAGAGAGGATATTATTCAAGTCATGGGCGACTCCCCCTGCCATAAGCCCGATGGCCTCCATTTTACGAGCTCGTTGTAGACGATCGAAAAGTTTTGCTTTTTCATTTTCAGTTTCTTTACGATCTGAAATATCCCTGATGATTGAAGTAAAACAAAGGATTCCATCCCGCTCCCAGCTGGAGAGCGAAAGTTCAATTGGAAATTCACTGCCATCTTCCTTACGGCCGGTGAGTTCAATACTTCTGCCCACCAGTTTGGACGATTCCGGGCCTGAGATGGATTGGATAGCGAATTTATGGGCAGTCCGGTAACTTTCCGGCATTATCTCAGTCACATTGTGTCCAAGAATTTTATCACTTGAATAGCCAAAAATTCTCTCGGCAGAGGCATTCCAGAAAATAATTTCACCAAATCGATTAATGGATACGATGGCGTCATGTGCGGTCTGAACCAAAGAACGATAACGCTCCTCACTTTCATGCAAGGCCTGTTGGGCTTTCCATCTTTTTGAGATATTTATGACGGTTATTACAGCTCCGGTAACTTCGTTATCCTTGAAGATCGGGTGAGATCTGTATTCCACATGAATGGCCTTGCCATCTTTTTTCCAAAACACTTCATCTTCAACATGAACAGCCACACCTTCCATAAAACCCTTATGGGCTTTACAAGAGGTGGCCTGGTTTGTTTGGACAGGATCTACCTTCCTTTAAGTGGAATGT
>CAYUCH010000166.1:0-8208 GCA_964443295.1 uncultured Desulfobulbia bacterium | reverse complement strand
ACTTGGGCGCTCAACTCTATGGCAAACTTGAATCGCAAAATCCACTTGCCAGTGTGAAAGATCGTATTGGCCGGGCCATGATAGACGCCGCAGAACAACAGGGAATCATTAATGCCGATACGACAATTGTTGAACCAACCAGCGGTAATACAGGCATTGCCCTGGCCTTTGTCTCTGCGGCACGACAATACAAACTTATTCTTACCATCCCAGAAAGCATGAGTATTGAGCGCCGTGCTTTGTTACAACATCTCGGAGCGGACTTGGTTTTGACGCCTGCCCATGAAGGTATGAAGGGAGCCATCGCCAAGGCAGAAGAAATTGCTCAGACAACCGCAAATAGTTTTATGCCCAATCAATTCCAGAATCCAGCTAATCCAGAAATACATCGCCAAACCACAGCTCAAGAAATTTGGCGTGACACAGCCGGAGAAATAGACATTTTCATTGCAGGAGTTGGTACAGGTGGAACCATTACAGGAGTCGGTGAAACCCTGAAAGAAAAGAATCCAAACATCCAAATCGTAGCCGTAGAACCAACTGACTCCCCTGTTCTTTCCGGAGGTAAACCCGGCCCCCATAAAATCCAGGGTATTGGGGCGGGATTCATCCCTAAAATTCTTAATACTGATATCATTGACCAAATAATTACCGTGACCAATGAAGACGCGTTTACCACAGCTCGCTCTCTAGCTAAGCAGGAAGGAATCCTTTGCGGCATCTCAAGCGGTGCCAATTGCTGGGCTGCTTTACAAGTTGCCTCACGGCAGGAAAATATTGGAAAGAACATCGTTTTCATGGTATGTGACACCGGAGAACGATATCTCAGCACTCCCCTGGTTGGGGAGTAAGACAATCCCTTTGTTAATAATAAATTCCACGTTAAGGCCTGCATATATGGGAACCATTCTCTCTCTAAATATCAGTTTGACCAAAGGAACCAGTAAAACACAGGTTGATTCTTTCAAAGTAAAACCGGATCACGGTGTGGTTGGTGATGCCCATGCCGGAGACTGGCATAGGCAAATCAGTTTACTGGGAATTGAAAGCTTCAAGAAGATGAAAAACGCCGAGGAGCTTGATCTTCAACCCGGTGCCTTTGCAGAAAACATTACCACCGAAGGCCTGGACCTGGTTAACCTGCCCATTGGCACTCGCCTGGTTTCAGACGATGTGGAAATGGAAGTTACCCAGATCGGCAAAAAATGCCATACAGGATGCAATATTGCCAAAGAGGTAGGCGATTGCGTCATGCCCAAGGAAGGAATTTTTGCCAAAGTCATCAAAGCCGGTATGTTGCGCAAAGGCGCTTCCATTGATGTAAAGGAATAGAGCTTTCAGCGATTAGCCAATAATCATTTTTTGATATTTTACTTAAATAGCGCTTCAAGCTTACTCTTGGCATCTCCAGCGGCTGTATCCTTGGTATTATCATCTCCCGGTTTGAAATACTCACAGAGATTCGCCCGCTCTTTATCCTTTACATACTCAGCCATAACTTCGCGGCATTCATTGTTTGAATTCTGATCATAAAATTTACATAGCATACAAATATGAAGATCATGGCCGCAATGGAGACATTCCTCTTTAAAACCAACACGATCAATAATTTTCACTTCACGATTACAAGAAAAACAGTGCATTTTCGCCCCCTATTGTTCATCAAAATATAGAGCAATTATCGACAGATTCACTGAATTACCACAGAGAGCACAGAGTTCACAGAGCCAAGTTGAAAAACTAAATATTTTCTCTGTGATCTCTGTGTCCTCTGTGGTAAAAAAGCTTTGTTTGAAATTAACCATAGCTATCATAAACATAGAATCACATACAAGGTATTTTCCATGCAACTTGACTGCATCAAACTAGACCGTCCCGAAGTCCTCCCTTTCATGTTCCCAGGATATAGAACGGACAGCCCACCCCCTGCCAACGTCACGGATTACGCCATATCAGTTGACGATGATGTGACGCTTGGAGCCCGCTTTTACCCTTCAGGCTCACAAGAAGGCCCCTTGATACTCTTCTTCCATGGTAATGGAGAAGTTGCTGCTGACTACGATGATTTCGCACCGGGATTCACCGAACTGGGCATCAATTTCCTGGTGGTAGATTACCGAGGGTACGGAAAAAGTACCGGCAGCCCCTCGGCCTCAGCTTTATTACAAGACAGTCATATTGCTCTTGAATGGACCAAGAACTTAAAAAAAGAAAATGAGTACACTGGTCCCCTCATCATTATGGGGCGCTCTTTGGGAAGTGCTGCTGCCATAGAGCTTGCATCACAGCAAGATTCTGATATTGCCGGCCTTGTTATTGAATCAGGCTTTGCCTATACTATGCCGGTCCTACAGGTATTAGGAGTAAATACTGATGCCCTCGGATTAGTTGAAGAAGACGGCTTCAGGAATGACGAAAAAATGTTTGAGGTGAATATCCCCACCTATATCCTGCATGCCCAGTTCGATGAAATTATTTCCGTCTCTTCCGCTGAGACACTTATGGCCAACTGCGCAGCCCGTGGTAGAAAATTCAACGTCATCCCCGGAGCCGGTCATAATAATATTATTCAAAAAGTGGGAATGATGTACTTCCAGGAAATCGCTGCATTCATTAACAAAATTGGTGGCCCACGACGAAAACGCAGGCCAGGTATCCGGGGATAAGGACAATCTTAAATATAGAGGTCTGAACCGGCTTGACTGTGAGACTTCGCCCATCACATCTTGGCCACTAAGTTCTCTCCCTAAATATCAATATGGGCAAGCTGCTTGCCCCTTTTCTTCCTTGATCCTTCATTTTTTTCGTGACATTTTATCGCGCAGTATATAGGGTATACCCCTATGCACTAACTTGTAAGTTTTTGAGGAAACATCATGGGACTATGTGGATCGGACCAGGATAAACAGCGTTTGGTAAAGCGGTTGAAACGTATTGAAGGCCAAGTACGCGGCCTGTGTGGCATGGTGGAAAACAATCGCGATTGCATGGAGGTAATTCGCCAAGTGACATCAGTTAACGGTGCCTTGCGAGGTGTCTTATTGCAGATTGTTGGTGATCACATGCGAGGATGTTTGCAGAATGCCTCCCTGGATCACAGAAACAGAGACAAGCTTGTTGATGAACTGATGGAGCATTTGAGTAAGATACGATGATCAGCGGGTTGTTGGCAGGGAGTAAATACCCGTGGACATAGGACAGATTATCTTTATCTCCATAGGACTAGCGGCTGATTCTTTTGCCGTATCTGTGAGCAGTGGGACAATCCTAAAAAAAATGCGGTTACGATACGCCATACGTATTGCAACCTTTTTTAGTATTGTTCAGGGATTGATGCCTTGGATTGGATGGCTGGCCGGCAGTTTTGCCAGTAGCTATATTCGCTCCATCGATCATTGGCTGGCATTTGCGCTCCTTAGTTTTATTGGTGGGAAAATGATTTATGAGTCACGTCAGTTACAAAAGGAACCTGACGAGGCCAATAATCCATTGAATATTTACATCCTCTTCACCTTGGCAATAGCAACAAGTATTGATGCCCTGGCCGTAGGAATCACTTTTTCTTTTCTCCAAATTGCCATTCTCACACCTGTAATCATCATTGGCTTTGTTACTTTTGTCTTTTCTTTTGCAGGAGCCTATGTGGGGGAATATTTTGGGCACCTTTTTGAAGATAAAATCGAATTGGCCGGTGGGCTGATCCTTATTTTCATGGGATGTAAAATTTTGGTGGAGCATACACTTTTCTCATAGGTCAAAAGTCTCAACAAATAACAGAAAATCTGAGCTCTAAGGCTATAAGTCAGGGCAGGAGTTTTAAGGATGCACTTTACAACAGCAAAAAAACTTGAGCACTCACATGATTTTGATGGCATCAACAGAGCCAATGAAAAAAAGACCATGTATGTAATTCTTCTTACCTTCACAACCATGTTTGCGGAGATTACCACCGGAATTCTTACCGGTTCCATGGCCCTCCTGGCTGATGGCTGGCACATGGGAACCCATGCCTTAGCGCTGGGCATTACTTATTTTGCCTATATTATGGCTAGGCGTTGCAAAGGGTCGGAGCAATATACCTTTGGCACTGGAAAATTTGGCGTATTGGCAGGATATACTAGTGCACTTTTCCTAGGAGCCACAGCTTTGTATATGATTTGGGAATCAGGGAACCGTTTCATTCATCCGGTTCAGATAGCCTTTAATGAGGCAATATTTGTTTCAATAATTGGTCTGTTGGTCAACATCGTCAGCGTCTGGATGCTCCATGACAGAGAGCACCACCATGATCATGGCCCTCATCACGATCATAAACATGATCATAATCTGCGGGCAGCCTATCTCCATGTCCTGGCTGATGCTTTAACTTCCGTATTGGCTATTGTCGCCCTTGTGTCCGGCAAATATTTTGGCCTTACCTTTCTTGATCCGGTTATGGGAATTGTAGGTGGCCTGCTTATTTGGAAATGGGCTTGGGGGCTCCTGAAGAACAGCGGCATTATTCTTTTGGATGGCGGAGTGGATCAAAAAATAAATGATAGAATTATTAAGGCAATTCAGACTGACAACGACAGTCATGTTGCAGACCTGCATGTCTGGCATCTAAGCTCCAGCGGACTTGCGGCAATTGTTTCAGTTGTATCGAAAGAACAACGGAGTCCTTCCGACTATTACGAACGGCTTTCCATGATTAATCAATTGAAACATGTAACCATTGAAACCCATGTTTGTGCAGATCAATGCTGCCAATGTGCCAAGTGGTAAAGGTTCACGCCACCCGGGAATGCTAAAAATTAGCGTCTACGGACTCTCTTTTAAAATGGCGAAAGATCATGTTCCTCTTGAAACTTGAATCCAGAAGCTTTAGTGTTCACTATATTTTCAAATTAACTTTTGTGCTTTTTCGAGCCTTGATCCCATTTAAATTTTTTATTAAAAACGGCATGCGTCAATACATTCACAGTGACAAAAAGTGGTTCGGGTATACGCTTTTATTATTTTGCATTGTAGCAGCCTTCCTGACTCCCTCCGTTCATTGCCATGACCTTAAGCACGATGTCGGTAACCTTCATGACGATCTTGCACTCAAGGTCGCTCCCGCCCATAACCATGTAGAACACCATACCGGGCAGAGCCACGGTGAACCCGGCGCCAACTGCACTGATTTTTCAAGGCATGACCATAGCAGTAACCAGCACTCCCATTTTCTAGAGAATCTACCTCTAAGGGCACAAAGAGGAGTCAGAGGCTTAGAAACACACAAATCATTTTCACTCCAAGCAGTGAGAAATAATCTCGCTTTCAAAAAAGTCTCTAGTGAAATTTTCCATCGTTTTTCACCTATCACACCTCTCTCTAATCTTGAATTTATCTTTGTTGCCACAAGCCTTCCTCCGCCCATAGTTTAGCTTCCTCGATACCAATAATAATTATTTCTTAAAATCACCCCCGGGGCGAGACGCTATTTAATGGTCTCCGGCTCAGTATTATTTGGGGTAATTCTGCACCATTTCATTTGTTTGACGGAGGTACGTTTTGAACTTGAAACAAGTTTTAAAAACATCATTTATTTTATTATTAATTCTTATACCGGTTGTGGCTCTTGCCCACGGTATTTCAGAAGCGGATCGGCAGGCTATGCTTGCCGGCGGAAATTTACGATATGTGTGGCTTGGTGCAACTCATATGCTGACCGGTTATGACCACTTGCTCTTCATTTTCGGTGTAATCTTCTTTCTGACAGGCTTTCGTGACATTATAAAATACATCACCATCTTCACCTTGGGCCACAGCATCACCCTAATATTTGCGACGGTGTTCGGCATATCAGCGAACTATTTCCTGGTCGATGCGGTTATCGCGCTCAGCGTTTGTTACAAGGGCTTTGACAATCTGGATGGCTTTAAGAAATTTCTAGGGCGACCATCGCCCAATCTCCTGATGATCATTTTCGGATTTGGCCTGGTGCACGGCTTTGGGCTCTCCACCAGGTTACAACAGTTGCCTCTTGGGGAGAGCGGTTTAATCACACGCATACTCTCTTTTAATCTTGGGGTGGAAATTGGACAGATCATCGCCCTAGCTATTATGTTATTGATCATTTCCGGTTGGCGAAAAACTAAATCATTTACACAATTCAGCACTGTCTCAAACGGAGGTCTCATTGCCGCAGGGGCGTTATTATTTATCATGCAGATGCATGGTTTCGGTCATAATGCATGTCCTGATGACTTTGCTTTCAGCGCTGATAACCACTTCCATGAACACAAAAAGATGGAACAAACAATTATCCAACAACAAAGAAGTCTTCACCAAACTATTGATTAGGAGAAAATCATGCGTAAGTTAATTATTTGTTTACTCACAGCCTTTGCCCTTTCAGTAACCTCAGCCTATGCCGGACCCGGCCACTCCCATGGCCCTGTCACGCCGATTACAGAAAAGCAGGCGCTCGAAAATGCGACCGGCATCGTTAACTCGATTGTCCAAAAAGGCAAGATCGAGGCTTCTTGGGCTGAGGTGAAACCAACGGAAGCAAAAAAGAAAAAGTTCAAGCATAGCCAAGAATGGGTAATTACCTTCAGTAACCCAAAAGTTACGGACCAGGAAAAGAAGACCTTGTATGTCTTTCTCAGTTTAGACGGGCACTACCTTGCCGCTAATTTTTCAGGAAGCTAATTGCCTTGTAGATTCATCCACCATTGTACAAAACAAGACCCATCCTCCAACAATATTTTTACAGGGGATGGGTTTTGTTGGATTAAGACCGAACTACAATTTTCAGCCTGAGCTTTTTAAGTAGACACAATATTCAATCCTAAGATTATTTTTTGATGGCTGGCGAAAATCATCAAGCCGATTCAACCAATTATTTTTAAGGTCTAACTGCCCGAACAGAACCTTTGCCCCCCTGTGCTTCTGCGAACTCATACCCTGTACTTCCACATTGGGGGATGGTTTCAATAAATCCACAAAATGATTGCTTTAAGCTGTCTCCTGACCAATAGCTGCTAAATGAAATCATTTTACAATTACCATTTTCGTCCCAATCAAAAATCTCATGAAGATTTTTAAGTTCTTCTTTAGTCGGCAAGCGCCAGTCAGTAAATCCTCCCAGTTCAAGGCCCTCGGCATATTCAACTGCTTTCTGCCAAGAATCGAACTGCCTGCTTCGTTTTATCTGCCATACTAATCCTGAAGTAGAACTTTCACAGGTACCGTTTCCCATATCATACAATTTCGCATTAGTGTCTAATCTTGACTGTTCTGATGATATTTTTTGTTCTGAACAAAAACCTGAAGAAATAAATAGGGTAACTGATAGCACGACACATAAATTCAAAGACAATATTTTCATTGCATCTAACTCCTTGTTAATACGAACGCAAAACATCCTTGCGGATACATCCTCAGTTGGACTGTGTAGCTTTATCGAGAAAAAAGGAGGGGCCTTCTATTTGGAATGATTGGTCCCATCCAACATTTTTTTTATGTCTTGTAGCATTTCTCCGTGGGGAACAAAACCGGTATAGACCTTCACTACCTGGCCGTCACGGCCGATGAGGAAAGAGGTCGGAATGCCGGCAACGCCACCGAAAGCAGCAACTATGTCTGCATTGCCCATGGCAAGGGAGTAGGTGAGCCTCATTTTTTTTGCGAACTTGGCAACCATGGCTGGTCCGCTCTTGTCCATGGCTATGCCGATCACGCTGAAGTCTTCGCCGGATAAATCATCGTGCAATCGCTGCAAGACCGGAATCTCCTGACGGCAGGCCGGGCACCAGGTAGCCCAGAAATTGATGAGCACAACCTGCTCTGCAAACTTCTGGCTTTCTACGGTGTTGGAGTGGATACCTGGTAGTTGGAAGGACGGCATGCTTTGTGCCAAGGAAGGGGCCGCAGTATAAAGAGTATTGGCCAGCATGACGAGTAGGGCAAGGAACCAGGGTCGAACGGAAAGCTGATAATGAATCATGATGTTATCCTCTGGCATGGTTATTGTCGTACCGCTCGAACATAGCCGATCTTCTTGCCGAAATACTCGCGTTCAGGATCGCACCCGTCGCCGATTTCCCATGCACCCACCATACCCTCACCATCTTTTTCGTCCGACCAGTAGTTACCCTCCATTTCGATGGCGCATTCAATGCCCATTTTCAAATCGTAAGCAAAATGAATATCGTACAGTTCGTATATGGTGGGCAACCG
>CAYUCH010000165.1:0-8216 GCA_964443295.1 uncultured Desulfobulbia bacterium | reverse complement strand
GACATTCCACTTAAAGGAAGGTAGATCCTGTCCAAACAAACCAGGCCACCTCTTAATTCCAGGTATTCTCTTTGCTGTCTGGTGGATGTATGCTCTGCCACTCATGGTGGATAAAGAAATGGGGCTTGGAGATGCCATGCGTGAAAGCCGGGCCAAAGTGCTGGAGAAGGGTTTTTTCATGCACTTGGTGTTTGTGTTCATGATCACCCTGGTTCCAGATTTGATTATTAGTTTTCTTGCTTCGGCGGTGCCTTTGTTCAATCTTCTCTTTATCTTAGTACCACCATTACAGGCCGGATGTTTGGCAAGTCTGTATCTTGAGCAATTTGAAGGCTTGGACCCTGCAGAGAGAATGAAACCAAAAGAAGAGCTGCCAGCTGCGTAAACGGAAATGATTGAGTGATAGTGGTGATCCCGGCAGGACTCGAACCTGCTACACCCAGATTAGGAATCTGGTGCTCTATCCTGATGAGCTACGGGACCACTCAGCAAACTTTGGAACAAAAGAAGAGAGATTTTTTAGCACGGATTGGGAGAATTATCAACAGCTTTCCTCGTAAACGCACACTGGCACCGCATCTTTGCGGCATCGCGACAACCCACATAGCGGACTATAGCGGTTGGTCGCGGTGGCCACGCCCTGAAAGAAGTACCCTTGGGGTGAATCTGCAGCACCATTGAGCGTTTACCAATCTTTTCTTAGATCCATTCTAATTTAAGTTAGCATCTAGCGCTGCAATTCAGAGGCAGACAGGGGAATGGAGTTTTGAAAAAAGATGAGTAATTACTAGTGACCATTGATGTTACGATGGTCTTACTGCCTGGCTGTCCTTTGAAATTGCTTCTATGTGTAACTATCTCTATTTTGGCCTGTTGCAAATTTTTTAGGAACTTTCTGGGGGACTGCGTTAATAATAAAAGTCATAATTATTACTTGCTGTGACACTTCCCACTTCCCTTGCAAGCCTGGCTGGGATCCATGATGGAGAGCTCTTTCTGCAAAAATCCATCAACCACTGCTTCTGCATCATGGTACGCATCTTTTGCGGCAAAATAAACCTGGATTCCCTTCTCTGCAAAGGCCTGTAGTGGTCGGCCACCAATACCCCCAACAAGAATAGCATTCACACCTAGATCTTTAAGCAGGCTGACCGGTACCAAGCATCCCCCTGCTCCGTGTTCTTGGTTCTCAACGCTTTCGACCGAAGAAATACCTCCACTCACAATGTCTACGATGGTGTAGGTATCGCAATGGCCAAAATGACTGGAACGCATTGCTTTGAGGCCTCCTGGATTATTGGTGGGTATTGCAATTTTGCCTTGTGTCATGATTCTACCTCCTGAATTTAGCTCCCTTCTTGAAGGGGACCGAAAAAAGTATCTGTCAAGCGAACATACCAGGCCGCTGACTGGACTTGAATGATATATGAAGCAGCGATTATCAAAGCTGTGTCGGCACCTTGTGCTCCAAAGGCATTAATGGCGATTGCCAAGGCAATGGATAGATTGCGCATAACAGTACCGTAAACAAGGGCAATGGCATCGCCACGTGGAAAAAATATCTTGCCGATCACGGTGCTTAAGGTGAAATTAGCCATGTAGATAATAAGTAATGGCGTAAAAATCGTAATGATAATTCCAGGATTTTGTCCAATTGTTTTGGCCTTGAGAGCGAGGGCAACAAAGACGATGCCAAGAACTCCCAAAGTAGAAAGAGAAGGGAATCTGGGCGCCCAGTCTTTTTTAAAAGTTGGTTGGCCATGTTTTTGAATGAGCCATTGTCTGGTTAAAAAACCAAGAATCATCGGTAAAAATACGATGACGAAGATTTGTTTGACGACGAGCAATAAATTTACATCAACCTTGGTGCCTAAGAGGGCTTGCACATAAAATGGTGTGGCAAGGGAACCCAAAGTAAGACCAATTATTGTCATATTGATAGCCGCAGCCATATTACCTTTGGCAAACCCTGTCCATGATATGGTCATTCCACTGGTTGGCAGAAGGGCAGACAACAGTAGTCCAAGGGCCATATATGGTTTGTCTGGAAAAAACCATTGCCCGAGGAAAAAGGCGATAAATGGAATAATTGCAAAATTGATAAATTGGGTAGTGGCCTGCAAACGGATGTTTTTTACCCCGTCGGCAATGTGTTTTATATTTAAGGTCACCATCATCGGGTAGACCATCAGAAAGGTGAAGGGCAGTATGAGGAATTTCAGTGATCTGACAAAAGTGGGTTCGATAAATGAACCAAAGAGGAATCCGGCCAGCATCATTAGAGGAATGGCCAGGATTAACTTTTTATTGATTGAAATGAGAAATTTCCACATAGCTTTTCTCGTTGGATTACATGTTTGAGATGTAGTTTATTTGGCCAGGTCAATCATTTCGACAATCTTGGTATAGGTTTCTGCCAAAGAAGCGGGAAAAACGTCATCGTCGACCACGGTTTTAATGTCGTTTGCATCATATCGCAAAAAACGGATTTGGGTTTTATTATCTCGGCTGAAGGTCATGACGAATTTTGGCATGAGAATGGCTCGTTCTGGGTTGGATGAAAGACTTTGGGCTGCTTTCGACGGCTTGCATATTTGTATCATATGAAGGTCGAAATCGTCACTGATTTCAGAGCCGTGGGCTCGAAAAGATTCACCCATATCCATAGTGGCAGCATTATGCACTACAAAGCCATTTTGCTTGACGATTTCACTAAAATCCATGACGAATTGACCAGTATTTTTAGTACTTTCCGTTGCATATACATTATTTTTTTCCATGCCTGTCTCCTTTTTAAATACGTATCGAAAAAAGAACGAATTATTCGTTGTTTATGCTGATCGAATAGAGCCAGATTAAACGACTTATAGTATGTAGATAAAAAATGACAGAAAACCTGTCAATAATAATTTAATAAAATTCTTAAATTATTATTGACAGGTTTAAGGGAAATTGGGTTTATGCCCTGGAAAGAGAGGATTTTTTCTTCATTTCTTTTGACATCGGTACGTAAATGGGTAATTGTCTCCCGACAAAAAGGATATTGGGGAACGAATACGTAGTTAAAAAAAACAGAGGGCATCCTTTTTAAAAATGCCTTTTACAGGAAGATAATATGAGGGAAATACAGGTAGGTATAATCGGCTTTGGGACAGTGGGCAGTGGAACTGCGCAAGTTCTTTTAGAGCAGGCAAAACGTATTAACAAGAGAGTGGGAACTATCGTCTCTGTGAAACGCATTGCCGATATCGTGGTTAAAGAGTTGCCCGAGCAGTTTTCATCAGTAACTTTATCCAATGATGCCGCTGATATCATGAATGATCCTGAGATCGATGTTGTCATAGAACTGATTGGGGGAATTGAGCCGGCAAAGACTTTTATTCTGCAAGCTATTGAAGCAGGCAAACATGTAGTTACTGCCAACAAAGCTTTGCTTTCCATCCATGGCCAGGAAATTTTTGAAGCAGCCCAGGCTAAAGGGGTTGAGGTTGGTTTTGAGGCTTCGGTGGGAGGGGGAATTCCGGTAATCAAGGCCTTGAAAGAGGGGCTGGTTGCCAATCGGATTATTTCTCTGATGGGCATTATGAATGGCACAGCTAACTATATTCTGACCCAGATGGATGAGCATGGCACATCCTTTGACGAGGTTTTGGCTGATGCTCAAGATAAGGGCTATGCCGAAGCAGATCCTACCTATGATGTAGAGGGCATTGATACCGCGCATAAATTGGCCATTCTGATGACCTTGGCTTATGGCATGAAAGTCAGCCTTGATGATATAAATGTTGAAGGGATATCCCGGATTGAGCCCATGGATCTTATTCTGGCCCGGGAATTCGGCTATCGTATTAAGCTTCTGGCTATCAGTCATAATCATGGCCAACATGTAGAAGGGCGGGTGCATCCCACCATGATTCCCGAAGATCATATGTTGGCAAGCATTAACGGTGCATTCAACGGCATTCATTTTACCGGTGATATGGTGGGTGATGTCTTACTTTATGGCCAGGGTGCAGGCATGATGCCAACCGGTAGTGCAGTGGTTGCCGACGTGGTGGACATAGCTCGTAATATTTTATTCGGGGCTGAGAATCGTGTTCCTTGTCTGTCATATCGTGCCGAGCATCTACGACCACCATCCATCACACCCCTTGATGAATTGACCGGCCCCTATTATTTCCGCATGGCTGTGAAAGATGAGCCTGGAGCATTATCGAAAATTGCAGGTATTCTAGGGAATCATAATATTTCCATCGAGTCTGTAATTCAAAAAGGCAGAAAGACAAATGGGGCAGTGCCCCTCGTCATGGTAACCCATGATGCCAGAGAAAAAGATGTTCAAGCAGCCTTGGTTAAAATTGATGCCATGGAGATGTCAACGGCACCAACCGTGAAGATCCGTATTATGACCAAAAATGAGCTGGCTGGAAACGGAGACGATTGATGCGCTATGTGATTCTTGTGGGAGATGGCATGGGAGACCTGCCCATCCCGGAATTACAGGGAAAAACACCTTTGCAGGCTGCCAATATTTCCACCATGGATGATATTTGTCGTCAAGGTGAACTTCTTCGTTTACAGACCGTCCCCAATGGATATCCTCCTGGTTCCGATGTGGCCAATCTTTCACTCATGGGATATCTGCCGGAAGAGGTGTATACCGGGCGCTCTCCCCTGGAAGCGGCTGCCATGGGAGTTACCTTGGCAGAAGATGAAATCGCTTTTCGCTGCAATTTAGTAACCCTGGGCCAAACAGACCCGGAAGCCCTCACCATGGTAGACTTCAGTGGTGGTCATATCACCACGGAAGAGGCCAGTGAGTTGATCAGCGCTCTTAATCAAGAGGCTGCCTTTGAAGCCATTCGACTCTATCCCGGAGTGAGCTATCGGCATCTCCTTGTCTTCAAGGGAGAGCCGGGCGCCATGAATACCGTCCCTCCCCATGATTATATTGGTCAGAACATATTGGGCTTCTGGCAAGATTATGAAAATTCGGCCTTGTGGGAATTCATCAATAAGGCTGAAGATATACTTGCCCAGCATCCTGTAAATCAAAAACGAATCGCAGAAGGCAAGCAGCCAGCAAACAATGTCTGGCTCTGGGGGGAAGGCAAAACCCCCTCCATGCGTACCCATTCTGCAACCTATGGGATTAACGGCGCCCTCATCTCGGCAGTGGATCTTTTAAAGGGTATAGGCGTGTATGCCGGTATGGATATCATCAATGTCCCTGGGGCCACCGGGTATCTTGACACCAATTATGAAGGAAAGGCCCAGGCGGCGCTGGAGAATTCAAAAGACCATGATCTGGTTTTTGTTCATGTTGAAGCCCCTGATGAAGCTGGGCATGAAGGAAGTCTGGAGAAGAAAATTCAAGCCATAGAAGATTTTGATTCCCGCATAGCTAAACCTATTTTTCAAGGCCTTAAGGAGTCCGGAGAGCCATTTCGTCTTGTGGTTACCATGGATCATTTTACACCGCTCTCTATTCGTACCCATTCGTTGCATGCCGTACCGGTGTGTATGTGTGACTCCCAGGGGGAGTGGCCGGCAAGCGGTTTGACTTTTGATGAAGAGAATAGCTTGGATCGTCCTTTGATGGAAAATGGCGCTCTTTTTTTTGACAAGCTACTTAGCAAATAGAATGGATAAAGAAATTACCAAGATCAGAGTTCTTTACGGCGATACCGATTCAGGTGGCATGGTCTATTACGCCAACTATTTTCGATTTTTCGAGGCTGGAAGAAACGAGTTCATCCGATCCCGTGTGTGTTCGTACAAGGAAATGGAAGAACGAGGATTTATACTGCCAGTGGTAGAAAGCCATGCCCGCTATAAAGCTTCTGCAGTATATGACGATCTTCTCATCGTCGAGACACGGCTCTCAGAGGTCCGAAATGTCTCCTGCCGGTTCGATAATCGGATCATCCGTGAGTCCGACGGGAAGCTCCTGGTAAAAGGATATACCGTACACGCCATTGTTGATTTAGATGGCAAACTCAGTAAATTTCCACAAGATATTTTAGATGGTCTCAAGGACAGCATAGATTCTGCTTAAGAAGCATCAATTCTATTGACTTTTCTGGGGCTGATGCTATATTGCCAATCTGCGTTGCGGGGTGGAGCAGTCCGGTAGCTCGTCGGGCTCATAACCCGAAGGTCGGAGGTTCAAATCCTCTCCCCGCTACCACAATAAAGACAGGGACTTAGAAGAAATTCTAAGTCCCTTTTTTATTTTGTTTTTTATTCACTCCCCGCACTATTCCCCACATCTGGCCGAATTTTTTATATTTCTATATTTACCGTAAAGCATTCATTGACCTCCTTTCGTCGATCTTGAAAAATATAAATTGTGATCAATCAGCTGTGAATTTCAATTGACGCTGGTCATTCTGTGTCTGTGATAATGTTCTTGTGTCATTGTCATAGTTGTCACCCCATTAAAGGGGGTGTGACAACCATGACAATACAAATAACAATGTCATAATGTCATAATGTCATAAATGACGATCTATGACATTATGACAGGTTGCATAAAGTGACATATGTTCCATCTGTTTTTATGTAATTGCGCTCTTCGAGCTTTTTGATGGCTTCATAAAAAGCTGGTCTTTGATAGATTTCCAGCTTAATGCATTTTTCTCGCCAGGTTTTTGTTAAGACCTTGGGCTCTTTTGGATTACAATCATTCTTGTTTTCAGAGATAGCTTGTTTGGAATAGTGTAATTCTTCCAAGATCTTCAAGGCTTTGGCCATCTTTTTACCTTTTATTTCTGGCTTAAGGTCTAATGGCAGGTCGTCAGTGCTCAGTATGAGGCTCGTCATTGGTTCAGCAGATTGGCTTGGTATTGCAATCTCCAATGCTTTCAGTCTCATGCTTTGTGGCCATTCTTCTTCGTCTTTCATTTTTTTGTTTGTTAATACTAAGGAGCCTTTGGCATGTTTTTTTAGACAGTATTCGACCTCGAGAGCAGCTGGTAGAACAATGGAGCCCAGGGCTCGATCCCTATTACTATGGCCTGTGTGATGGACAATGAGCCGTGTACAATCAGTTCCTATGTATTGATCGATGTTTTTCACAAAATGGCTCATATCCTTTGCCGTGTTGATATCCCCTGGACCGAAATTCCGGAACAGTGTGTCTATCACCACCATGGCGGGTGGTCCCTCTTCTTGAGTTAATTTTCGTATTATTATCCCTATTTGGGCGGCTGTATTGTCAATCGTCAATTGTGTGGCCATATTACTTATAAAAATTTTGGCATGATCAAGGCAAACACCGGTGAATGTGGACCATGCAGCAAATCGCTTGGTGTATCCGGAGAAACCCTCCCCAACGATAATAAACACAGGCCCTTTCTTTTTAACTTGATGGCCCAGCCATTCGGTGCCAGTTGCAATTGAACAAGCCCAGGCCACAGCCAAAAACGATTTGTAGCTGCCAGGGGCACCAAATAAACAAGCTAGGCTATTCGAAGGTAAAACATTTTCTATGAGCCATTCGGTGGGTTTTAAATCTCTGCAAATGTCTCTATATCGAACGAATGCAAATTCGCTGTCCGCTGTTTTTTGATCGTTTGTGTATTCTTGGGAATTTGTTAATAAGTCATCAAGAATTTCCGCAGGATTGTGACCGTCAGCCAGTTTGTTGAGGGCCAACTTGAGCTGACCTGTTAACTGTGATCTTTTGTAAGCTGTGGTAATTTTTGTTGTTAAATTAGGAATAGCGGAAGGAACTGGAATTGATTTCTCTGAAATCGCTAAAGTTGCTGCAGGGTTTTTACTGTGTTTGAGCAAATAACTTGCAACGCTACTGCTGGATAATGTGTCACCTTGGTTGTAAATTGCTTTGGCTGCAGCATAAATGTCCTGTAGATTCTCATGCGAAAAATGCCTTGGGGTTAAATTTGAGAAAGCATAGTTTAGAAGGTGGGGCTTGTGGCAGTTCAGCAGAGAGGCGATTAAAATGCACTCTGTGTCGTGTTGACCTAAACTCCAGTTGCTGCTGCTCGTATTAGAAGGGCTTGTTGTGTTGCGAGGCATAGGGAAAATTTTCAGATGGTTTCAGGCTCTGTTTGGTCATCAGTATATATTGTGTTCTTTTTCATAAAAGATTCAACAGTCTCGAGTTGATATCGAACACTTCTGCCGATTTTGACGTAAGGTGCGAATTCCAGACGATCCCGACCACCCATTCCATTTGATTCCGGCCACTG
>CAYUCH010000164.1:0-8339 GCA_964443295.1 uncultured Desulfobulbia bacterium | reverse complement strand
ATTGGAACAACATTTTCACTTAACGACCTGTCCGAATTTTCCCGACCAGCTCTATCTTTCCTTTTTATTTTGCCTTGAAGGTGGTTCGCTATATGTTTTTTTGTGTTTTCACATGAGGACTCTCTTATTCAAAAGTGAGTATATCTTACCGTATACACTTCAATATCAATGATCACCTTCAAAAATAATTTTACGTGTTTCTGGTCGGCCAATCTCAATGAGAAATTTACGTAGGTAGACTTGGTTTGAGAAAAGCATATTTAGCTTGGAGGATTTCCATTCAAAGAGAATAGGAATAAGCTCTTTATTATTTCGAATAAGGTTAAAATGCAATCTCGCAAGTCTCACGACGCCTTTTTTTAAAGAAAGAAAAGCCTCCTTAAAAAAACGAATCACATCACTGTTTTTCTCAACCTCCTCTAGATGAAAAACCTTGAGTTTCACTAACTTGTGTTTGAAGGTATCAGCAAGAAGTTTAGCAAAAGGAATGTCCAAGAGGTCTTTGTTCACCATTGACTCAAGTTGTTCCAGGAGTTCCTGGTTGATATTATTAATAAAACGAAGGGACCTGACAATTTCCCACAAGGGTGTAGCGAAGAACCTAGAGAGCGGTATAATTTTCTGGGTTTTAATATGGGGCAAAAAGCGGTTAAAACCTGCTGCCAGTTTGTGCACCATATCTGCATTATTTGAAGCAAAAACAAGTGCAAGTTTCTTTGGAGAAAGCTGTGGAAGAATGTGAGCTCCAATTGCCTTCACCATAACAACGACTCCAGATTGTCTGCTATGCTCCTTGGGTTGAGGTTGAAGATGAGATTGTTTTTTTCGGATGAATAATTGGCGAATTTTTACAGACAAAGGAGCCGGCGAAATTGGTGTGGAAATAGTATTGTCAGAGGCAACCTGGCCTTTTTCTTCTTCTATTACCCGTAAAACTACATGCAATTGCCCAGGGGATAACAACTGCATTGTTTTTGGCCCGAGGAAATCCTGCAATTCTGACGGTAATGACTGAAAAAGATGCCGCCGAAGCAGAAAAGTCGTCAATTCCTGCCGTTTTTTAATGTTCTCTTCCTTGAGGATACGAGCCAATAGCCCAACAGGTAAGCCTCCTAGAGCCTGACGAAATTGAAATAGGCCGGATTTTTCGGGTGAAGTTTGAACCTTTTTATCTCTATTTTTAGAGGAGACCGCTGTTAATGAATCGCTTATCCGGTCGATCATCAAACTTTTGCACACATTGGTAATGGCAATCTCCTTATAGTCAGGATGTTCTTCAGCCTGAATAACCTCAAGGACAGGAAGTGAAAAACCATCAATCAAGCCTGGGATACCTGGAGCATGTTTCGAGACTTCCCCCAAAAAACGTTTTTTCAAGGCGAGTTTTCGAAAGTGTGTGTATTGACGATTCAATTTTTTAACAATTTCAAGAAAATGCTGGTGTTGTTCTTTCTTGCGCCCTTCTCTTGCAAGTTGTCCTGCTCTAATTGATTTACTCCCTTCTTTGAATCGAATTTTCCCGTCTATAATCGCTTCCAGGATAATCTGATACAGTTCTTCGAGGAGAACAGGATTGGATGTTATGGTATTAAAGGACAACTCATGACAATGGGCGGGCATCCAAAGCATATCAACAACAGCTTTTTTAAATTGATCCGACAAAGTGCGCCATTCTTCATTTTCTTCCAACTCATCAATTGATTGAGCCGCAAAATTGACGGAACCATCCGCTTCCTTGACAAGCAGTGCACGCTTCTGAAGAGGGGTAAGAATAAAACCCTCTCTTATCATGGATGAAAGGGCCTGCGAAGAAACTTTGCCATTGGATGGATGTGCATGGCGAGCAATAAGAACGAGTTTTTCGAATAATCGATCTGCTGGTTCATTTGATTGGAAAATATGTATTTTGTTTATAGTCATGCTTATGCGATCTGCGTTGATTTACCAGGGACCTACAAGTCCAGTCAAAGGTTGTGCAATAGACTGAAACCGGGCAAGCCGAATATAGTCGCTTTCTTTCATGGAAAGGATCGGCATTAAGCCCGTATCAAGTATCACTTCTGCGGTTTGATGAGTGAAGACAACTTCAGCGCAGGGAAGCAGTCGAGTTTCACCATCTTCTTTGAGGACAGGCGAAGGCAGGTTCTCCACTTCTTGAAAACGACCTGGCTTAAAATCCCAGCCGTCCTGGTTAAAGGCCTTGCCGATCAGCAACGCACAAAGTAAAGAGCTATTTCCCCAGAGGAAATTTTCATGCCCCCTATCCTCGGTTTCCTCATAGAAAAATCGATCAATCTCATCGGTGGTTTCACCATAAGGATTGCGCAACAAGAAGCGAGGAAAAGTAAGCCCTATGTTGGAAGCAAAAGGTGATCGTCGTATTTCATTCCATATAAGAGCTGCTTTCTTGTCTTCTTCAGGGTGCCAGTCAGCATAATCTGGCGTTTCTGCGAGGTTTTCACAACCCAGAGTTGCGGAAGATGCCTGGCCCACGATAGACACGTTGAGCGATTGTGCCACATATCCTAGGAGCTGGAGCAGTGTTGCATCTTCAGGATTAGCTTCAAAGGAATACAACCCAGAAAGAATCCCCCAATGCACATGGTCAATTTCAGTTTTTCGTGACAACAGAGTATGGAGTTTTGACCGAGTTGGATCTTCATGTTTGAGCAGGTCTGTAAGGATTTCTTGTTTAGAAACATTAAGAATGTAAACATGTAAATCATCGTCACTTTCAAGACGCCGCACAAGGAGTTCCACTCCCCTCCAGGCAGACTCAAGGGCCTGAAAATCGGGGTGGTGGAGGATACTGTTCATCAAGGAACTGCATGCAGAATCAACTGCGTCTATGTATTCCTCCTGGCGTGGATCTTCCTTGGGCAAAAGATACGGCTGCACAACTGCAGCAACAAATTGATCCACTTCATTACCTGCAGCGCGAGTCGTACTTGTATCCACCGTAGTGGTATCATCGGTAAGAATCTGGTCTAAGACACTCCCTCCTTCTGCTTGCGCTGTAGGTGGCGATTTTTTCTCTGGCTCAGATATTTCTTCTGAACTCGTGTCAGCCTGATCAGAGCTCCAACTCTGTATTTCTCGTAAAGCGGATTTAAATGTCTCTGGATCACCAAGTTCTTTGCGAAGTCTTCTTAAAGCCTGAAATTCAGGCAAGGTATCAAAGATGTGATCAGGGTGAAAATGATCACATTCTTCTATGTGAAGAGATATTTCCTGTTTGACCCCCTGATCATTCTTAACGAGCAAGGACAGTGAAGCTTCAAGTGTTTCAGGCAGGGAATCAAAATTGTCACGATTGACCCGATGCAATTTGAATTCAGCTGACTTTTCAGCTTTTGTGGTCCCGCTGAAATTTCCTAGAATGCAGATGCCCAGGGAGTCTCCCTCTTCAGGAAGTGGTTTGGAGATTTCATCAGGTCCATCACCAATGTTCACACCAATTCCCTCTATGGATATGGGCTTGCTCATGTTCTTCCTCACAGTTTAAATCAAAAAATAAAACTCTAGCCAGTGCCCTGGTCAGCAAGCCTGTTACTTCACTTTAAACGCAAACCCTTTCCCTTTTATTGAGACTTTCACCTCTTTCATCTGAACGCCATCAGCCATTCGTGAGAGGATCTCCCTGGACATATCAGGAAGCAAGGTGTTGGTGAGGATGTTGTCAACGTTTCTGGCGCCTGAGTCCACCTCTGTGCAACGGCTATTAATAGCATCTACCACTTTTTTGTCATATTTGAATTCGACATTCTGATTGCCCAGCATCCTTTTGGCAATTCGGCCCAGCTTCAATTTAATGATCAGTTTCATGTTATCATCGGTAATGGGATAATAGGGAACAACCTTTAAACGACCCAAAAACGCAGGTTTGAAGTGTTCGGTCAAGTCAGGACGCAACATATCGTTAAGGCTGTCAACATCGGGCATGGTCTCATCATCGGCACACATTTTCATGATCAGATCGGTGCCAAGGTTTGAGGTGAGGATGATCAGTGTATTTTTAAAGTCGATCCTTCGGCCCTCGCCATCTTCCAAAACACCCTTGTCAAAGACCTGATAAAAAAGTTCCATAACATCAGAATGGGCTTTTTCAACTTCATCCAGCAAAACTACACTATAGGGTCGGCGGCGAACTGCTTCGGTGAGCACCCCACCCTCTCCGTATCCAACATATCCTGGAGGAGAACCTTTAAGTCCGGAAACCGTATGGGATTCTTGATATTCACTCATATTAATGGAGATAAGATTCTGCTCCCCACCATAAAGCAATTCTGAAAGCGCCAAAGCAGTTTCGGTTTTACCAACACCACTTGGTCCAACAAGCATGAATACACCGGTTGGTTTTGAAGGGTCTTCGATGCCGGCATGGGCAGTTTGTACCATCTGAGCAATGGCTGCCAAGGCATGATCTTGGCCAATAATCCGATCCGCCATAATTTTATCAAGCTTTAAGACAGTGCTGATTTCATCGGTCAACATGCGACCGGTGGGTATCCCAGTCCAGCCTGAAATAACCTCACTTACCGTATTCCCTTCGACCTCTATCTGAATCAATGGGTCATCACCCTGGGCTTTACGGAAAGCAGTTTCCGCCTTTTTTAGATCCTTTTGCATCTGGGTGATTTTTTTGGCGCTTGGTTTCTTTTTCGAATCTGTCTCACCTAAGCCGGCCCGCAGTTCAATGATTTTATTGGCAGAATCCATTTCCTTCTGCCATTTTTTCTCGAGCTTGGTGGCTTCTTTGCCAAGGCCTTTTTTCTCATTGGCGAGTTCAGCAATACGTTTTTTATGATCTTGGCCCATGAGTGTTTCACGTTCGAGGATTTTTATCTCTCGATCAATCTCACTCATCCGCCTGGTTACTTCTTCAAGCTGTGCAGGGCTGGTGGTCAAACCAATTGCTACACGAGCACAAGCAGTATCAAGAACACTGACGGCCTTGTCTGGTAATTGACGAGCAGTCAGGTAGCGATGTGAAAGGCGGACTGTATCAGCCAGAGCTTCATCGGTAATCATCACGTTATGGTGCTTCTCGAGAAACGGAGCAATGGCCCGCATCATCATCAAAGCCTTCTCTTCATCAGGTTCTTCAATTTTTACAACCTGAAAACGCCTGGCCATGGCAGCATCTTTTTCAAAATACTTCTTGTATTCAGACCAGGTTGTGGCGGCAATAGTACGCAGTTCACCGCGGGCAAGAGCAGGTTTCAAGAGGTTAGCAGCATCACCGGCTCCCTGCCCTCCAGCACCAATAAGCGTGTGTGCTTCGTCAATAAAGAGAATAATCGGTTTGGGAGAGGCTTTAACTTCATCTATGACGGCTTTAAGTCGATTTTCGAGTTCCCCCTTAACGCTTGCGCCAGCTTGCAAAAGGCCCATGTCCAAGGTCAGTAATTCAACATCTTTTAATATGGGGGGCACATCACCTTCTGCGATACGTAAGGCAAATCCTTCGACTACAGCAGTTTTACCAACACCTGCTTCACCGGTGAGGATTGGGTTGTTCTGACGTCGACGAATAAGAATATCGATCATCTGCCGAATTTCCAGGTCACGACCAAGCACAGGATCGATCTTTTTCTGTCGGGCACTCGCGGTCAAATTATTAGTATAAAGCGCCAGTGCTTCCTGCTTGCCGCCTTTCACCTTCCTGCCGCTCATGTCAACAGGCCCAGCTCCTGGTACACTGACTGTCTCTTCCACAGATCCTGCCGTAAGGGTATCAAAGTCTGCTTTCAGGGTTTCAATGGAGACTTTTTTAAAGGCCAGCGAACTGGAAGTCAGCATACGGGCCATGGAATCGTTGCCTAAAAGGCCAAGAAGAATATGGCCGGAACGGATAGACGTAGATTCAAATTCAACCGAGGCTATAAGCCAGCTCTCTTGGATCATGGCTGGTATGCGAGGCGATAATGACGGTGTCCTGGTATTTCCTGTTTTAAATCCCTCCATGGCAGTGGTCAGGTCATCGATTAAATGGGTTTCATTGATTTCAAAATATCGAAGAATTTTTTGAATATCAGTATCTTGCTCTTCAAGCAACTTTAAAAGAAAATGTTCAATATCAACATCATAATGGGTCTGAGAAAGGCACAGTCCCGCTGCAGTTTCGAGGGCATTCCGACAAGTAGAATTTAACTTTCCAATCATGGATTTCAGATTTAGCTGTGACATTGATCGCTCCATTAAAAGGGTTATTATTTCCGTGTAGGCTAATTCTCTTTATTTAAAATATCCGTCTCTTGAAAAACAATAAACGGGTCTTCTGTGTGTTCAAATGCTGGAGATTTAATCCAGGTGGTCCAGCCCAGCCTTGGGGAAGACCCTTCCCCACCACCAAGAATAGTGGGGGGTACTTCTTTATGGTCCAGATATATTCGAAGTTCAAATTCAAACTCCATGCCCACCATGTATCTAATGAATGAGCCAACGGGATAGAGCAGGTCTCCAGAGGGTTGAAATCGGAGAAAAGTCTTAAAACCCATGGGGCCCAATCGAACTCGAAATTTTGACTGGCATTCCCAGACGTATTTTCCACAGACAGTATCTTGTCCAAGCCTGCTATTGGCTGAGCCGATCTGAGTCTGGTCTTCCGTGTCCAGCGGAATCATCCGGTTAATAAACTGGTCAATATTTACAGTGGTACCGGAGAAATATTGTACTGCAGCAGAAATAGCTGCAGCCGAGGGAACAGGTCGTGAAAGTAAGCCTGAATAAAAAAGCAATGACTCATCGGGCAAACCGACACGTTCCGCCAGTTTTGGAGTACCTAAACCAATGAAACTTCGAAGATATCCCGACAGGCGATCCTGGGCATCAGGCAGATAATTGACTGGGAATTTGCTCTTTTTCCAAGCGAGATAAAACAGGCTGATCAAACGGTGATGAAAGAGATCCAGAAATGCAGTAAGGCTATAATCTTTTTCTTTATTTCGTTTTTCCGCCAATTGATTAATAACATGGGGTAGAACACCCGATGGGCCAATAAGCCCCATAAAAGCAACTTCCATATGGGCCTGAGGATCATCCTTACGAAACTCAAGACCGGAGATATCACTGGCAGGAAAAGAAAAACCAGGTTTGACATGAAAGCGTACCGCTTCCTTTTTGGGAGACAGACTACGCCCTAATCTATCAGAAACCGGACGCGTTGCATCCAGCAATCCCACCGCTTTAAAAAACGAAAAGCTAAAAAAATCGTCAGAGAGGTGGTTTTTTAAAGGAGAGCTGTGTTGCCGCTTCTTGGCGCCCACTGCCGAAGTACCTCTTTCTGTTGAATAGTTTTAACGACCAATTGTACAAAGGAATTGACGGAAACATATTGTCCAAGGAAACGTTCGAGAACGCTTGCAAAGAGAAAGAGTCCAGCACCTACATATTTTGTTTCGTCAAATTCAATATTCACTTGAAGTCCCCTGGCAAAACCTTGACCAACCCGTTTTGTTACATGTCGTGACGATACAGAGATTATCCCGTTAATTTGTTGCCGGGTTGCAGGGGAGTTATCAAAATCGTAGAGCTTAAGGATCTCTTTAAGGGCATCCTCGCCATTCTCAACCAATGAGAGAAAATTAAGAGAAAGATGGGAGATAAGTTTCCACTGCAACATGCCCCCCAGAGAAGTGCGTCTGGTAGATGTTGGCTTAACAAGGCTTTTGATTCGGGCAACCGGTGCAGCGGATTCCATATCGAAATCGCCTTTTGGATCACCAAATGGAAGCCTGGTCGGCAGGTCTCTGTTGGTACAAGTAGCGTGCACAGTAACAATTTCAACCTCTGGATCCACCGGTGAAAAATCGAGGTCGGCAAAACTAATATACGCTTCGGTGCCAGAATCACCTTTTCTTCCAGAGGGACGACGTTGCATATACCAAAAGACCTTCCTGCCCTCCTCTTCTGCTTCGAGATGATGACGTATTGAGTAAAATGGACGGAAAGTAGAAACATCTCCTGCAGAGCTTCCGGTGGTGGCAGAGACAGTATCTATACTAAATACTTCAGTGCCGTTTTGACGACGAAGATCAGGAACAACACGATATTCGGTTTTTTGTTGTTCAACCCGAATAGGCTCGGAAATTCGTGAAAATAGATTCACTGCAGGAGCTGCATTTAACTGAAATGTATCTCGGTCAACAACGAGGTTTTCCTTGGCCGGGCGATCAAAATACAAGGTTATTTCAAGTTGATCTGACAAATCTTTTCCTTGGAATCTATCCAGGCCGTGTAGATCGAAAAAAAGAAATTTCTCTGGAAAACAAAAATATTCAAAAAGCAGGCGGTACCCAGGAAAAGATTGACCTGGAAATGGAAGAATCCCTTCATCC
>CAYUCH010000163.1:0-8385 GCA_964443295.1 uncultured Desulfobulbia bacterium | reverse complement strand
ATTGGAACAACATTTTCACTTAACGACCTGTCCGAATTTTCCCGACCAGCTCTCATGGTGTTGATTGATATGGCCAAGAGGTATAAGCGTCCTGCCTATCCTGACATTGAGTGGATCGGAAAGAAGAAAATCAACATAAGCCTGTTCAACTTCGACTTCTCCTCCGCCGCCATCGGAAACCAAGGCATGCTCAAGTTCAATTTCAGACTGAAATTGTATCCAGTCTGCAAATTCATACCCGACAAATGACACTAAACGGTGGATATCGATAAGATCATTGGAATTGCCGGAATCGTCTGTTCCTTCAACGATATTAGCGTGAATTTCGCCATATCCTCCGAAACTGAGCTTGGATGATTCAGCATGGGCGGTCAAAGAGGTGAGACAAAACAGTACGCACATCATTAAAATTTTCACTTTACTACACATAACAACACTCCTTTTAGTTTGTCCAAATCAAGTTAGGACCGTCTAACTTGCATGACATAAAAAAATCCATTTTCATAATGGAATCGCAAGCTGCCTATAAATTAGATACCGATTAACCAACTAATTCTATAAACACTAAATAACCTGATTAATCTTTTCCAGTATCAGTTCTAGTTGTTTGATTTCCTCCTTTGATAAATGGTGCATAATCTCCTCTGTGAGTTGTGAGTGAAGGCGGTTATGTTCAACAAAATACTCATTCCCCTTCTTTGTGAGTTCAACAATGAGGGAGCGTCTATCGCTTTTATGGGGATTCCGCTGCACAATTTTTTTCTTCACAAGTTTGTCAACCACTACTGTTAAACTGCCGGTGGTGACCCCCATCTTTTCAGCCAGTTCTTTCATGCGAAGCGCTTTATGCAATCCAAGGATCTCAACAATATGCATTTGCGAAAGTGTCAGATCGTTTCCCCGGACAATGGCATGCTCCCACGATGAAAGCTTCTCGTAAAATTCAATGAATAAATGGTTCAATTCGCTTTTACCCACAAACTCTCCTTAAATTCCTTTCTAAAGACTCACATTGGTGGACAATGAATACACTCCAAAAAAGATGGTCAGTACTCCCACATTACGCATGATGGCATTTTCAATCCAATGTTGATCGAGCTTTCTGACAAGATAGCTACAGCTAAAAACCTTCGATTTCAAGTTTTAATAAATCAAAGTATCTTTAATGTCAAGACATTTTCAGGCATGCCTAAATCTATATTGATTCACAGGATCCACAGACCAATTCTAGAATTGATTATTACTGAGAAGTTTCTTATGCTTTTAAGGGCTCAACCGTTACAAACCTGCAGCCCAGAGGATCGAACGTGGATTACAAAATACTCATAACGGTTTTTATCACTGTATTTATCGCAGAACTTGGCGACAAAACTCAATTAGCCACAATGCTTTTTGCTGCTGATAAAGAGGTAAGCAAACTTACAGTATTTGTCGGTGCATCATTGGCATTGATTGTTGCCTCGGGAATAGGTGTTCTTGCCGGCAACCTCCTTTCTCAATACGTCAGTGAAAAACATCTGCATTATATTGCCGGCCTTGGGTTTTTGGCTATTGGGATGTGGACTTTAGTGAAAGCCTGAGGTGTACTCTTTTTAATCACACTACTTCAAAGGTAATTATTGTTCCCTCGTTCGACCAACAAAAGGAAAAACTCATGATATTGGATATCCTAGAAAATGCCCACCGCTATCAATCTTTGAACAAAAACTTTGCCAAGGCCATCGAATTCCTCATGCGCCAGGATTTGAAGGATCTTCCTGCACAAGATTACGAGATAGATGGTGCAAACGTGTATGCCATTATAGTAAAAGCCCAAGGCCGAAATAAAGATGAGGCGTTACTTGAAATACATAAAAAATACATTGATATCCAACTGGTTCTGGCAGGAACTGATGATATGGGATGGAAGCCTACATCAGCGTGCAAGCATCCTTCTGGGGAATATGATCAGGATACTGATGTTCAATTCTTCAATGATGAACCTAACGCCATGCTGGCAACTCAAGGTGGAGCGTTTGCGATATTTTTTCCTGAAGACGCGCATATGCCGATGATCTCAACAGATGAACTGCACAAGGTGATTGTCAAGGGTGCAGTCTAAACAACAAATTGAATCATGAAAAAACGCTGGCTTGGGCTCACCAAAAATCAATGGTTAGTAATCCTTGTTCTTCTTCCCGGGATACCATTTCTTACTGCTTCATTTTTCATAGTTGTTTACGCCAATCTTCCATGGCCCCTGGAAAACACTATTGATCATAATCAAATTAATTCAAACGCCAAGGAACTCATCGTTCTCGTTCATGGTAAAGGTGACACGGCAGACTCATGGGCAATAAAGTTTGCGGATGAACTTAATGCAGAGCACCTTACAAGTGATCAGCAGATTCTTGCGCTTGATTGGCGTGAATATTCCAAGGATATGTTTCGCTGTTCACTCAATGGCAGGAGAACCGGACATAATCTGGCCGGAAAAATTCTCGCAAACTCCGACATCCGATCCCTTCACCTGATTGGACACAGCGCCGGCTCTTTTGTTGTGTATGGCATGTGTGAAGAGATTAAAAAAAACGGCAACCAAATGAAGGTACACACGACTTATCTTGATCCAGTAAGTATTTATGGCGGAATAGACTGGCAATTCGGAAGTCGCAATTTTGGTAGCTGTGCGGATATCAGCGATGCCTATATTGATACAGAAGATGAAGTACCAGGAAGCAACAAACCCCTCAAGCATCCCCACACATTTGACGTCACCGCCCTGAAACCGCAATCTTCAAATATAAATCCACACCTGTGGCCAATTATGTACTATCGACAGGCTGTTCTTGATCAACAACTCCCCCTCTGGGAGCCAGACGAATCGATCCTAAAGCAATATCCTCCTGGCGAACACACGGTATACTGACTTTAAGTTGAACCAGTATCGGCTAAAAAAGAGCAGGCATGTTTAAAGAGGTGAATCCAATGACAATAGAACATATCCAGAGTCAAAATGATTTTTCTTTCACCATGCTACCAGTGATTAACAAACAGGCCTTCAGGATGGGTATTGCCGGCAACTACGGTATCAATTCCTCTGATGTCGAATGGGCAGCCGATCAAGGAGCAAATTACTGGGTCTGCGGAGCCAGTTATAAAAAAGTTACCGCTGGAATAAAAGAAGTAATCAGAAAAGAGAGAGAACAACACATCGTTGCTCTGCTCGGTTGGGGCTACTTCGGCTGGCAAGTACGTCGAGGTGTTGAAAAAGCCCTCCGCACCTTAAATACCGATTACCTTGATGTATTCAAACTCGGATGGCTTGGGCGCACCTCGATATATACTAAAGGTGTTCTCGAAACTCTGCTGAAACTCAAACAGGAAGGTAAGATTAAAGCCATTGGTACCAGCATCCATGACCGAAAACGGGCCGGTCAAATGGCCTTGGATTCTGAAATTGATCTCTTTATGATTCGTTATAATGCCAAACATCCTGGTGCAGAAGAGGATATCTTTCCCTACCTGGAAAAGAGAAATCCAGCCGTTGTCAGTTATACTGCCCTGGCGTGGCAGCAATTAATCAATCCGGTGAAAGGAATTAAAATGTCTCCCTGGCCGGGTGGCAAAGAACAGGAGAACATCCCGCCTCTAACACCGGAACTCTGCTATAGATTCGTCCTCTCCAATCCCCATGTCCACCTGGTTTTAACCGGACCGAGGGACAGAGAACAATTGAAAGAAAATTTAAAAGCCCTGCAACATGGAGCTTTAACAAAAGAAGAAATGGACTGGATTCGGGAATATGGCAGACAACTCAGGACGAAGAGAAGGTTTGATTATATTAAGTGATCAAACAGAAAAGCCTTGAGGCAATATCACACCAGTAGACTAAAAAAACAGACTCAGTTTACAACGAGATATCTTTATTCTCTGCCGCATCCTCAATTAAGATAAGGTAAAACGGGACGTTGGTATTATGCGTCTGTCGTACCGACATTTGACCAATACCCGGTTTGCCGTTTTCTCGTGTTATTGAAACATTCTGTTTTTCATGGGGCATGAGGAAATAATCAAACACATTCCCCACCATTTCCTCTTGATGTTGATTAAGAAATTGCTCCGCAGCTTTATTAGTCTGACGAACAATATTGTCTTGATCAACAACAACAAAACCCAAGCCGTTTTTCTTGGCATAGGTCGCAGCAGCGGCGAATGGATCTGGAGCTACGGTACCTTTTCTTGAGACAGACAATCCTAAAGCGCTTTTAATTTTTGATGAGGTTGACGGTTCGTCTTTCTGAGAGAGGTCTTTTTTCTTCTTTGATGGGAAAAGGGTCTTCTTGATGCTGGATGGGGAGAAAAGGAAATCAGTTAAATCTTTGATATTGATATACTGAATTTTCGACGCATTCGTTTCAAATTTCGTACTCATCTGTAACGCCTTATTTTTAATGCCTTATATTTCAGATTTGATTTACCTTATTCACGTTAGGAATTTCGTTACAATCTTGTCGAAAAATGCAAATTTGTCAAGAAAAATCAATATATTAATGGTTATTTGTATGTAATATTTATTCTGTCGTGGTATAAGTCTTTTTAGCTAACAAATTGATACTAAACCGTAAATTAGACTAAGTATAAATTCTTTTAGCATGCACAATAAAAAACTCATCTGGCAGATATATCCCGCTAATCTGTTGATCATTCTTCTGGCTGTGGTGATTGTCACCTGGTATGGCACCATGACCATCCGAGAATTTCACCACCAGCAGATTGCTGACAATCTAGAGGCCAGGGCAGTATTGCTCAAAGGCCAAGTACTCGCTTACATCTCTAACAACGATTTCACCGGATTAAATCAGTTCTGCATTGAAACAGGTAAGCGCATTGCCACGCGAATCACCGTGACCAATGCTGCAGGATCTGTTTGGGCCGATTCAGAAGAAGATCCATCGAAAATGGAAAACCATGCTGACCGCCCTGAAATTATGGCTGCCCTCACCCGCCGCATTGAACCCACTATTCGTTTCAGCACCACCCTACAAACTTCAATGATGTATGTGGCCATTCCATTAACCAATGAAGATGATACCATTGGCATTCTTCGAACAGCCATGGAAGTTGCTGCCATAAACCGTACCCTGGAAGGTATTCACACACGCATAGGGTTCACGGCTTTTCTGGCCGCATTGCTCGCAGCCTTGGTTTCATGGGGTATTGCCCGACGGATCAGCCGTCCTCTAGAAGAGATGCGATTGGGAGCAGAGAAATTCGCCCAAGGCGACCTGAGCCGCCAGCTTGTTTTGCAGGGATCTGAAGAAACAGCAGACTTGGCCAGAGCGATGAATCACATGGCCCGTGAATTGGACACACGTATACGTACCATTATGAATCAACGCAATGAACTTGAAGCCGTATTCAGCAGTATGGTTGAAGGAGTCATGATCGTTGATAAAAATGAACGTTTTCTTTCGATAAATAAAGCCGGTGCCCGTCTTCTCCGTAGGGAGCCCGAAGAAATTACCGGTAAAAACATCATAGAAATAGTCCGTAACCGCGATCTTCTGGAATTTGTCCACCAGACTTTTGAAACATCAATCCCAATGGAAAGTGAAGTGACTCTTCAACTCCCTGGTGGAGAATTCTTCTTCCAGATTCATGGTGTACGACTCCATTCCCAATCGGGCCGGATTAGCGGCAGCCTTTTCGTGTTCAATGATATCACAAAAATCAGACGATTAGAGCAGGTACGACGTGATTTTGTGGCCAATGTCTCCCATGAACTCCGTACTCCACTGACTGCCATTAAAGGCTTTGTCGAAACACTTCTTGAAGGCGCCATTAACGAACCCGATGATGCAGCAAACTTTCTTCAAATAGTCGCAAAAAAGACCGACAGGCTCAACGGTTTAGTCGATGACTTGCTTGCCCTGTCCCGTATTGAGCAGCAATCTGAAAATAAGAATATCCCCCTTGAAAAAGAACCTCTTGTATTCCCCCTAAAAGCAGCAATGCTTACCTGCCAAGATTCAGCAAAGAACAAAGAAATCACCCTTGAACTCTCATGTCCAGACGATTTAGTAGCATCAATAAATGGTCCCTTGCTGGAACAGGCTGTGGTAAATCTCCTGGAAAATGCTGTGAAATACAGTCCACAAGGAACCAAGGTAGAAGTTGAGGCTCAGAAATTTGATAATATGGTACACATCAATGTGAAAGACAACGGAGCAGGTATTTCCGCGATACATCTGCCTCGGATTTTCGAGAGGTTTTACAGGGTGGATGAAGCCCGCGGCGGCAGTAAAGACGGCACCGGTTTAGGCCTTGCCATTGTTAAACATATTGCCCAGGCCCACGGCGGTGATATTAAAGTACAGTCCACATTAGAACAAGGAAGCGTGTTTTCTATCCGGTTGCCTGCTAACTACTAATAATCTTGAAAAACATCATCAACCACAACCCTTTTTTACAGCAATGAAGGTATTTAAATGTGCCAATAGAAAGCCTTGATAATTAATTATCATTTTTATACAACTGCACCTATAACATGATAATTATATAGGTTTTGCATCTTTCTAACCATTTGAGTAAGCTAAAAAGATGCTTTTTGGTGACTTCGACACCCAGAAAGGTCTTGGCGCAGAAAACAGACACAGATTGTTAATATTTAATGTTAGAAAAAAGGAATAAAAAGATGAAATCAATAATATTCATTTTTGCATTACTTCTTACCCTAAATGGTTGTCAGACAATTGAAAACAATAACGTTTAAAGTATCGTAAATGGATTGGATGTTGAAAACCCTACAATTGGTTTTTCCGGCTTTAAGCTTTCATTTCCAGATGGCTATCAATATTACGAACCGATAAAAGAGAGATGGAACAAAACTAAAGGTTACGGTCAAACTGCATGGAGAATGGCTACTGATTTTGATGGTCTAGCATTTAACCATACGCATGAAATAATTGTATTCCAAAAAAAAGGACATGGAGTTGCTCTCGCTGTAACTCACTCAGATATATGGGGTCATTTTTCTAAATACGGTGATGAGAAAATGAAGTCTGAAATGGAAAAACAGGCAGAGGGATTTAAGTTTCCGAGAGGTGATGAATTATACAGGAAAGTTGAAAAGATAAATGGCCATTGGGTCGCTCAGGTAGGTCGTGAAATACTGCAAGGGAAAAATAAGTTTGTCAATATTGTATATATAGTTTCAGGTACAAAAACGGAAACATTTTCTTTAAATGGTGTCGCATATTATAAGAATCAAGAAAGTCTTGAGAATGACATGGAAAGCATTGTTGAATCACTAGTTTTTTAATATCAAATAGATTTTATAACCAACGCATACCTTTAGGCGAACTTCAGTTGCGATATTTCCTGCACCGCTTCTGGTGCGTGGCTTATGCGGGCCGCTAGCGCATCAAATAAATTTGCATTTTCGCATCAAATACAAGTACAATATGGCATCATAAAAAGTCTACAAAAAAACGCAAAGGGGTGCGATAATGCCGATTAGTATAACAGAAGATATCCGGTCAATTACGGATTTGAAACGCAACACCAATTCAGTACTGGATCAAATACACAAAACCAAACGTCCCGTCATATTAACCGTCAATGGGAAGGCGGAAGCTGTCCTCGTTGATGCTAAAGAATATGAAAAAATAACAAATGCTTTCAATTTGCTTAAGCTTCTTGCTCCAGCCGAGGAAGACATAAAAGAAGGAAGGTATTCGGAAGCAAAAGACTTTTTCCAGGAGTTTAAGCGTGGCAAAGAAATATAAAGTTAATATATCGCTAAATGCCCAAAATGACCTCGAACATATCTTCTTTTATATAGCAGCGGACAGCATTAATAATGCAAAAAGATTCATACTTGAATTAGAAAAGAAAATATACAGCTTAGATACATTTCCCGAAGGCTTTGCCTATATCCCTGAAAATATCTTTTTTGGAACAAACTACAGGCATATCATTCATAAAAAATATCGTGTTATATATAAAATAGATAATAATTCTGTATACATACTCAGATTAATACATGGAGCTATACTCTTAGATTTATAAATAAAGCAAAGCGCTAACCAATCGCTGCACCATACCGGGAAAGGCACGGGGCGCTAATCGCGGAAAGTTGGGGACCGGCTGGTAAGCTCAACAGTTTAGAAACCAAGAAAGAAATATGAAACTGTCATAAAGTTGAAAATATTTACGCTGATTTTATTGCCATTCATTACTTCTGCTACATTCTACTGGTATACCGTTAATAGAGAACTTATTAAACCTAGCCAACACATCAAAGGATATAAATGAAATAACGTACAAGTATTACCGCAAAAAAGCTTCTAACATCTATATGGCCTTCGGTTGTCAAGGAATAAAAATCTCCGTTGAATCGAA
>CAYUCH010000162.1:0-8395 GCA_964443295.1 uncultured Desulfobulbia bacterium | reverse complement strand
GTATTGGCCCCTTAATATTCCGATGCGCCTTACCCCCCTAAAGAGCTGTTTTTTTTCAGGGAAGTTTTTCGTGTTTTCAAAGAGCTTTTTTTCTTAACTACAGATGGTATTCCTAACATTGACGGTGCGGCTTGTAAAGAGTGCGGTTAAAGAAAAAAACAACTGGGGAGCCCCTTGGGGGCGGACGGGATGGACACGGGGCCTGCGAGAGACATGAAGGAAAGAACAACAGAGAAGATTACTCAAGACAAGGCAGCACTGGCCGGGCGGGGGACCAGATCAGATGCGGCCGGCGGAACGGAATGACCGGGCTGGCGGAAAGGGTGCTTTATGTCGCATAATATCGCAAGGTTATGTATAGCGGCCCACCAGATAAACGGGAGATTGAGAGGGATTTTTTACAGGGAGATTTTACAGAGATTTCTTGGAAGGAAGCCGCTCTATATAGCCTGTATTATGCGATCATTGCTGCACGCTGTGTGACAGCCCGGACATGGAGAGGAGGTGGACGCGTACCGATGCAGTTTCTTCTAGCCGGAACTTCTTTCTTGTTCATCAAGATGGCAGCTCAAGCGCATAGTGTAGTTGGCTATTGTTTTTCCGGCGGTGGCAACGGTTCCGGGTTTGATTGGAGTGCCTTCGTCCAGTTCACCAAGAAGGCAGAGAAGATCGGCCACACCGAAGATGCAGTCTATGAGGTCATCGCTTGAGGTATTAGGCCAGTCGTTGTGGTTCATGGCTGCCCCCTTTGGATCATATTTTCACCGGGATGATATTTGGCGTGGATTGCTTTCAGATCATTGATAGTCACCCTGGTATAGATTTGGGTGGACTCAAGGGATTCATGGCCAAGAAGTTCTTGGACATGACGGACTGGTGCGCCGTGTTTTAACATATGGGTTGCGCATGTATGCCGGAAGGTATGAGTGCTGACGTTTTTCTTGATTCCTGCGAGATGGGCGCAACGTTTCACAACAGCCCATATCCCGTTGGCATCCATCTTATTACCCCAGCGGTTAAGGATTAAAAAGCCTTCATCCTTGCCCTGCAGAAAGGTGGGACGAACAACCATGATATAGCTTTTCACCAGGTTGCAGACTCGGCTTGAAAGAGGGACCACCCGGTCTTTGTCCCCTTTACCGGAACGGATATGGATATATCCTGAGTCGAGGTCAAGATCATGGAGTTTGATATTGGCGACCTCGGCTCGGCGGATGCCGGTGTCATATAGGATCTCCATGACAACTCGATTTCTGTAACCTCGATTGCTTTGGGTATCCTGGCCTTTCATGAGTTGTTTTATTTCAGGCCCGGACAAGATCACCTTTGGAAGTCGTTTTGGTTTCTTGGGTAGTTTGATTTTGGCGCCGGGATCTCTGAGAAGATAGTCTTCTTCCTTTAAAAAGAGGGTGAAGTTCTTGGCTATGGCCAACATATTCCCCTGGGTTCGGAGTGTCATGGGAGTGCCTTTTTGAGTCAGCTTAAAGGCCAGTTCCTGCTGGTATTCTGCCATGATTTCACTGGTCAGATTTTCGATGTGATAGATTTTTTCTTCGGCCAGGAACCGGCAGAACTCCCGTAAGCCATACTTGTTGTTGCGGATCGTATAATACGATCTTCCTATTATCTGCAGATGTTTGAGATATTCAGGGATAACTTTGGTAATCAGCATTTTTTCTCCCTTATTCCAGGATGACTTTTTTTATGAGTGTCTTTCACTTCAACCGGCATGATCTTGGTGTAGTACTGAGTAGTGTCGAGCCTGCTATGACCAAGAAGTTTCTGGATATAACGGATATCAGCCCCTTGCTGAACAAGGTGAGTTGCGCAGGTTCTTCTAAAGGTATGGGGTGAGACCGGCTTTTTGATTTTGGCCTTATCTCGGTATTCCCGGATAGCGTTACGCAGGTTATGCGGTTGCATGGGGTGGCCGGTATTCTTCAGAAAGAGGATTCTTTCTTTGGGATTTTTCTTGCTGTATCTCGGCCTGATCTTTTCCAGATATTCCCGAAGATAGCGCCGGGCAGTTTTGCCCAGGGGAACCACCCGTTGTTTTCTGCCCTTGGCCTTGCGGACATAAAGAACTTTGCTTTTAAAGTCCACATCATGGACGGTAAGGTTTAGAAGTTCATCGGACCTGATGCCGGAGCTGTAAAGGATTTCCATAAAAGCCCGGTTTCTGATCTCCATTCTAAAAGAGAGGTTGGGTTGCTGAAGGAGTCGCTGCATCTCGTCAACCGTGAGAACCGGCAGTATTTTTCGGTTTATACGGCAGGTTTCTTTGAAGCCTTCAGTGGGATTAATGAGGAGTTGGTTGTTTTCCGTCAGATATTCAAAGAGCCTTTTAACGGGCCTGAGTTTCAGGGCTTTTGTTTCCATGGCAGTGTGTTTCTCAGCCATGATTTCTTCCTGAAAGTGCTTGATACTATCCCTGGTCACCTTTCGAAGATCGGTTATTTTTTCAGTAGCCAGATAGTCTTTGAAGTTATTCAGGTGCCGACGATAGTTTTCCACCGTTGCATCGGCATAGCCCAGGGCTTTGAGGTGGTTCTGATATTCTGTGATTATTGTTGCTGCTTCCATGCCCTCTCCCCCTGGGGGTGCTTCTCTCTGGCTTTCCGCCAAGTAGTTTTTTTTCTCTTTAACAGCAAGGATTTTGGCGTGTTTTGAGCAACCACCAAGTACCCTCTAAGTGCCACCCGATAACCACCAAGTTACAAAGAAGACCCTCCAAGCTGGTTATTTCACCTCTAGGTAAGCGAGGAACGAGACTCCGGGTCTTGTGCCGCAAGGCGTTTGATCTCATCCACCGGTGTAAGGTTCAGATAGCATTTTTCCGTTTCTTCAGCCTGGCCTTGGTAATTGAGGACATAGGAGTATTCCTTACCCTTGGAGCCGATCCGGGCAGAGAGGTATTCCAGGTCTTCAAGCTGGCGGATATGGGTCTTGATCTGCCAGTCTGTCCAGCCGGTATTTTCCCGGATCATTCGGCGGGTGAAGAAGATTTCATCAAGTGGGATATCTTGGGATTCGGCCATGTCTTTGACCATATTAAAAATCATGGAAAGAAGCGTCCGGGAAGGTTTAGCAAGTTCGTCCATGGATTGGCCCAGGACTTCGTTGGCTAGCTGGTTGGCAGTCTCGATGTCACTTAAAACAACTTCGATGTATTCCACCGGCTCTCCCTCAACTTCCACAGTTTTCACTTCCCGTTGATACTGGTGCAGAAAGGCAATGGCCCTGATTAACCCGAGATATTTCTTGTGATCTCTTCGAGAACGTAAGGAGTTGTTCGGGTAGGAAAGATAGTTGCTGTACGGGTTCACCACGGCCAAGGGTTTCAGCATCCGTTGGGCGGCATGGTGTTTTCTAGTAATAACGTCTTGTTTTTTGTTTCTGATTAACCCTTCCAAGGTTTCGGCCTCCCGTTGCATTTTATGGATTGCCTGGGTCATTTCCGCAGATTCATCAATGGTCAGAAAGATAAAACGGCTGGCTGTTTCCTGGTCAACATCAGTGGCCGTGGTGGTGATCATCACCGACACAGGCCCTTTAACGGTGTATTCTTCGGTTCTCATCTTGCCGGTTGAAGCATCTTTGCCAGTGGCAGCAACAGTGATCTTCTTGGCGGACTGGATATTACGTATTGAGTATGCAGCTCCGCCCATACCTTCCGCTTCTTCAATGGCCAAGATCTTATTTACCAGGGAGTCTTCATCTTTATAAAAAAGAGCCTGGTCAGTGACACGGGTGTATTTGATAAAGTCTTCATCCGGGATGAGAGATAAGATAGCATCCTGCAGGGTGGATTTTCCGGCTGCACTTCTCGACTGGATTAAGACTGATAATGGATCGGCAAGTTTTCTGGAAGTTGCCGCAAGATACCCAACCAGCTTGTTTACCTCTTCGCCGGTTACTCCCATGGTTTCAAAATCGGTGAGAAGTTCGGTGAACATATCCGGGCAGTTTAAAAAGGAACGGGCGATCTTTTCATCAGCCTTGCTTATCTCAACAGTTGCTTCTTCTTGCGCTGCCGGTCGCCAGTCTTCCACCAGAAAGAGGATTTTACCAAGATCCTCCTTGACCAGTTCTTCAGGTTCTTCCAAGAGATTTGCGCAGAGTTTAGCGAACCAGGTCCGGGATCTTGTTGAGTAAAGATCGATGGTTGTCAGTTCAAAGGGTTCTTTAGGATTGCGGATATCCTTGGCAACTTTGATGGTTGCCTTGAGTTGGGTGTCTCCGCGCTGGATGCCTTTGATTTGATATTGCCGGAGGCCATAGCCCACGGTGAAGCCATGATCATCTTCTTGGAAAAGGGTTTGAGTTCTTTTTTCCAGCTTCTCGGATTGTTCAACGGAGGATGGGTTTGTAGTTTTGAGAAGGTTTTCGAACTCTTCCGGAGTATGGCGTTTGAAGTAGATGTTGATGTCTTTCTCAGGCAGAGTGACGATATGGGTGGTGATGTTTTTTTCTTTTAAAAGAGAGGCTGTTTTTTCTGCCCCATCTTTCCCGGCTTCATCTGCGTCGAAGACCAGATAGACTTCCTTAACAGCACCATTAAAGAGAAAAAGATGATCTTCGGTTAAGCCGTTGACACCATAAGCCGGGACAACATTCTTGAAGCCCTGGCCATAGAGGGTTAAGGCATCGATAATGGATTCAGTAAGAAGAATGGAAGAAGATCTTCTAGCAAGACTACGGGCCGGATTGATCAGACCTCGACGTGGGCCGGGAAGATAAAGGTGGCTTGCTCCAGCTTGATCATCGATATTTCTCCCATAAAGACCGACCACCCCGCCGTTTTCATCGTAAAGAGGAAAGACCACGCAGTTATAAAAAACCTCATTGCCTTTCTTATTTAAGAGACCAAGTTTTTTGAGAGTTTTGATGACCTGCTCATCATCGGGCAGGATGTCACGAAGAGAACCATTGACGAAGCCAACCCCGAAGTCCTTCATACATTGTAGATCGCTAATGCCTCTTTCTTTCAGATATTCCAGGCCACGATTATCCTGAGAAAAAGTATGCTGGTAATAGTTCACCACCCGGGCCAAGAGTTTTTGATCCTTGATGGATGGTTCAACTTTTTCTTCTTTAACCGCTTTCTTTGCGGTGTTCGAAGCCTGGCTGGAGAGGATTTGCACGGCTTCTTTAAATTCAACTTTATCATGTAACTCCACGAAGCGGATCACATCACCGCCTGCATCACAGCCAAAGCAGTTCCATAAATTATCCTGAGGATTAACGGTTAAGGATGGTGTTGTGTCTTTGTGAAAGGGGCAATGGCCTCGGTAATTCAGACCTACTTTCTTGAGATCGATGCCGCAGGATTTCATGAACGGCACCAAGTCAACGGTTTGCTTGATATTGTCGATTCGTTCTTTTTCTACCATCTCTTCTCGCTACCCCCTTTACGCCCTTGATTTTGCCGGGGAGATGCGATAGAAGAAGGACTTCTCCGGCATCTCGCCGGGGTCTCGAAGCCTGTCAACTTTCCCTCTCGCCAAAGACTGGAAGTTGATGGGCTTTTTTGTGCTTGAAGCACTAGCAAAAAACTATGTAACGATTTTGACACATTCTAGCCTTGTTGTTACACAATGCAAGCAAAAATTCTCTTCTCATGCTCTTTTTTTCTTGGTTAATTAGAAGACCAAGGAGGAAAGCATGGCAGCAAAACAAGAATTTCTAGCTCAAGACTTCCCGCAAAAATTAAAGAACCTACGGCAAAGTAAAGGCTGGTCCCAAGGTCAATTAGGTCAAAAGATCGGCGTAGACGGCAACCGCATCTCGCGCTACGAACGAGCCGCTCTGTGGCCATCCCTGGACCTTATGGTTGGGTTGGCAAAGGCTTTTGATGTAAGCGTGGATTATCTTGCCAGATCAGACAAAGACTTGGCTATCAGCAAATTACGGAACCAGGAACTGGTCAGACGTATTGAACAACTTGACGATATGCCGGATGAAGATCAGGAAGCGCTTATCAGGGTCTTGGATGCTTTTATCAAAAAGCAACGGTTGGAAAAGGTAGTCAAAGAAGAAGTATAGGATAAAGAAAAAGGCGATTGAAGGAAAAATTAGCAATTTTTTTTGCAGAAGAAATACATAAATAGAAGGATTAATAATTACGTTTTTATGCTCGTTAGTACGAGGCCTGATGAAACAGGCACACCCAACGCCACCAAAATGGCAATATGTGGGTCACGCTGCCCACCCAAAAGAAGATAACCCACTGATAATATTCTGTTTTTATGAGGGGCATTTTTTTGGGGTCGCCAGAGGGGCGTTTATGGCGTTATCTTGTTGAAATAGCGTCAAAAAACTATGGGGCAAAAGTGTGAGCTTAGAATCGATTAAATTTAACATCGAAAAAGAAGAAAAAGAAACACTGGAACAGCTTGCAGAAGCTACCTGAAAAAATCTTGCCAAACTGTCCGTGATTTGATCCATACAGGTCTTCAAGAACGTATCACACTAGATAGGCTTTCTGAAATCGAAACGGCGGTTATTCTGCATTCCCATATGAACCAAATCCGTCAGCATAACCACCAAATTCTTTTGCTATAGAGTCTAGCTGTTGCTCTGTTTTTACTACTTCGGAATATTCCGGAATAAACACTTTGGTGCAGTAGCAAGTCCAATCGTGTGTCTCACTATCTTGTTCAACACTAGTCACAAATCCTAATTCATGTACTTTTAACGCAACCTTATCGCCTGCGTCTTTAGAAGGCACGGCAACAAAAAAATCCATTTCCATTGGCTTTGTAATATCTGATCCGTCTTGCACAAATCGTTTTAAAGCTTGTCCCGTTTCATCATTAGGAATCGAATTCATTGTAATTTTATCTCCGATTAATCGTAGTCACCTTCACTGAACAAATAATCTGGTAAAGGCTCTTGGGGCAACGGCTTGTCAGCATGCCCAATAAATTCATCATACTGACGCCCACTTGGTGTTTTTATTTCAAAATTTTGCAGCAGATTGAGTCGAGGCTGACCTACCGGAGTATTTGACATCTCAGAACAACTATGCACACCTTCAAGGAAATTTTCGACCGAGCGGGCAACAGCACGATCCCCTTCCAATGAGAACATGCCGTATGAAATAGGGTATATACTGCTTTTCATGCCCCATATAAAAAAATAATTAAGTGTCAGATGAAGAGCTTCTCGGACATCTGTATCCGTCAGTTCCTCGTAATCATCAGCTAGCCTGTCTAATTCACAATAAAAACGTTCAATTAGATGGCGACTGTTAAATTTAGTGTCCATTTATAGATCCCCATCTTCCTGCCGATACCGGCGGCCTGGAGATTCAACTTTGTTGTAATTAGAAGGACTATTAACACCACCTTGCCCATCAAGACGGCGAGATTCTTGTTTAAAGGCATCTCTTGTGTCACGTGCAGGTGTCCAGTCTGTAGCCACATGCGGGTCATCGTTCACTCGCGCTTGTCTTCGACCAGACTGCTGGGAGCGTTTACGAGATCCTTTACCTATATATGTTTTACCACTCCGGTGAAAGTTAGTGTACGAACCTGTTTGATTTTTTAGGAGCTTACCCCCAAGTTGACCACCTCTGGCCCATTGGCCAAAGGCAGGAATCATTGCAGCACCTGCTATCCCTGCACCGCTCGCATCCCCTTCAAAAAGATAGTAAAGAGCGTCTAGACCGTCGGGGACAATTCCCACTCCTGGTATCAACCCTGCTATCCCAAGGAAGTCATGCAGAGAACCTCCACCTCCATGATCACACGGATCACCTCCGCCATTCCCAAAAATTGGCCCAATAGCATCCAAGCCTAATGGATCAATCGCATTGATTGGATTGTTCACAGCGTAAAGGTAAAGATTCATCCCTCCTAACTGCCCAATCGGGTCCGGTCTAAGGTACCTCCCGGTGGAAGGATCATAATAACGGTGCCAGTTATTGTGGAACCCAGTTTCTTCATCGAAGTATTGGCCCCTAAACCGCATGTTATTAACGATCTTGGAATACTGATTAACCTTGGCCTCACCAAAAGGCAAATAATACTCCGCTTCCCACTGGGCTCGGTTTTTCTCGTCAATGAGGACTTGCGGAGTGCCAAGGTGGTCGTTTCCGAAGAAGAAAAGATCGCCATTGGCATGGGTCATGGCGAGGAGCTTACCGTCCCGGTAGATGTATTCCACCTGAGAGTCGCCATTTTCATCGGCCTCGGTGATCAAGCGGCCGTCAAAGTCATAGATATAGAAGGTGGTCGAGTGGCCGGCTTCTTTCTTCACCCGTTGGCTTAATCCGTTGTAGGTATAAGTGCCAAGGGTTTCACCGCTCTCTCTTACCTGATACATCCTCCCGGCTTGATTATAAAGGAGGGTTTTACCGCCCAGGCTGGTGATATTACCTATCTGATCATGG